>CAIOTK010000039.1 GCA_903861185.1 uncultured Opitutia bacterium | reverse complement strand
GTGCGGAAGGTCGTTCGCGTCGGCGGCGGCTCCGCGATGATGACCGAGCTGGACCGCACCGCAGCGCTGGTGCGCGGGATGGTGGCCGCGGTGCGGATCCCGGTGACCGCCAAGATGCGACTCGGTTGGGACGAGGATAACCTGACCGCGCCCGACCTGGCGCGCGTGCTGGAGGACGCGGGCGTGGCGGCGGTATTCGTTCACGGGCGCACGCGGGCGCAGGGCTTCAGCGGCGTAGTCAACCTCACCGGCATCCGGGCCGTAGTGGGCGCGGTGCGCAGGATTCCCGTGATCGGCAACGGCGACGTGACGACACCCGAGGGCGCGCAGCATATGCTGCGGGAAACGGGCTGCGCGGGGGTGAGCATCGGGCGCGGGGCGTTCTACGATCCGTGGATCTTCCGGCGGACGGAGCACCTGCTGCGCACGGGCGAATTGCTGCCGGAGCCGGACTTGGCCGAGCGCCTGCGGGTGCTGCGGCGGCATTACGACCGCGTGTGTGCGTTCCACGGGGAGGAGCACGGCACGCGCCTCTTCCGGCGGATCGCGCCGTGGTACGCGAAGCGCTTCGGCCCGGCGAAGCCGCTCAAGCGGCGCCTGCTCGCGATGGAGACCCGCGCGGACTTTGAGGCGGCGCTGGCGGAGTTTTTGGACTGGCGCCGCCAGTTTTGCGACGAGGCGGGGCAACTGCTGCCGAAGTTCGCTCCCGCGCCGCTCGTGCCCTCGTTTCTGCGCGATCCGGCGGACGGGGTGGACGGGGAAAGAGACGCGATCCCGGTGCCGCGCGGGCCGGTGGATGTCTGGTAGGCCGGGAAGCTTGCGTCGCCCCGGTTTCCGGATGCCTTCCCCGGAATGCAGCCGATGAGCCACTTCTGGGAACTCATTCTCGGCACGATCATCGCGCTCCTGCCGATGGTGAACCCGCTTGCCTCGGCGCCGACCTTTCTCGCCATCACCGAGGGGGATTCCCCGGCGCACCGCCTAGCCCAGCTGCGCCGGGCCTGCCTCTATATGGTGGCGATTTTGGTGAGTTTCCTGATCGGCGGGACCTTCATCATGAACTTCTTCGGCATCTCGATCCCCGGGCTGCGCATCGCCGGTGGCCTGCTGGTGGCCGGCATCGGCTCGGCGATGCTGGTCGGCGCCCCGCGGGGCCGGAGCACGGGTGATCCGGCGGAGGAGGCAGCGCGGGCCAAGCGCGATGTGTCGTTCTCGCCGCTCGCGATGCCGATGCTCAGCGGCCCGGGCTCGATCGCGGTGACCGTCGGCTTTACCTCGCTCGCGCGGGGCCTGCTCGACTACGCGGCGATCATTCTCGGCATCCTCATCGTCGCTGCGATCTCCTATGCCACCCTGCGCCTTTCGGAGCGCATCACGCAGGTGATCGGCGCCAACGGGATGAATGCCCTCTCGAAAGTGATGGGTTTCCTCATCCTCTGCATCGGCATCCAGTTTGTGGTGAACGGCGTGCTCGGGATCATCACCGACCCCGCCGTGCTCCGCGCCGTGCGCGACGCCTTCAGCTCGGCCTGAAGCCGCGCGGCCGCGCCTCAATATTTCCTCACGACGGCCGCGCCGGAAGCGTCGCGGAAACGGAGGCGGCGGCCGGGCTCGAGGCCGTCAAAGCGGATGCCCAAGCGCTCGTCGATCACCTCTCCGGCGCGCACCAGCCGCCCGTCGATCATCGCGCGGGGCGGCTCCCCCTCGAACACCCCGCTAAGGCGGAGGCCCAAGACGCGAGTGCGAAACTCCAGGCTCGCGCCAGGATCCGCCCGCTCGAGCACGGCGGGGACGATCACCTCCGGCACCGCGGCGGACGCGGAAGGAGCGGCGGCGGACACCGGGGACGCTGGAGTGGAGGCCGCCGCGGCGGCCTCCCGCGCCTCTCGGCGGGGGCGTAGGACCTGGGTGTAAAAAAGCGCGGCGCCCGCCACGCACGCGAGGGCCCCGACGAGTGGCAGGACCGAGGAACGTTCCGCAGGGGCCGGGGCGCCGGGCGGGGAGGCCGCTGCCGGGGGGGCAACGGGGCGGACCGGGCGGCCGGGCACGGCGGCAGCCGGCGGTGGGGGTGGCGGGAGGCGCACCGTCGGCGATTCAGGAACCGGGAGCGCGGGAGCGCGGAAAACGCGTTCCGGGGCCGGCGGCGGCGCCGCGGGCGCGGGCGACGGCGCCGGAGGCCGCTCCGAGAGACGCAGCTTGGGCCGGGAAGGTTCGTCCGCCATTACGCCACCAGCGTGGCGCCGCCCGCGGCCGGGGCAAAACAAAGCGCCCGCCCGCGAAAGTTTCCTCGCGGTCGGGGCCCTCGGTCCTACAGTCCCCTCCCCTGCCGAGAAAATGACCCAGCACCTTCTCCTCACCGCCGCCCTCGCCGCCTTGGCCGTTACTTCCTCGGGTTGCTCCCTGTTCCGCAAGTCGCAGAAGCCTCGGGAGAGCACGGCGATCTCGAGCGAGGTCGAGGCCACCTTCCGGCAGCGCTGGATGGACAAACGGCTGGCCGAGCTGAAGGCCCAAGGCGTGGCCGACGCGGCCGCGCAGACGCAGGCGGCGCAGGAGTTCGACGCCCGCTACCAATTCGATCGCAAGCTGGCGCGGTGAGTACCGGCCACGGACGCGCCCGCCCGTGAGCCCGCCGGCGACACCGGCCGGAAACGAGGCCCGGGCCGGCGCACTAGCCGCGTGCGGCGCATATCTCCTCTGGGGGCTGGTCCCACTCTACTGGACGCGCCTGCACGGCATCCCGGCCCTTGAACTGATCGCACACCGCTTCGTCTGGTCGTTGGTCGTGCTGCTCGCGCTGACCGCGCGGCAAGGCGAACTCGGCACGGTCTGGGCCGCCTGCCGGACCGGCCGCGCCCTCGGACCCCACCTGCTGTCCGCGCTCCTCCTGACCGGCAACTGGCTGATCTACGTCTGGGGCGTGAACGCCGGTCACGTCATCGAAACCAGCCTCGGCTACTTTTTAGTCCCGCTGGTGAACGTCGCCGCCGGCCGTTTCGTGCTCCACGAGCACCTCCGGTGGACGCAATGGGTCGCGATCGCCAGCGCCGCGGCGGGCGTGGGCCTGATGATCGTGCAGGCCGGCCGCCCGCCGTGGATCGCCCTCGCGCTCGCGGCAACTTGGGGCGGTTACGGCCTGATGCGGAAACGCTCGCCCCTCGCCGCCTTGCCCGCCCTGACGGTTGAGACGCTCCTGCTTCTGCCCTTCGCGGCCGGCGCCCTCGTCTGGTACCAGCTCGCGGGGCAGGGCGCCTTGGGGCGCGTGGACGGCCCGACGCACGCGTTGCTCCTCAGCGCGGGGGTCATCACGACGATCCCGCTGCTGCTCTTCGGTTTCGGCGCACGCCGCATCCGCCTGACGACCCTTGGGCTCTTGCAGTACCTGGCGCCCTCCCTGCAGCTCGCGCTCGGGGTCTGGGTTTACCGCGAGCCGTTCACGCGAGAACGCGCCCTCAGCTTTGCCTTCATCTGGACGGCGCTGGCCCTCTACACGGCGGACAACGTACTCGCCGCCCGGCGCGCGCGGGCCTGATCAACGCGTCGCCGCGGGCCGCCGGAACACCAACAGGTGCTGGCGCGGCAACACGCCGAGGTTCTCGACGAACTCCAGCGGGTGCACGGCCAACTCGCGCCGCACCTGGGCAACGGTCATCTTGTGCAGGGGTTTGATTGGCACCTCCGGGTCCTCCCCGCGGTATTCGACCAGCACCAGCCGGCCGCCCGGTTTGAGCGCGCGCGCCAACGCCGCCGTAACCTCGAACGGGAATTCCAATTCGTGGTAGACGTCCACCAGCAGAATCAGGTCGCAGCTCGCCTCGGGCAGCTTCGGGTCGCTCGCCGTCCCGAGCACGGGCAGCATCCGATCCGCGAGGCCCCGGCGGGTAAGGTTGGCTTGGAGCAGCTCCAGCATTAGCGGCTGGACCTCGACCGCGTAGACACGCCCGGAGGGGCCCACGCGTTGCGCGATGCGCCACGTGAAGTACCCGCTGCCCGCCCCGAAGTCTGCGACCACATCGCCCGGCCGCAGGCGCAACGCCTCGAGGAGCAGATCCGTGCGCTCCTCCTCCTCGCGCTCGGCGCGCTCCAGCCAACCGGCGCCGAGATGGCCCATCACCTGGGAGATCTCGCGGCCGAAGTAGTACTTGCCGATGCCGTCGCGGGTGCGAGATCCGGCCTCATACCTGGCCGCGGGGGGCGCCTCGGGGGCCGCGGCGGCGGGGGCGGCCGGCGGCGTCGCGGCGGGCAGCGCGACGGCGAAGGCCAAGAGAGCGGGGAGGAGCCGGGCGGAGGTCATCGGGGTCGGGGTCTCAGATATCGATCACGCGCCCGCCGCCCCCGCGCGGCCCGAGGCCCCACGCGGAGGCGACGTGGTCCGTGCCACAGTGCGGGCACGGGATGACGTTGCGGGCGGTCTGGCAGTGCGGGCAGACCCCGCCGGTCGAGAACGGATCGAAGCCCTGGCCGCAGCCGGGGCAGCGCCAGAGGGGACCGCCGGGCGGGGACATCCGGCACTCGGGGCAAGAGAACCCCGGGTGGCGCGGCAAGCGCTCGAGCGCCTGCAGTTGGCGAGCCTGCCGGAAGCCGCTGAGGCAGTGCGAGCCGAGAAAGCCGGTGATGAGCAGCGTGAAGATCCAGCGCTGGGGCTGCAGCACGAGCAGCGTGGCGGCGAGCGCAACCACGCCGATGGCGCCCGAGATGGCGGCGATGCGCAGGCTGCGCGCGCGGCCGACGAAGAACCAAAGCACCGAGCGCAGCATCTGCCCGCCGTCGAGCGGGTAAACTGGGACCAGGTTGAACACGAGCAGGCCGGAGTTGATCCAGAAGAGCGCGCTGAGGAAGCGGCGGTAGTCCGGACTGTCTAGCCCCCAGCCGAACTGGGAGCGCGCCCACGAGAATCCGAGGATCACCGGGATCAGCAGCACGTTGACCAGCGGGCCAGCTGCGATGCTCCACAGCTCGGCCCCAGGCCGCGGGGGCGGCTGCACGAAGGCCACGCCGCCCAACGGCCAGAGGATGATCTCGTCCGCCTTGCCCCCGGTCTGCCGACACGCGAGCGCGTGGCCAAACTCGTGCAGCAGCACGATGCCGAAGAGCGAGAGGTACTCGGCGACGTTCCACGCGAACGAGGTGTAGGCGCGCGTCCGCACGCTCAGATCCACCGCCGCGAACAGGAACCACCACCAGTGAAGGTAGACGCGGACGCCCGCGAAGCGGAACAGCGGGAACGAACCGGAGCGCGAGGGCAGCATCAGCGGGAGGCGGGCCACCCGGAGGCGCGGGCGAGACCAGGTTGGGGGCGGACGGGACTCACTTGCCCTTGAGGATCGTGAAGTGGTCGAGCCGCTCGCCCTTCTCAGTGAGGAAAGCTGCGTCCAGCCGGTTGCCCTCCACGTCGAGGACCAGCGAGCCAAGCCGGTAGAGGGAAAGGAACATCGCGGGGTGATCGAGGAAGCCGCGCGCCGCCGTCTTCTCGGTCTTGCCCGTGATCTTACCCGAGCTGCCCGCCACGATGTACACGGCGCCCTCGTGCACGCCCCGGCCAAGGGTAGCCTTGCGGTAGGGCCCAGTGCCGTCCGGCCGGCCATCGCCGCCGTTCACCTTCATCGCCGCCGTGAAGGAGTCCTGCTTGCCGTAGTGCCGGTCGATGAGGAAGGAGCGCTCGTAGGAGTGGCTGTGGCCGGTCAGGCACAGGTCGACCCCGCCCGCCTCGAGGATCGGCAGGGCGTTCTCCCGCATCTCGATCAGCTGCCGCTCCACGTTCGAGTCGTGTGAGCCCTTGGTGTAAGGGGGGTGGTGGAAGTAGGCGATAATCCAGTCCTGCTTCGTCGCCGCGAGGTCGTGCCGCAGCCACGTGAGCATCGCTCCGTCCGGCGAGCGGTCGGAGTCGTGGGAATCCAGGCACACGAAGTGGATGTTGCCGTAGTCGAAGGAGTAGTAGGCCTCGGTGCCCGACATCAACCCGCCCGCCTGCGCGCGCGTGGGCAGGGTGAAAATGTCGAAGTACACGCCGGACTGGGTGATGGAGGCGGCGGAGCCCGCGTCGTGGTTGCCGAGGGTCGGCCAAGTGACGGTCCGACGCAGCAGGTCGCGGTAGACGTCGAACACGGCAACCTGATGCTCCGCGTCGGTGCCGGTGTTGTAAGCGTTGTCGCCGAGTTGGAGGAAGACGTCCGTGTGGCGCTCGCCCGTGAAGCGGAGGTACGCGTCGCGGACGGAGGCCTGCTGGCCCTCGTATCCCTTGGAGCCGGCGGTGCCGGCGTCGCCGACGACCCACGTGCGGATCGGCCGGCGGGTGCCGTGCGGCGGCGAGGTCACGATGGTCCCGGCGCCGTCGGACAGGAGGCCCGCGGCGTGCCCGACGGCGTAATGGTACCGGGTGGCCGGCTGCAGGCCGCCGACGTGCACGATGTGCTCAGTGGTCTTGGCTTTGCTTTGGACCGCGCGTTCCAGGCGGGCCGGGTCCGATCCGATCCGCACCGCGCTCTCGGTGGGCACATCGGTCCGCCAACGCACCACGACGCTGTCCGGGGTGCCCAGCTGCAGGTAGGGCCCGCGGACGATCCGCTGCGCCGGCAGGACGGACGGGAGCGCGAGGACGGCGAGGACGAGCAGGGCGGGTTTCATCGTGGGCAGAAAAGAAGCACGGTTTAGCCGAGGAGGTCTCGCGCCTGCTGGACGAGCGGGGAACGGGCGAGCGGGGCGAGGGGCGCGTCGGTGAGGCCGAGCTGCCGGGCGCGGGCGCGGAGGGTCAGGTAGGCGAGGGACGCGCCCTCACTTCCGGCGGCACGGGTGCCGGCCGCCGCGAGATCGGCGGCGACCGGAGCGAGGCAGGTGGGCGGCAGCACGGACTTCTCGGCCAGGAACAACCCGAGCGAGGCGCCGAGGGTCTCGAGCCACGGCCGCGGCTGCGCCGGGATCACGTAGGCGTAGGCGGCGCTGGCCGGCGACCACTCCATGAACGCGCGGACGTCGGCGTGCAGGCGCGAGAGCACCGCGTCCGCATTGGAGGGCGTCCAGCGCGCCGGGAACACCTTGCGCTCGCGCAGGCCCTTTACCTCCCAGACGCGCAGCACGACCTCGTGGTCGCCCGCCGCGACGCGGAGCGAGCCGGTGACGATGTAATCCAGCTCCTCACCGTGGGTCTCCACGAGTTGGCGCAGGTTCTCGGGCGTCCACTCGGACGAGAAGACCACCGGATGGTTCCCCGCGGGCCCCTCGGCGCCCGCCTGGAAGGCCACCGCGGCGACCGCCTGATAGAGGGCGGCGAACGAAAACGTCTCTGCGAACCAGAGCGGCAGGGCCCGACTGAGTCGGGCGGTCTCGTCCTCCGGGCCGCGCAACGCCTCGGCGGTCGGGGTGACGCCGGGCTGGGCGAGCTGGGTGAAGGCGATGCGGCGGAGCCGGCCGCCCTTGGGCGGCAGCAGTTGCGCGGCGAGCGGCTCGAGGCCGTAGAACCACACCGGCTTGCTCACGG
>CAIOTK010000038.1 GCA_903861185.1 uncultured Opitutia bacterium | reverse complement strand
GCTGGGCCTGTTCGGGCTGCCGACGATCTTTTTCCGGCTGGAATGTGCCCGCTGGCCGGCGATCGGGCTCGTGCTTGCCTGTCTGGCGGTGACCGCCGGCATCGGGCACTTTGTGTATCCGCAGTTGGTGGCGCTGGGCGGGATGTTCCGCTTCTTCGCCTTCACCCTGCTGCTGGGCGTTTACACCGTACTGCTCGCGGGGGCGTACTTCACCTTCCGCCCGAAGCAGGCCGCCGCCTGAGGCGCCGGGGAACGCGCGACCGGGCGCGGACTTCAGACCTGGATTTCCCCGCGCAGGTAGAGCGCGCAGTGGCCGGCGATCCGGACGCGCTCCCCGTCGAGGACGCAGCGCAACCGGCCGCCGCGGGCGGAGACCTGCCGCGCCTCGAGCGTGTCGCGCCCCAGGCGTTCCGCCCAGTAGGGCACAAGCGTACAGTGCGCCGAACCGGTGACCGGGTCCTCCGGGACGCCGGCCCGCGGCGCGAAGAAGCGCGACACGAAATCACACTCGACGCCGGGCGCCGTGGCGATGACCCCGAAGGTCTCGACCTCCGCGAGCGCCGCGAAGTCCGGCCGCAGCGCGCGCACTTCCGCCTCCGTGGCGAAGACGCACAGGGTGTCGCGGGCTTGCGCGGTGAAGGCCGGCGTCGCGCCCAACCCGCGGAGCAGGCCGGCGGGGGCGGGCACCGGCCGGGCCGGCCGGGCGGGGAAATCGAGTTCGAGGCGGCCGTCGGCCCCGCGGACGACCGGCAGCGGCCCGCTGCGGGACTCAAAGACGACGCGATCCCCGGCCTGCCCCGTGAACGCGAACGTGACGAAGGCGGCCGCGAGCGTGGCGTGCCCGCAGAGGTCGACCTCGCAGGCCGGCGTGAACCACCGGAGTTGCAGGCGTTCGGGCCCGGTGCGGACGAGGAACGCCGTCTCGGAAAGCCCGTTTTCCGCCGCGATCCGCTGCATCAGCGCGTCCGCCGGCCAGCGCGCGAGCGGGACGACCCCGGCGGGATTGCCGCCGAAGACCTGCGCGGAGAACGCGTCGACCCAGAAGAATGGCAGCGTCATCGTGACGGTCTCCCTACCGCCTCGGGCACCGCCGGGCAAATGCCAACGGACCCGTGCCACCGCGCCTCGCCCGCCGCGCTCGGGCTTTGACCCGGGCGCGGCGACGGCCACGGTCGGGGGTATGAAAGTCACGTATTTCCTGGAGGTCACATCCTCCTGGTGTTTCTGGGCGGAGGCCGCGTGGGCGGACCTGAAGCGACGGTATGCGGGCCGGGTGGATTTCGACTGGAGGATCGCGCGGATGCGGCCCGAGGATTGGCCGGTCTCGCGGGAACAATGCGCGTGGTTCTATCGCCGCAGCGGCATCCTGATGCGCTCCCCTTTCCCGCTGACGACGGCCGGTTACGAGCCGCCGCGCCCCGGCGAGTATCCCGCGGCCAGCTTCGTCGCGGAAGCCGCGCGGGACTTCGGCTTCCACGGGGACGAGATCCGCCTCGCGCTCGCGCACGCGATCGAGCGGGAAGGCCTGAAGGTCGGGCGGATGGAGGTCGCGGTCCAGATCGCCGTCGCGGCCGGCGGAGGGAGGCTGGAGGCAGGGTCCCTGCGGGCGGCCGCCGAATCCGCCGGGGTGGCCGCGCGCATCGAGGCGAGCACACGGGAGTTTTTCGCGCACCAGGTCACCCAGCGGCCGACGTTCGTCCTTGAGGACGAGATCGGCGACAAGGCCGTGTTCTCCGGCCTGGTGAGGATGGAGCCGATCGCCGCCACCCTCGACGCGATG
>CAIOTK010000037.1 GCA_903861185.1 uncultured Opitutia bacterium | reverse complement strand
TCCGCAATGCGGTCGAACTGCTCGTCGGTGTGCATCGCGGAGACGGCCGTCCGGATCAAGTCCTTGCCCGCCGGCACCGCAGGCGCGATCGACATCACGGTAAATACGCCCTTCTCCAGCAGGGCCTTCCAGAAGGGGTACACGCGCTCTTTCGAACCCAGCACAATCGGCACCGCCGGGGTCTCACTCTCCCACGTGTCTAGCCCGAGCGACTTGAGCAGGGCGCGGTACTTGCGGGTGTTGGCCCACAGGCGCTCCAGATGCTGCGGTTCCTGCTGCATCAGCTCCAACGAAGCCTGCGCGCACGCCGCCTGGCTCGGGCTAATTGCCGCCGAAAAGATCGTCTGCTTGGAATTGGTGCGTAGGTAATCGATCACCTCGCGCGAGGAGGCGATGAAGCCGCCCGTACTCGCCAGGGACTTCGACAGGCTGCCGCAGACCAGATCCACCTTGTCCGTGAGCCCGAAGTGATCTGCCGTCCCCCGACCCTGCCGCCCCAGCACGCCGAAGCCATGCGCATCATCGAGGACGGTGAAGCACCCGTGCGTCTCCGCGATCTCGGTAAGTTCCGGCAGGCGCGCGACGTGGCCCTCCATCGAGTAGACGCCTTCAATCACCAGCATCTTCGCGGCGTCCGGACTGACCGCCCCGAGCACCTCACGCAGGTCCGCCGGGCTGTTGTGGGAGAAGCGCTCCACCGTCGCCATCGAGAGGCGGATGCCGTCCCAGAGGCAGGAGTGGATGTTCTTGTCGGCCAAAATGACATCCCCCTTCTGCGCGAACGCGGCGACGCTCGCCAAGCAGGACAGGTAACCGGCGGAGTGGATGTGGCAGGCCTCGCGGCCGAGGAAGGCGGCCAAGCGTTCCTCCAGCTCAACGTGGTACGCGCGGGATCCGTTGGAGGTACGCGCCCCGGTCGTGCTCGTGCCCCAGCGGAGCATCGCGGCCCGGCCTGCCTCGATCACCTTGGGATGGAACGAGAGCCCGAGGTAATCGTTGCTCGACAGCATGATCATATCGCGCCCGTCGAGGCGGACATTCGTACCGGTCTGCGCCTCCATCGCGTGGTAGTAAGGCGCGTACTTCAGGCGCATCTTGGTCGCGTAGTCATCGCGGCAGCGCGCGAGCATCGCCTTCCGGGATTTGCTGAAGAACGACAAGGGCATGGTCGGTCGGACGATGGAAGCGGCGGAGGTTAACGCAAACGGAAAGGCGGCTGCTCCCGACGCCGGCGCAGCAAGCTCCCTTGCCACGCGACAAGGTCGGCCGCGTACTCGGTCCAGCGCCGGATCGGTCGCGTTCGGGCGGCCGCAGCCAGCGTGGCGAGGGCGGCGGGATCCGTCAGCAACTGGCGCAGTCCGGCCGCCAGATCCGCCGGGCCTAGGTCGTCCAAGGTAAGGCAGCCGCCTCCGCGGGCCGTCTCGCCCAGCGCGCCCCGGCCCGCGCAGACGCAGGGTTTCCCGTGGGCGAGGCTCTCCAGCACGGGCAATCCAAAACCTTCCACGCGCGAGGGATATACGGTGAACGCGCAGGCCGCGTAGGCTGCCGCCACCGCCGCGTCGCCGGCGCCGACCGCGTGGACCAACGGGAATCCCGCCGCCTGTAGTTCCTGTACCCGGCGCGCGGCGGCCGCTCCCGTCGCGGGCTGGACGATCCCGATCAGCCGCAGGCGAAACTTGAACCCCTCGCGCCACAAACGCTCCGCGGCCTCCAGCAAGGCGAGGTGGTTCTTGCGCCCCTCCAGGCTACCGACACACAGCACCTCCGGCGGGCCCCCGTCGGGCGCGACTGCCGGCACGGCCACCGGCACCTCCACGCCAAGCGGGATCGCTTCGACCGGCGGGTGGTCACGGATGCCCTGCCACGCCCAATAGTCGCGCAACGCATCGCGCGAAGCCTCGGAGACGGCGGCCACGCCATCGAACCAAAGCAACTCCAGCAGATAAGCCGGGAATCGCGCCACCGTTCCGGCTGGGCTGCATTCCGGGTGCTGCAACGCAATCGCATCGTGGAACACCGCGACGGCTGGTCCCTCCGCCGCCGCGAGCAGGTCGGGCAACGCCGCCGCCACCGCCGGCGAAAATACTTCCGGCACCACTACCCCGCGGTTGGGCCGCAGCGCGGGAGCCACCCCCGCAGGCCGCCCGCACAGCGCCGCGGTGAGCCAGCCCCGCGCGCGCGCCGTCCACGGCCAACGCGCCCCACGGCGCCCCGCGGCTCCGGGCGCAGCCAAGTTTTCCTCCTCCCAAGCCGCGAGGGGACGCCAGCCCCGCGCGTACGGATCGTGGGTGATGGATCTCCCCGCCGCGCCCAGCTCGCGCCGCAGGGCACGACTCACGCGCTGGATACCCGTGCGCGCCCGCGTGTGGCAGGTGTGGCTGAGATCAAGCAGGAGCGGCGCGGGCACGGCAGGGGAGTCACGGACCGGGCACCGGCGCCGTCAAGGGCCCGAGTGCCCAGAGACCGACGGTGCCACGGCGCCCGACCTCGCGCCAAGGCCCGGGGCAACGACGGAAGGCATCGGCCCGCTCCGCATCAAACAGCAGGGCGCGGACCGGCCGGCCGGCGGCAGCCGCGAGGCGCGCGTAGCGGGCGAAGTCCTCCGGCGAGACCTGATCCCAGCGCAAGACCGGATGGCCCGTGTGGAAGAGCAGGTTGCCGCTAAAGGCGAGACTCACCACCAGGGCATCGGGGGGGAAAAGTTCTCGGGCCGCGGTGGCACCGGCGGCATAGGCGAGTTCCTGCGGCCGAACCTGCAAGGGCTGCAGGCGCCGATGCCAGAAGCCGGCCAAGCCGAGCCCCCAGAGGAGCAGCACGAGCGCCGCCATCGGCCGGAAGCCCCACGGCCAGCGGCGGCCCGGGCCGCACGCGAGCGCCTCGACCCCCAGCAGCCCCGCGAGCAGCAGCAGCGGCAGGGCGGGCAAAATGAAGCGCAGGCACCACCAAACCTCGTGCGAAACTTCATAAAACAGGTAGCAGCCGATGAGCGTGCCGGCCCCCAGCACGAGGGCCGTGACGACGCGGCCCCGCGTAGCGGGATGCGCCAGCGCAAAGAGGGGCAGGCCGAGCAGGAGCGGAGGCAGGAGGCGAGTGAGCCACAGCCCGAAGTGCCGCGCCGTCGGCGCACCGTACTGCCACCCGAAGGCGGCAAAGATGTCCCCGTAACCGGAGGCGAGCGCGTGCCCGTAAAGTACGTGCTGGTACCCCGCCAGCCACGCCGCCCCCGGTAGTCCACCGGCCACGAAGCCCAGCAGGCGCCGCCAGTCTGGGCCCACCAGCAGCGCCACGGCGGGGGCCAGCAGCACGTTGGTCGGCCGCACTAGCACCGCCACCGCGAAGGCCACCCCGGCCGCGACCGCCCAACCCCGGTGCCGCCGGGAGCGGAGCGCGGCCCAGGCCGCGGCGAGCACCCAGGTCGTCGCGGGCGTGTCGCTCAGCGGCTGCACGGAGGTGAATACAAAGACCGGGGCCGCCGCCAGCAGTACGGCGCCCGTCGCCGCGAGTTCCGGCGAGAGCCCTAATTCGCGGCCGAGCAGGTACGTCAACCAAAGGGCGCCGAGGGCCGCTGCCAGCATCACGGCGAGGGGACCCGCCGTCCACCCGAGCCACCGGCCCGCCACCGCGAACTGCAACGGCAGGCCCGAGGGATAGGTCGGCGCTAGGTCCGCGGGATGGCCGCTCCGCGGGAAGAAGCCGACCGGCGTAAAATGGATGGGCGGCACCGCGCCTGGTCCCCCGAACTCCGCCGGCACCTGCAGCGGGGTGAAACCCTGACCGGCGGCCAGCAGCCGCGCGCTGTTGAGGTAACCCGAGGAATCCGCCCCACCCGCCACCACCACCGCCCGCATCCCCAGCCAAACCCCATAGCCCGCGAGCAGGGCGAGGAGCACGACCGCGAACGCCCGCGTACGGCGGGGCGAGGGGGGCTTCGGATTTGACATGCGGCGAGCGGGTTTTGTGATCCGGCGCACTTTCGTGAGCAACCTGGAAGACAAGCGCCCGCAGGGACCGCGTCGTTCTGCCCGCCGGCGCCCGGGAGGCCGCCGGCCGTGACGCCGCCGGCCAGTTCCGCCGGAAGCTGGATTGCCCGGACCTTCCGGGTGCGGCCTCGAGTGCTCATCGTCGCGGGCATCGCCCTGTTTCTCGGCGCGGTCGCCCGGTTTCACCAGCCCGGGACCGGTTTCTCCAGCCTGCTTTCGATCGGGGACATTCTCAACGACTCGAAAGTGGCCGCGCTGCGGCAGGTGCCCCACCACGTGTACGAAGGCTCCGCCGGCTACGACGGCGCGTACTACGTGCAGCTCGCGCTCCACCCGGCGCTCGACAACCCGGAGCTGACTAAGGCGATCGACAACCTCCCCTACCGTGCCCGCCGCATCCTGCTCAGCTGGGTCGCGTGGGCCGCGGGCCTCGGGCGCCCGGCTTGGATCGTGCAGGCCTACGCGCTGCTCAACGTCGCCAGCTGGCTCGCGCTCGCCGTGCTGCTCTGGCGCTGGCTGGCACCGCCCACATTCGCCGGCGTGCTCCGCTGGGCGGGCGTGATGTTTTCCCACGGGCTCTGTATGAGCGTCAGCCACGCGTTGGTGGACGGCCCGGCGCTGCTCCTCGCGGCGCTAGGAGTCCGCGCCCTCGCCCACGGTAGTCCCGTCCTCGGCGGCACGGCGCTCGCGCTCGGCGGCCTCGCCAAGGAGACCGGCCTTCTCGCGGCCTCCGGCTTGTCGTTTTCACCGCGCGCGCCCCGAACTTGGCTGCCCGCCGCGGGGCAGGCCGTGCTCGTGGCCCTGCCGCTCCTGCTCTGGATGGGCTATGTGCGCCTGCGGTTCGGTCCAGCCGAGGATCCAGGGATGGGCAACTTTACGCTGCCGCTGGCCGGCCTAGCCGAAAAGTTTGGCGCCATCGCGGGCGACCTCCGCGGCCCCGAACCCGCGCCGCTCGCTTGGACCACCCTCGCCGCCGTGCTCGGACTCGTCGTGCAGGCGGGTTTCTTCCTCCTGCGCTGGCGCCCGGAGGACCGCTGGTGGCGGGTCGGCGCCACGTTCGCCGGCCTGCTGCTATTCCTGTCGACCCCCGTCTGGGAAGGTTACCCGGGCGCGGCCACGCGGGTGCTGCTGCCGATGACCCTCGCCTTTAACCTGCTCGTGCCCGCCGGCGGGCGCTGGCTCCCGGTGCTGATCGCCGGCAACCTCGGCGTCCTCGCGGCGGTGCAGGAGTTCCGGCCCCCGGTCGAGTTCCACACGCTGCGCGCCGATCCCGCGCTCGACGGGGCGGTGCACGTGCGCCCGGGGCCCGGCTGGCACGGTCCGGAGACCCTCGATGGCCACCGCTGGCGTTGGACCGCGGGACGCGCCGAGCTGCGCGTGCGCAATGATTCCGCCGGGGAAATCCGGCTCTCGCTCCGGGCCCAAGCGCACCCCGTCGAAGGCGAACGGGCCCTGCGCGTCACGCTCGGAGAACGGCTGCTCTGGGGCGGGCAACTCGCGGTTCGCGGCGCGACCGAGCTGCGCTTCGGCGCGGTGCTGCCACCGGGGGAGAGCATCCTCGTATTCGCCACCGACCTGCCACCTCAACGGAAGGGGAGCGATCCCCGCGCGCTCGCCTTCCGCCTCTCGGACGTCGAGCTGATCGCGACGCCTTGAACCGCCGGCCGCGGCCGGGTTACGGCAGCTCGTAAAGTTCGACCAGGACCTCGCCCGCCGCGGCCTCGGCCCCACGTACCACCACCGTATAACGCCGGCCCGGCGCCACGGTGAGCACCAGCGCCGCGTCGCGACTCCCAAGGGTCAAAGCCGGCGCACCGGCCCGGGCCATCACGTCCGCCAGCCCAGGTTCCCAATCGTCGTTCTGGGCCACGCGCTCCCCTTCTCCGGAGAAGACCTCCAGCCGCGGATCCGCGAGCACTTCCTCGACGCCGAAAGCCGCCAACTGCGGCCCGAGGACCCGGAGGAGCAAACGCCGGGGCAGGCCGGATCCCAGCGCGAAACCGACGATCAAGCTGTGCTCGCCCGCCTCGGCCCGCGCGCGAGCGGAAAGGTTCACGAGGCGCCCACCCCGACCCGCCGCTCCATCATAGAGTTCTGCCAGCAACACGCCCGGCCCTCCCCCGTGCAACTGGAACGTGGTCGACCCCGGCCGCACTTCGGCCAGCAGCGCCGCGTCCGCACTGCCCTCCGGCAGGGGAAACGCCCCCACGGCGGCGAACTCTGGCGCCAGCAACGGCGACCAATCCTCGTTGCCCCCCAGCCCGAGGCCCCGGGCATCCCGCGCCTCAAGCCGCGGATCCGGGGCAGCCTCCTCGACGCCGAACGCCGCGAGCGCGGGCCCGACCGCCCGCACCAACAAGGGCCGCCCCACTTCGCCGGCGGCAACCACCCCGAGCGTCAGGGCTGCTTCGGCCGAGGGCAGCCACGCGCGCACCGCCAGATTAGTGATCGGCGCCGGCGGGGGCGGCGGCGGCGCGAGCGCCACCTCCACCCGGGAACTCTCCGCGCTGCCCAAGGCGTTGCGCACCCGCGCCCAATACGTGCCCGCATTCGCCGCCGTCACGGCCGGCAGGACCAGCTCCGCCCGAGTGGCACCGGGTAACTCCACGCCGTCCCGAAACCACTGGTACGTGAATGGAGCGGTGCCCGCGGCTACGACCGTCAGGGTGACGGGCCGGCCTGGCAGCACCGTCGCCGAGCCCGTGGCCTCGGCCCGCACGTTAAACGGCGCCCGCGGCGGCGCCACAAACTCGAGCTCCCACTCCGAGAGGCCGCCAACGTAAAGCCGCGCCCGCGCGCCCGCCTCGCGATCCGTCTCCCCGGGCCCCAGGCCCATCACCTGCGGGTAGAAAAAGTACCAGCCCGGGAACTCCGCCTTGTCGATCAGCTTGCGCGGCGGCGACCACAACTCGGGGCGGCTGAGGTCCGGCGAGAAGGAAACGTACACCCCCTCCTGTGACCAGCCCGGTTCCCCCTGCGCACGATTCAAAAGCATCACGTACAGGTTTAGCTCGGTGTTCCAATGGACGGACGGTCCCCAGAAGGCGTCCGGATCGCGCATCTGCCACCGGCGCGTGACCGGTAGGATCGGGGTCGCTTTGCCGCCCACCCCCGCCTCGTTCCACGCGCCGTCGTGGTACTTCCACACCTTGCCGACCGGATTAGCCCGATCCTCCCACGCCATCCGCGCGATGCAGACCCCTTGGCCAGCCGCCGGGCCCGCATAATTGTCGAAGAAGAAATAGAAGTACTTTCGCTCGCGGTCCGGGAGCACCGAAAAATCGCCGTGCCCACCCGCGAAATAGCCGTTCATCGCCCAGCGATCCGGCGGATCGCCCGCATCCAGAATGATGCCCAGATCGCGCAAGGTCCGGCCCCCATCGGTCGAGAGTACGGCGCCGATCTTGGGCGCGGTAAGGGTGGAGTTGGGGAAAATGCCGACCGGCTCCGCGTGGTACCAGCCCCAGAGGAGGTCGTCGGTTTCGGGCCAAACGGACTCCAGCCAATGCGGCCACGCGTTCGCCGTCACGAGGTCTACCTCGCGCGTCACCCACGGACCGAATTGGCTCGGCCCCTCGCTCAGCCAAGGCCGCCCGTGCGAGCCAAACCAGAACAGACGCCCGTCCCGCCAGAACGCGGGGCTGTTGCTATCCACTTCCTGGGGCATCTCTACCCGCGGCGCCGGGCGCACCCGCACCTCTTGGGCCCGCAGGACCGCGCAGAAGAGCGGCAGCAGGAGCAGCCAGAGGCCAAATGCAAGATGACGACACATGTCAGGTATAGGGACGACAGCACCGGCCCGCGTGTTTCAGCGACAGGCTAAAAAACCGCCGCTGATGGATTTACACGCTTTTGCGTATGCCCCGATCCCAGCGCTTCGGCCGCGAGGGTTGCCGCCAGGCATTACCGCGCAACCTACTGATGGTCGCAGGGCTCCGTGGCAGCGGAACGGTTCCCAACCGCCGGCGCGCGGCGCGACGGGCCGAGGTTGCCCCGACCGTCGGGCGCCGGGGCGCGGAGGGATCGCCGAGGTCGGACGACAGCGTTCACGGCCGCCGCGGCGGGGAAATTCGCGCACCCGGGGGATTGACTCGCCCCCGCGGGCTCGGGTACCCGTCACCGCTCGCGGTTTCACCCTGCCGCAGACTGACCCCACCCCCTTACCCGATGAACGAATCCTCCCCCTCGACCGATCCGAAGACGCTGCGGCGCGTGATCTGGGCGTCCTCGCTGGGCACCCTGTTTGAGTGGTACGACTTCTACCTGTACGGGGCCCTTGCGATCTTCTTCAGCAGCAAGTTTTTCCCTCCGGGTAACGAGACGGCCCAGCTGCTGGCCAGCCTTGCGACCTTCGGCGCCGGCTTCGGCGTGCGTCCCCTCGGGGCGCTGGTCTTCGGCCACCTCGGGGACCTCATCGGCCGCAAGTATACCTTCCTCGTCACGATGGCGACGATGGGCCTCGCGACCACCTTGGTCGGATTCCTGCCGACCTACGAGCAATGGGGCCTCGGAGCCACGATCATCCTCGTGCTGCTGCGGCTCCTGCAGGGCCTGGCGCTGGGCGGGGAATACGGCGGAGCCGCCACCTACGTCGCCGAGCACGTGCCGGATGACCGGCGCGGCTACTACACCAGCTACATCCAGACCACCGCCACCCTGGGATTCTTCCTGAGTATGGGTGTGATCGGCGCGACGCGGCTGATCGTCGGCGAGGAGGCCTTCAAGACCTACGGCTGGCGCATCCCGTTCCTGATGTCGTTCATTTTGCTCGGGCTGAGCCTCTACATCCGGATGAAGATGCAGGAGAGCCCGCTGTTCGCGAAGCTTAAGAGCAAGGGCCACGTGGCCAAGAACCCGCTCAAGGAGAGCTTCAGCAATCCCGTGAACCTGCGCTACGTGCTGCTGGCGCTGTTCGGCGCGACCGCGGGCCAGGGCGTCATCTGGTACACCGGCCAGTTCTACGCGCTGACCTTCCTACAGACCACGCTGAAGCTCCACTGGCTGCCCGCCTACGCGATTTTGACCATCGCCCTCGCGCTGGGCACGCCGCTGTTCCTTGTCTTCGGGCACCTTTCCGACCGCATCGGCCGCAAGAAGGTGATGCTGGCGGGCTGCCTGCTCGCCGTGCTGACTTACGTCCCGATCTATATGGCGATGCGGCACTTCACCCCGCTGCTCGCACCGGGCCAGACCGCGATCCTCTGGGCGGACCTGCCGGCGTTTAACCTGACGATGCTCGTCGGGCTGGTGTTCCTCCAAGTGATCTACGTGACGATGGTCTACGGCCCAATCGCCGCGTTTTTGGTGGAGCTCTTCCCGACCAACATCCGATACACCTCGATGTCGCTGCCTTACCATCTGGGCAACGGCTGGTTCGGCGGCTTCCTGCCGCTGATCGCGACGGCAGTGGCCGCCTCGAAGGTGACCGAAGAAGCCTTCGGTGCCGGGGCCATTTACGCCGGCCTGATCTATCCGATCGCCATCGCGCTGGTGACCCTCGTGGTCGGCGGCCTCTTCATCCGCGAGACGAAGGGCCACAAGATCGACACCGCGATCCACGTCACGAGCGGGAAGCGGGAGACCTTCGACTGGAACGCCGTGCTGATGGCGATGGGCATCGGTTTAGCGGCGCTCTTGCTGGCCGGACAGGGTTTCTGGGTGGCACTGGTCGGCGCGCTGGGCCTGTTCGGGCTGCCGACGATCTTTTTCCGGCTGGAATGTGCCCGCTGGCCGGCGATCGGGCTCGTGTTTGCCTGTCTGGCGGTGACCGCCGGCATCGGGCACTTTGTGTATCCGCAGTTGGTAGCGCTGGGCGGGATGTTCCGCTTCTTCGCCTTCACCCTGCTGCTGGGCGTTTACACCGTACTGCTCGCGGGGGCGTACTTCACCTTCCGCCCGAAGCAGGCCGCCGCCTGAGTCGCGGGGAGCAAGCCACTCCCCTCCAGGGCAGCCCCCAAGCGGCGACCAATGCGACGCTGCTTGGGGAATAGAGTACCGCCGCCGCGCCATCCGAAGCGCGCAGCGCGAACGCGGGTCGTCCCTCGATGGGCGAGCGTTAGCCCGCCTTCGCCTCCGTGGTGAACCCCTCGTGTTTCTCACGATCGTCGCTCCCCGAGCCGTGGCTCGGCCCCCCGGAGGGCGAACCTACCCGCTACGCCCTGCTTCGCTGAAGCTCCGCAGGGCACCCTTCGCCTGTAAGGTTTCTCAAGGGTGGCCGCGCCACCCGAAGCCCGGAGGGCGAACCCGCGTCCTTCTCGCGATCGTTGCTCCCCGAGTCCTGACCCGGTGCCCAC
>CAIOTK010000036.1 GCA_903861185.1 uncultured Opitutia bacterium | reverse complement strand
TGGATCACACCCTGATCGTGTGGACCAACGAGCTGGGCAAGGGGAACAGCCACACCTTGGACAATATCCCGTTTGTGTTGCTGGGCGGTGGGGCTGGGTTCCGGATGGGACGGGCGCTGGAGTTCGACAAGGTGCCGCACAACCGCCTGCTGCTGGCGCTCGCGCACGGTTTCGGCCACCGCATCCCGACCTTCGGCAAGGCCGACTTCTGTTCCGCCGGCCCGCTGGCGCTCGGGTAGGGCGTTTTGCTGTGGCGCGACCGCGCCACCTCCGCCCTCACGCCGCGCCGCGCGACTAGCCGGCCGCCAGCGCGAGGGCGAGCGGGGCGCGGAGCGTCCAGGCGGCGGTGCGGATCCAATTGGTGCGGATGAGGCGTTCGATGGTGGCTGGGTTGGGGGCGGCGGAGAGGCGCCGGTGCAACGGCACTTGGATCCAAGCCGTTGAGGCCCAGATCACGCCGAGGAGCCCCAAGGAGGTCCACGCTAGCAGACCGCCGCGGGCGGCAAGGGCGAGGGCGAGACCGAGTTCCGCGAGCATCACGGGTCCGACCACCCAGCCAGTGCGTCGCGCGTGCTCTTGAGCGTAAGCCTTCGTCTCTGGCGCTCCGAGACGACCGAAGAGCGGGTAATGCACGACTTGCACGAACCAGATCAGCCCGGTCATAAAGAGCGTCGCGCCGGCGTGGGCGGGGGCGAGCAGGGCGAAGGCGTCCATTTTAAAGGCACAAGTCGTCGAGCCGGCGGCCGGCGTCAAGGTGCGGGTGGGTTCGCGCTTGCGCACCGTCGCCACTTGGACATCGGGCTGTCTGACACCCGTGTTCCCGATGCCCTCTGGCCGCCGCTCCCGCCCTCGTTCCTGTGCCCCCGTCGCTCTCGGCGCCCGCCGACGCGGTCCCGCCGTGCCTGGACACAGCCCGAACCGTCCCGCCCTCGCGCGGATGCTGGAGATCCACCAGGTGCTCTGCCAAGGCGCGGGCCCCGGCGAGCGCCTCAACTGCACGACGCTCGCTAAGCGGCTCGATTTCAGCCCCAAGACGGTCCACCGCGACCTGACCTACATGCGCGAGGAGCTCGGGTTGCCGGTGGAGTACGACGCGCAGGAGAAGTCCTATTCCTACCCGTCGCCGGACGTGCCATTCCCCGCCGGGCACAATCTGAGCCAGGAGGAGCGCATCGCGTTGTCGGTGGCCCGCCAGGCGCTGGCCGTGTTTCGCGGCGTCAACTTCGCGGACCAGCTGGCGAGCGCCCACGACAAGCTGTTCGGCGGGATGCTGACGGAGCACGGGCTGAGCTTGGAGGGCGACCTTGCGGAGTACCTGAGCGTCCGGACCCCGGGCGCCGGAATCGCCGAACCCAAGGTGTTTCGGGCGGTCGTCACCGCCCTGCTGCAGCGGCGGGAACTGAGGGCTCTTTATCAGGCGAAGGGCCGGCCCGCCCCGACGCCCCGACGCCTGGCCCCTTACCACCTCGCCTGTGTCGACGCCCGCTGGGTCCTCGTGGCGCGCGATTTGGAGAAAAATGCCGTGCAAACCTATATCCTCGCCCGTTTGAGCGAGCCGCGGGTCGCGGCCGAGACGATCCAGCGTCCGGTGAAGTTCGACGTCGCGAGCCACCTCGGGACTGCCTTTGGCGTGTGGATCGGTCGGGGCGAGATTCTGGTTCGCCTGCGGCTCAGCGCGGACGCGGCGCACCACGTGCGGGAGCGCCATTGGCACGCGACACAGCAGGTTACCGAGCGCCCGGCGGGCGAGGTGGAGGTGAGCTTCAAATTGAGTGACCTCCACGACGTGACCCGCTGGGTCCTGGGGTGCGGGGGCGACTGTCGAGTGCTGGAGCCGGCGGAGCTGCGTGACGCGGTGGCGGCCGAGGCTCGCGCGATGTTGGATGGCAGCCGTTTCCGTGGGGCCTAAAGTCCAGCCTCCTCGACGATTCTGTCTGGGTTCAGGGAGAGTAACGCGAAGGGGGAAAGCAGATCTTGAATGAACTGCCTGATGATGACGTGGCGGCCGTCTTCGCCCCGCCACGGGACGGAATCGCCTTGAGCCCTTCGCGCCGCTGCGAGGAGTGTCGCCCCGTCGCCGCAACCCTGCCGCCAGTCTCCAAGCCGGCCTTTCCTTCGCACCCCGTCCACCCACCCCCATGCTCCGCCTCCTGCTTCTCTTGGCGCTCGCGTTCCCGGCCTTCGCCGCCCCCGCGGCGCCTGAGTTCTTTGACGTCGTCCCCGCCCAGTCCAATGGGGTCACCCGCCACCGCATCCCCGGGATGGTGGTCACGGCTAAGGGTACCGTCCTCGCCTACTGTGAGGCCCGGCGGAACAACAGCTCCGACTGGGGCGAGATTGAGGTGCACCTGCGGCGTTCCACCG
>CAIOTK010000035.1 GCA_903861185.1 uncultured Opitutia bacterium | reverse complement strand
GCTCAATCCCGGCCTGCTGGTCACCGACGGCACCGGCAAGCCCGCTTCCGACCGGACCTTCCAGGTCGGCACGCCCGTGCACCAGCTCACCGCCGCGGATTTCCCCTTCCGCAAACTGGCCAACCAGGATGACCGCAACTCGGCCGCCGTGCGCGACAGCAACGACGTCTCCGGTTCGCAGGGCGTTTACAGCGCGCGCCTGACCGGCATGCAGGTCGTGGGCCCTTCCGTGAACGAGACGAAGGAGAACCTGATCGACGCGATCTTCCACCACGGTGGCAGCAAGACCCGCCGGGTGAGCCCGCGCAATTCGCCCTCGGTCATCAACGCGGTGTTTAACTTCCGCAACTTCTGGGACGGCCGCGCCCAGAACGTGTTCAACGGGGTCAACCCCTGGGGCCTCCGTGACGAGAAGGCGATGGTCTGGTACGCCGCGACCCCGACCTCGGCGGTGAAGCGTAAAATCGCCCTTGAGAACTCCAGCCTCGCCTCGCAGGCCGTCGGCCCGTTCCTGTCCAGCTTCGAGATGGCGTCAGCCGGCCGAGAGGGCATCCACGCCGCCAAGCACCTCCTTCTGCAGCGCCCGCTGGCCAAGCAGCAGGTGCATCCCCAAGACGGCGTGCTCGGCCTGTACCGCGCCCCGACCACCGGCCTGACCATCCCGACCTACGGCGACCTGATCCGTCAGGCCTTCAAGAAGGAATGGTGGCAGGCGAACCTCGTGCTCACCCAGGACCCGGCTGAGACCGAGGATATGCGCATCCGTCGTCGCTGGGTGGCCGCGAACAACGGCCTGCTGGACCTCGACAACGAAAATTCCCGCCGGCTGCTGACCGTCTCGACCGAGACCTTCACCCAGATGCAGGCGAACTTCGCCCTCTTCTTCGGGCTGGCGCTGCAGGCCTATCAGTCGACCCTGATCTCGAGCGACGCGCCCATCGACCGGTACGCCGAGGGTGACCTCGCGGCCCTGAACGACGCCCAGAAGCGCGGCTTGGACATCTTCATGAACAAGGGCCGGTGCGACGTGTGCCACGCCGGGGCTGCCTTCTCGGGCGCTGCCCCCGCGGCGATCCTCGAGGCGGGCGGGGTGCCCACCCGGGTCGTGAAGGGCGAGATCGAGCTGATGCACATCTCCCCGGGCGTGACCTTCGTGTACGATGGCGGCTACTACAACATCGGCGTCCGCCCGAACCGCGAGGACCGTGGCATTGGCGCCCCCGACCCGTTCGGCAACGCCCTGGCGGAGTCCCACCTGATGAAGCTGGGCACCTACCGCAAGGCGATGCTCACCGGCTACGACGAGTATTTCTTCACCTTCCCCACCGACCGCTTCGTGGCCGAGGGCTTCTTCAAGACCCCAGGCCTGCGTAACGTGGAGCTCACCGGCCCCTACTTCCACAATGGTGGCACGCTGACGCTCGAGCAGGTGGTGGACTTCTACAATCGCGGCGGCGACTTCAACGACGTCGGGCACCACGACCAAGTGCGCCCGCTGGGTCTGACCCAGCAGGAGAAGTCGGACCTCGTGGCCTTCCTGAAGTCGCTCACGGACGAGCGGGTGCGCTACAAGCGGGCGCCCTTCGACCATCCGCAGCTGTTCATCACGAACGGTCCCGCGGGCGTGGCGACGGGCAGCGACAACCCGGCGGACCAATTGATCGAGATCCCGGCCGTGGGCGCCGCGGGCGGCACCCCCACCAGGAACTTCCTCGACTAACCCAAGCGAACCCCGCCTGACCACCGGCGCCCCCGAAAAGGGCGCCGGTTTTTCTTTTTGGGGGGGTGGTGTAGCCTCGCTACGGCCCCGAGGGCCTCCCCGCGGTAAGAGAGGAAGGGCTCGATGTAGCTGGGGCGCGTCGCCCCGGCCGCCGCAGGCTGATTCGGCTGCACGGGCGCCAATTCCCGCCACGTCGGCGGATCGCTCCGCAAACCTCGTTTCCCTCCCTCCTCCCGGGGCGGCGCGCCCCGGCTACACCAAGCCGTTTCCAACAGCCTCGCTCTCGCCGTCCGGGTTCGATTCAGTCCCGCGAGGAATCGGCCTGGTGTGGCTGGGGCGGGCCTGCCCGCCGTAGCCTTGGCGAAGGCGGGACGCCCCGGTTTCCGGCCGCGGGAAACCCGCCGGACCCGTGATGCCACCGTTTTCGCCCAAGGGTATCGCTTCGCCGGCATCGGTCTCGATCCTCACGCACCGGGGCGACGCGCCCCAGCTACACCAAGCCCCCGGCCCCCGACCCCAGACGCAACCCATTCACCCGTCGCAACCTGAACGCTATTTTCCAACACTTGCGACTTGCGCCTCCCGGGGGTTCCCCCCTTCCTACGCGGAAATTCTTACCCGCCCTATGAAACACCACGTACTGCTTGGGTTGATGTTGGGTCTGCTGGCGACGGCGAGGTTGGGGGGGCAGGTGCCCAATTTATTCAACGTGGTCGTGAACCCGAGTGCAAATACCGTAACGATAACCCCAAGCGCAGTTGCGCCTCTTATACCAAGTGCTAACGTCCCCAATCTTGATAGCACCACTGGAATTACATTCCTAAATTTCCTCCCGTCTACTTCGACGGTTAGTTCCTTATCTTACACAGAAGCGAACACGGATACGCTGATCTCTGGTCTCAACGCCTCTACGAATGCCTTGTTCGTGTACAACTATTTCGGGACCTCCCCCGAAGACGCGTCTGATCCGACGAGGTACTCAATACTCGGCGCGGCGGGTGACCTAGGCCTTAACGCGAGAGACTTTTTCAACGCTCAATCTGTCACCGGAACGTCTTTCTTGGATCCCGCTTATGACGCTTATGACAGCCCCCTAAACCCGGGAAAGAATCTCCAGCTATACTCCACCGCAACCACGATCTACGATATCGTCGGGGTTACGCCCGTAACCTTTTTCAAGCCCGGAGTGCAGGTTAGTCTGACGATAACTTTCGGAAATGGCGAGCTGACCTCTACGCTCAGTGGCGGTCCCTACCTCGTATACGCGGGACGAAACAGCGTAAACAGTAATGGGGGTT
>CAIOTK010000034.1 GCA_903861185.1 uncultured Opitutia bacterium | reverse complement strand
TCCACGAGCGCGTCCTCGGGCCCCTGCACCTGGATGCACACACCTGGTGGACCACCGGGCTGGATCATGATCGCGGCTGGGAGGCGGCCCAGGTGACCGGCGATGCATTCACGGGCGTCGCCGCACCGCCGGCGCGACCCCTCCTCCCGGCGAAAGCACCTGCGGGGGCGCCCTGATCCGGCCGCGCGGGCGCGCGGGAAGCCGAAGGAGGGCGGGCTAGACGGTACCGCCAGCCAAAAGCTGACGCAGTCGTCCCGTATCCGTCTTGCCACGCGCCGTCAGGGGGAACTCCGCCAGCACCAGGAAGCGTTTGGGCACTTTCCAGGAGGCCAGCCGCGCCTGAAGATCGCGGCGCAGCTGCCAGCCGGACAAGGAGGTGGCCACGATCGCGACGAGGGCATCGGGGCGGCTCGGCTCGGGAGCCACGAAGGCGTCCTTCACTCCGAAGGTGTTCCGGAGGGCGCGCTCCACCTCCGAGAGATCGAGCCTTCGTCCGGCGATCTTGACCATTCGCCCCGCCCTGCCTAACAGCAGGATTTCCCCGTTCGGTTTGCGCCGGGCCCGGTCCGCGGGCCGATGCGCCCCCACCCCCGCGCGTCCCCGGCGGCGGTTGCCCAAAGTGAGGACAGCGCGACTCGAGACGCTAAACCTGCCCGCGGGCTCCCAGGAAAGGCACACTCCCGGCAAGGGCAGGCCCACGTTTCCGTCCGAGGTCGCGGCCTCGCCCGCCGGATCGTACGAGATGCCGCCGGTTTCGCTCGAACCGTAAAAGTTGTGTACCCGGCGGGCGAAGCGCTCATGAAACGCCTGGGCGACCTCCCGGGCCAAAGGCGAACCCGCGGAAATGACCAACCGGAGCGGGGCCAGTTGGTCCAGCGCCACCTCGGCTTCGACCAGGGCGCGGAGGATGGCGGGGACCGCCGGAAACACGGACGGCCGCCAGCGTTCGACGGCGCGCGCGATGGCCTGGGGCAAAGGAGACGCCTCGCAGACCACGCCCGTGCCTTGCAGCACCAGAGGAAGCACCAGGTTGCCCATCCCGTAGGAGTGGCCGAATGGAATGATGCCGAGGTTGAGGTCGCGCCCGGTGATCCCCATCCCCCGGCAGATCTGCCGGCCGTCCGCCATCATCTGCGCATCGGTGAAAGGAAGAGCGCGGGGGAAGCCGGAGGAGCCGGAAGTCAATTTAACCAGCCGGCGTCCATCCCGCGGCCGTTTGGCACGAGGGGCCACGCGCCGCCAGCCATTGGCGGACCAGAGCTGCGCCGCGCCTGCCGCGGCCGCCAAGGTCTCCTGAGCCCCGGGCGGCTCCCCGGCATCAATCGGGATAATGACCGCATCCGCCTTGAGCAGGCCAAGGAACACATGCCACCAGTCGGCGCCATTCGGTTCACACATCGCCACCGGGTGGGCGGCGAGGCCAGCGCCGTGTTCCCGCGCCCAGCGATCTCCCGCAAGATCCAGCTCCCGGCGAGTGCAGGAGCCACCCGCGGCCGCATCGATCAGGGCGATCTCGTCCGGTCCGGCGCGGACGGTGCGGCGCCAAGCATGTAGGAGAGTGGAAGTCATGATTGGTTGGGGCCCAGGAGGGGCTCCACCTCGATCACGATGAGCGCGCTTAGGGCGATCAAGCCAACCGTGAGGCCAAGCGCACTGACCACGGGGATACCACTGAAGGCGAGCACCCCGAAGGAGGCGGAAGTTGAAACCGCTGAAAGACGCACCGGCACCGGAGGCGATTCGTCCTTCGCGGAGGTTTCAGCGGAAAAGATGGCATAATTGTGCGCCAGACAAACGCCCAGGAAGCCACCGAGGAGATGAAACAGGTTGAGGGGCTGTCCCACCAGGCCGAATGCCCCAAAGACCAGGAAACAGGAGCCGGCGGGAATCAACGCGATGCGCAGACCGCGGCGGGAGGGATAAATGCAGAAGACACTGGCGATCACGAGCGCAAGTCCGACCAGGCTCAGACGGAGCGCCGACCAGCGGTACCGCCCCAGAAGATCGTTGAGGGAGCTCAACTGGTCGAGGCCGATGGTCCCCAAATCCGAAGGCGGCGCGGCCGGAACCCGTTCGCTGAGCATAGTCAGAAACCAGTAGGGCGGCGAGCGGAGGTTGGCCAGCAGCGCGAATGGGCCACCGAGCTTCCGGTCGACTTCGGCGACGAGGGCCTGGTAATCAGTTCCGGGGGCCTGCCCAAGCAATTGGCGCCAATCGTCGAGGAATGGCTCGAAGTAGTCGGCGATCATCCCCCGCCGCCCGAGGGCCGCGCGAAATTCGGCCGGGAAAGTCTCGAGGGATGCCACGCGAGCGCGGAGCGACTCCACCTCCTGTTCCGTGGGAATGATCAGCCCCAGGCTCGCCCCCGGATTCCGCCCATCGGCGGTTCCGATCCAGGCATGAAAGTCCGCCAACCTACGGCGGGCCTCGCCGAGGGAAGGCGCGACGGTGATGAAAACCGAGCCATCCGCGCGATCTCCGAACCGTGCCCGGATGGAGGCATCATTCGCCCGCAGGTCTTCCGCCGGCAAGTCGAGCTGCCGGATATCATCGCGCCAGGAAACCAGCCATGGTCCCGTCAGGGACGCCACCGCGGCGCAGGCCGCCAGGGTGCGGAACAAGATCCGGCCGGGCCGCAAGCGCAGGAACCCTGGGGGCGAGGGAAGGCTCCGCGCCTCGAGCTGCGGCCGCTGCAGCTGACCGAAATACAACATCGCCGCCCCCAGCGCGCAAACGAGTCCCGCCGCGACAAACACCCCGAGCTGCCGGATGAGCGGAAGGTCGGAGAAGACCAACAGGAGGAAGCCAAGGGTCGTGGTGAGACAGCTGGCCAGCAGCGAAGGCAGCAGACGCCTCAGTTTGCCGGCGTAGGATTCCCCCGGGTGGGCGGACGGCTGCATGAAGATATAAAACCCGTAGTCGATGGCCACGCCGCCCAGGACAGAGCCCAGCACGAAGACGAGGATGTGGGTCCGTTCAAAGACCAAGGTGGTCACCGTCCAGGCGCCCAACAGTGAAAGGAGCATCACCGGGACGAGATGCAGGAGCTGATGAATCCGACGGACAAAGAGAGAGCTGCACAGCACGACCGCCACGAGGGAGAACAGGTTCAACCACCGGACTTCGGCCTCGATGCGCGCACGGCTGGCGGCGGCAAAGCGATTCAGTCCCGTCCACCTCAGCTCCAATCGTTCGCGGTCGATCCCGGCGGCCACCCGTGCGCGCTCGATGGCGGCGAAGACGGGAGCCTGTCCCTCCTCGGCGAAGGGGGACCCTTGGATCCGGGCCCAGATCAAGCCCTCCCGGCCGGCACCTCCCGGGGATAGCAGCTTTTCCCCTTGTCGGGCCAACGTGGGGAGCAGGAGCAGAGGGTCCCGGGACAGCAGCTCCTGCATGCCAACGGCCTCGGGACGCGCCAGAAACCGCTCCAGGTCGCCGGCGGCACGCTCGGCCAGCCAAGCTGGAAACGCGGCCTTGGCCCTCGGTTCGGCCTCGTACTCGTGATGCCGGCGGGCCAGCCAGGAGGGCAGCAGCCACCGCAGGCGATGCTCAAACAGCGCCCGCCCGAGAGCCTCGTCGGAGGCTGAGCCGCCTAGGGCAACCGCCTCGGCAATGGCCGGCGAGCGCCGCAATTCGTCAGCAAAGGTCGCGGCCAAGGCCCCCAGCGGGCGAGAAGAGGATTCCGGGTCCCGCACCGTAAACAGCAATACCTGCGCCTGCGGCCCCTCGGCGAGCGATCGCATCACGAGCACTTCCCGGGCCTGCTCCTCGGAGGGAATGAGGTCGAGAACACTGGTCGAGATCCTGGCCTTGTAGTCCAGGCCAGCGAGCCAACCCAATGCACCAAGCGCGCAACCGACGAGTAGGGCGCGGCAAACCAGTC
>CAIOTK010000033.1 GCA_903861185.1 uncultured Opitutia bacterium | reverse complement strand
GACCCTCGGCGCCCGCCGCGACGCCATCACCTTCCGCAACGCCCAAGAGGCCCGCATCCTCGATCCCCGGCACCCGCGCGTGCTCTCCAAGGAGGTCGCGGTCGGCGAGTGGTACTTCGACGGCCGCTACGAGCGGCACGACTACACCCCGACCACCTTTACCGCTGGCGCCGTGCTCCACGCCCACCGCCGGCTCTCGCTCTTCTGGAACGCCTCCCGCAACAACGGCCAGCCCCGCTTCGACCGCACGGTGCTCCCCACCGGCGACGTCCCCGAACCCACCGAGGGCCGCGGCCGCGATCTCGGCCTGATGCTCGACGTGCTCGGCGAGGACCGCCTGTTCCTCCGCGCCACTTGGTACCAGACCGAGCAGCTCAATGACTCGCCCATTTTGCCCGGCAGCAACGCGCTCGGCGTCGACAACCTCACGACGATGCTCGGCGCCCTGCTCTCCGCGGGCAAGATCAGCCAGGCGGACTATGACCGGCAGGCGATCACCTGGACCTCCGCCACGATCGACGTCCTGACCAAGGGCGTGGAGGTCGAGCTCGTCGCGAATCCGACCCGCAACCTCACGCTGCGCGCCAGCTACGCGCACTCCGAGCGCAAGCGGCAGAACTTCTTCACGGAGGTCTTCGCCTTTTTCGACACCCGCGTCCCCGAGTGGCGGAAGCTTCTCGCCGGCAACCCAGTCGAGCTGGCGACCCTCGAGACGGCGGCGCGTGAGCTCTACAGCGAGCTCGACTTCCAGGTCGACCGCCAGAACTCGCCCTTCGGCTCGCGCCCGCACAAGGCTAACGGCACCGCCCGCTACCGCTTCAGCGAGGGCCGCCTCAAGGGCGTGTTCCTCGGCGGCTCCGTGCGCTACAACGGCAAGAACTTCCTCAGCTGGGACAAGCCCTCCGGCTACGTCTACTGGGGCAACGAGTCGCTCCTCGGCGACGTGTTCGCGGGCCACCGCTTCCGCGTCCCCGGCTCCCGCGTCAACGCCACGGTGCAGCTGAACGTCCGCAACGTCTCCAACTCGTACTTGGCCAACATCGGCCGCTACAACGACACCTACACCGGCGTGCGCCGCGTCTACTTCAACGAGCCGCGCAGCTACCGGCTGACCACCACCCTGGAGTTCTGAGGTCGGTCCGGTGCCGCCGCCCGCGCGGGGCGGCGGCGGACCGCGCAGGTCACTTGCCGCCGGCCCAGCGCACCGCGTTGGTGAGCAAGGTGCGGAACGCGGGGTGGTCGTGCACGCGCTCGTCGTGCCCAAGGGTGATGCCCACGACGCGCGCCTTTTCGTGGCGGGTAATCCACGCGACCGGGTGCGGCCGCTGGAACTTCTGCGAGGGGGAGCTCTCCGCCAACACCTCGATGGTCGCGGTGCCGGCCGGGATCTTCTCCGGTTCGGCGTTCATATAGTAGAGCTCGTCGATGACCTCGAAGCTCGCGGGCACGCCGCGCATCACCGGGTGCTCCGGCTGCCGGACGTGGACGCTGTAGGGTCCGAGCTTGTCGTGCCCGCGGGAACCGCCGCCCACGAGGCGCGCGTTCAACTCCGGCCAGCGTTGGAACGCGTACCACGTGCCCGGGTGCAGCATCACGATGCCCTTGCCGGCCTCGGCGAACGCGAACACGGCCTGCCGGTAGGCGGGGGTGTCGAAGAACATCCGGTTCACGCTGATCACTGCGACATCCGCCTCCGGCAGCACCGCGGCCGCCTGGTCGCGGTCTTCAGTGTAATGCACGGTGAAGCCGGCCGCCCGCAGCGTCGCACTGTCGGTCACCCCGAAGAACTCGGTGAACTTGTGCGAGCTGCCCCCCCCGATGAGGAGGACGCGGGTCTTGCCCGCTTCCCAGCGCACGGGCTCCGTCGGCGGGAGGGGCCGGTCGTTTTTGCCGCCCTCCTTTGGTCCGTCGCCCACCGGGGCTGCGACCGCGGCCGCGGGGGCGGGGGCGGCGGGCCCGTTCGCCGGAGTTGCGGCCGCCACCTTCTTCGCCTTGCCCCCGCCGCCCTTCTTGGTCGGCGCGGGTGCCGCGGCGCCGGCCGCGGGTGCGGGCGCGCTCGAGGCCGCGAGGTACGCGATCACGTCCCGTAGCCCGGCCGCGCCTAGGCCCTCGAGGCCTTCCGGCATCAGCGAACGGCGCGTGTTCTCCCTGCTGGCGATGTCCGCTAGGCGTACCTCGGTGTCCCCGCCCTGATTGCGCAGGGTCAGGCTCGCGCCGGTCTCGGCCACGATCACGCCGACGAGGGTTTCGCCCTTTCGCGTTGTGAGGTTCCACTGCCAGTAGTTCGGCTCCACCTGCCGGTTCGGATCCACGATGTGTGTGAGCAACTCGAGCGGGCTCTTGCTGCCGATGCCCGCCAGCGGGGGACCGACGTCCCGCACGCCCACGTCGCCGTATTTATGGCAGATCGCGCAGGCGGCGGTGAACAGCGCCTTCCCGTTGGCCACGTCGCCGGCCTTGGTGACCTCCGGCATCAGCTGCGTGATGAGGGCGTCTTTTTCGGCCCCGCCGGCCACGGTGAGCGCCGCGGCGGCCGCGGCCACGCCGCGGTTGGGGTGCGTCCGCAGCCGCGCGAGGTTACCGGGCCCGACTTCGGCAACGGGCACCGCGCCGGCCTTGATGGCTTCGACGAGAGCGAGGGCCGAGTCCGGCCGCCGCACGATCTGGTCGAAGACGCCGGGCGAGCGGGTCGCGCGGAACGCGGCCACGAGGACGGCGTCCGCATCCTTGCCCGGCGCACCGCCGAGCGCCTGCACCAGCGCCGTGCGCAGCGGGGCCGGGGTGGCGGGCGCGGCGAGCAGGTCCCCGAGCACGGTGAGCGCGTCCGCGCGCGTGCGTGGGAAGGCGAGGAGGCTAGCGGCGAGCTCCCCGCGGCGCGGGCCCGGCTGGCCGGCGTCGGCGAGGTCGCGGAGCATTTGGCGGGTGACGGCTTCCGCGCCGGCCGCGAGTTGGCCGGTGCGGTCCCACTTCGCCACCAGCGGCAGCGTGGCCGCCACGGTGTCGGGGGCGGCGAGGAGACGCTGGAGCAAGCGGGCGGTGGTTTCGTCGACGAACGCGGGGGCCTCGAGGGCGGCGAGGCCGCGGAGGAGGGCGTTCTTCACCGGGTGCGCGGCGGCGGGCGCGTTCGCCACGGCCTGGACGAGCGCGGTCGCTTGGCCGGCGGGCAGGGCGGGCGCGAGCGCGGCGACGAACGGCGCGAGGGCCGCGGGCTGCGGTGCCTGGAGCGCGAGGAGCACATAGTCATTGGCGCGCTCGACCGCGGCGGCGACCAGCGCGGAGCGGATCCAATCGTCTGTCGCGGCGGCGAACTCTGCGAGGACGGCCTCCTGCTGGGCGCGGGTGGTGGCGGCACGGGCGGCGGCGTGGCGCTGCTCGGGCAGGCTGCCGATCGGCCCGCGGTTGATCTGGGTGAGCGCGCGCGCGCCAGCGGCGCCGTGGTTCTCGTGCACCAGCCGCCAAGCGGTCTTCCGCACGTGGGCGTTGGGGCTCTGCTCGATCGTGCGCACCAGCCCGGCGAGGTCGCCGCGGTCGAGGGCGGGCACCGGGAGCGGCTTCGCTTCGCGGTGGTCGATGCGCCAGATGCGGGCGAAGTAGTGGTCGCGATCCGGCCGCACGGCGGCGTTGGCGGGCCCGTGCTGCGGCCCGCGGGTGTCGTTGTGGATCACCGCTTGGTTGTAGAAATCGATCACGTAGAGGGCGCCGTCGGGGCCGACGCGCGTGTCGATCGGCCGGAACCAGAGGTCGCGGCTGCGGATGAACTCGGTCTGCTCGCGGCCCGCCTCCTTCTCCGTGCGGTAGCTGGTACCATCGCGGCGCACGAACTGGTGGTGGACGATGTTGAGCGTCGGCTCGCCGGTGAAGTAGCTGTAGTTCCACTTGGCGGGCCAGGTGCCCCCCTCGTAGACGGCGCAGCCGGAGGCGGCGGTGAAGCGGCCGACCTGATCGATCTGCACGTAGGCCTGCTCGGGCCACTCGATCGCGGGGAAGCTGCGTTGG
>CAIOTK010000032.1 GCA_903861185.1 uncultured Opitutia bacterium | reverse complement strand
GTCCGCGTGGTGGGGATCGTCGGTGGAGCAGATCAGCCCGCGCGGCTTATGGACGGCGACGGGGATCTTCGGCTGGACGGCGGCGCGGACGGGCTAGCCGGAGACCGTGTCCTTGGCGACTCCGGGCGTGACGTGGGTGCCGGGGGTGGCGGCGGCGCCGTTGACCCAGACCTCTCCGCGGGCGATGAGAGCCTCCGCCGCCCGGCGGGAGCAGACCCCGGCGTCGGCGATAAATTTCTGGAGGCGGATGGCGGCGGCGGCGGACACGTGTCCACTGGGCGGCAATTCCGCCACCGCTGCAAGCCTGCGCGCGTCCCCGGGCGCACGGCGCACTTGGCGGTTGCCCCGCGCTGGCGCATCCGTCACTTCATCGCCTTCCGGGCCCGCGCGGCCCTTTTCTCCTATGCTCACCTTCAAGAACCGTACCGCCCTTGTCACCGGCGCCGGCCGTGGGATCGGCCGGGCTATCGCCGAGACCCTCGCCCGCCAAGGGGTGACGGTTATCTGCGTCTCTAAGTCGGCCGAGTCCTGCGGGGCCACCGCCGCTGCCATCACGGCGGCGGGCGGCCGGGCCAAGGCCCTCGCGGTGGACGTAGCGGACGGCGCGGCGATCGCCAAGGCGTCCGAGGAGCTGCTCAAGGAGTTCCCCGCCATCGACATCTTGATCAACAACGCGGGCATCACCCGCGATGGCCTGCTGTTCCGGATGAGCGAGGCGGATTGGAACGACGTGCTGACCACCAATCTTACCAGCTGTTTCCATTGGACGAAACTGATCGGCCGGCCGATGACTCGGGCGCGCTGGGGCCGGATCGTCAACATCGCCTCCGTCAGCGGGGTGATGGGCAATGCTGGCCAGGCCAACTACTCCGCGGCGAAGGCCGGGATGATCGGCCTGACCAAGACCTTGGCGCGGGAGTTCGCCACCCGGTCCGTTACCGTCAACGCCGTCGCCCCCGGGTTTATTAAAACCGATATGACGGCTGGGTTTGTCGAAAACGCGGAGGCCTCGGCGAAGATCCTCGAGGCGGTGCCGCTCCGGCGGTTCGGGGAATCGGCTGAGGTGGCGGCGATGACGGCGTTCCTCTGTTCCGAGGAGGCCGGCTACATCACCGGGCAAGTTTTTAACGTTGACGGTGGAATGGCGATGTGAAGCCTCCGCCCAACCCTCGCCCGCCCAATTTTTTCGACAATGGCCGACCAGAAAACCATCGAGCAACGCGTCAAGGAGATCATCGTTAATCAGCTCAACGTGAACGAGGAGCAGATCACGCCGACGGCCTCCTTTTTGGATGATCTGGGCGCCGATTCCCTCGACACCGTCGAGCTGATCATGGCCTTCGAGGAGGAGTTCAAGGACGAGATCAAGGGCGAGATCCCGGAGTCGGACGCCGAGAAGCTCCAGACGGTCGGTCAGGTCATCGAGTACATCAAGGCCAAGGCCGGCGCCGCTTAAGGCCCTTCGTTTTTCTCTTTATCGGCGTCCGGTCGGGTTTCCCGCGGGGAATTCTGGTCGGACGCCGTTCTTCTTTCTAGGCCCCGCCGCTTTTCTTCGCCGATGGATTCCTCCTCTCGCCGCGTCGTCGTCACCGGCCTTGGGGCCGTGGCCTCCTTGGGGCACGAGGTGGACGCGTTCTGGGCCGGGCTGATGGCTGGGCGTTCAGGCGTCGATCGGGTCTCGCTTTTCGATCCCACCCCCTACGCGAGCCACGTCGGGGCGGAGGTGCGCGATTGGGATCCGGCGGATCATATGGATCCGAAGGAAGCCCGGCGGAACGACCGGTACACTCATTTCGGGTTCGTGGCGGCCAAGCAGGCCTGCCGGGACGCCGGCCTGGACATGGGGCGGGAGGATCCGGACCGGGTGGGCGTGATGATCGGCTCGGGCATCGGCGGGATGTATACTTACGAGTCGCAGTTGAAGGTGTTGGCCGAGCGCGGTCCGCGGAAGGTTTCGCCGTTCACGATCCCCTCCCTGATCGGCAATATGTGTTCGGGCCTGTTCGCGATCGAGCTGGGGGCTCGGGGACCGAATTTTGGGGTCGTTTCGGCCTGTGCCACGGGCACTCACGCGCTCGGGGAGGCTGCCCATGCGATCCGGCGGGGCGACGTGGATGTGATGGTCGCGGGGGGAAGCGAGGCGGCGATCACCCCGTTCGCCTACGCCAGCTTCTGCGCGATGAAGGCGATGAGCACGCGCAACGACGAACCGCGGCGCGCCAGCCGACCCTTCGACCGCGGGCGCGACGGGTTCGTGATGGGCGAGGGGGCGGGGGTGCTCGTGCTGGAGTCGCTGGAGCACGCCCGGGCTCGCGGGGCCCGCATCTATTGTGAGCTAGCCGGTTACGCCGCGACCTGCGACGCCTACCACATCACCCAGCCCGACCCCGAGGGTAAGGGGCTCTCGATGGCGATGCGGCGGGCCTTGGCGGCGGCGGGGCTCGAGCCCTCCGCGATCGATTACATCAACGCCCACGGCACCTCCACCCCCTACAACGACAAGTTTGAGACCTTGGCGATTAAGCGGGTCTTTGGGGACCACGCTCGGCGCGTGGCGATCAGTTCCACCAAATCGATGACCGGCCACCTACTCGGGGCCGCCGGAGGGATCGAATCCGTGATCTGCGTCCGCGCCCTCGCGGCCCAAGCGATCCCGCCGACGATCAACCTCGAAGACCCCGATCCCGAGTGTGACTTGGATTACGTGCCTGGCCAGGCCCGGGAACTGCGGCTGCGGGCGGTCTTGAGCAATAACCTCGGTTTCGGCGGCCAGAACTCGTCCATCGTCTTCCGCGCCGTCGACGGCTGATCGGCGGCCGCCCCGAACTCAGGGGCCAGGAGCTAGGCGCAAAAAAACCGCGGCTGTTGAGGCCGCGGGGGGAAAGGGGCGGAGGGATCGTTAGACCTTCTCGATCATCCCGGCCTTGATGGCCTTCACCGACACCCAGACGCGCTTGGTGCCGCCGTTGGCGGTGCGGATCCGGATGCGCTGGAGATTGGGCCGGAATTTGCGCGGGGTGATGCTCGTGACGTGCGTCCCGATGCCGCCGCTCTTCTTCGACTGACCCTTGCGGTTGATGCGCGAACCCTTGACGGGCCGGCGTCCGGTGACTGCACAGATGCGAGACATAATGGTTACCTCTGGTTGAAAAGGGTCAGAGGAAAGGGGCGACCCCCGGGTGACGCAAGGGGATTTTTGCGCGGCGGTCGACGGCGCGGGACTTGAGTCCGGCCCCGGGTCGCGGTGTGCTGGTTCCCGGATGCCTCGCCTGCGTCTGGTCACCTTTAACATCGCGCACGGCCGGGGGCTTAATCCCCTCCAAGGGCTCACTTCCGCGCGGCGGCTACGGCTGAACCTCCGGCGCATTTCCGAGCTCTTGGAGCGCTTGGCGCCGGACGTCGTCGCCCTGCAGGAAATTGACGAGCGGTCGCGCTGGGCGGGCAACTTTGACCACCTCGATTTTCTGCGCGGGCACACCCGCTTCCCGCACGCCGTCTTCGGCATCAACACGCGCCGCACGGGACTGCTCAACCTCTGCTACGGCAACGCTTTGCTGTCGCGCCCGCCGATCCGCGCGGCGGAGACGGTGGTCTTTGGTCGCCGGCGCCTGGGCGAGAAGGGTTTCCTCTTTGTCGAGCTCGACGTTGGCGGGCGCTGCCTGCCGCTGGTGAACCTGCACCTGCACTACGGCTCCCGTGCCCAGCGGCTCCGCCAACTCGACCAACTGGTTTGCTGGCTGCGGGAGAAGCACCGGCTGCGCAGCCCCTTCTGGGCGACCCCGCCCATTATCTGCGGGGACTTTAACAACCCCGGGACGCGCGACGACGCCACGGCCTCGCTCCTCAGCCACCTCTCGGACTACTCGGATTACGCGCTCCACCCGCTGGAGGGGAAGACGTTCCCGTCCCCGCTGCCGCGCCGTGCCCTCGATTTTATTTTCCTGCCGGCCGGCTGCGTGCGGGCGCGCTGTGAGGTGGTGCGGACCCTGTTGTCCGACCATTTGCCGGTGGCGGTGGAATTCGATTTCTGAACGTGGCGGGTGGCGGCGAAGTTTGTGGTGACTTCGGCGGCTCTTTCCCGCCAACGTTTGGGTCGATGTCCCGCCTCCACGCCGTCTTTGAACGGGCCCGCGCCGAGAACCGCGCCGCCTTCGTGGCCTATGTCTGTGCCGGCGATCCGGACTTCGAGACCTCGGTCGAGGTCTGCCGGCAATTGCTCGCCCGCGGCGTGGATATCCTCGAACTGGGCGTGCCTTTTTCCGATCCGCTGGCGGACGGCCTGACCAATCAACTGGCGGCCCAGCGGGCCCTCGAGGGGGGAATGACTGCGGCCCGGGTCTTCGAGCTGGTGCGCCGGATCCGGGAGTTCAGCTCCGCCCCGGTCGTTTTCTACACCTACTACAACTTGGTGTTCGCTAACGGGGTTGACGCCTACTTCCGGGCGGCGCGGGAGGCCGGGGTGGATGCGATCCTGACCCTCGATCTGCCTCCGGAGGAGGCGGGTGAGGTGGTGGCCGCCGGGCGGGCGCACGGGGTGGAGACCGTCTTCATCATCGCGCCGACGACGCCGGACGACCGCATCGCGCGGATCGCCGCCGTCACTACCGGCTTCCTCTATTACGTATCGCGCGAGGGCGTGACCGGCGTGCGGGACCAAGTGGCGAGTAACATTCCCGCGGCGGTGGCCCGGATCCGAGCACGGACCAACTTGCCCACCGTGGTGGGGTTCGGGATTGGCACGCGGGCCCAGGTGGCGGAGGTCGCGGCCCACGCTGACGGCGTGGTGGTGGGTAGCGCGCTGGTGAACTGCATCCGCGAGCACCTCGGGGACCGGGTGCGACTCCCGCTCGCCGTGGGCGAGCGGGTGGCTGATCTGGCGGCGGGCGTGCACCGGCGCTGAACCGCCGCGCGCCCTCGTTCAGCGGTTTGCCTGCTCCGGCGGGCAGAGGACCCGCACCCGAGCGGGCGCGACGGTGAAGCGCACCGCCCCGCCGGCCGCATGCACTTCGCCGTCCGTGTGCAGCGGGCCCTTCCCGGGCCGTTCAACGGTGAATTCCGCACCCTGCAGGCAGAGCACGCCGGGCGCACGGTCGATCCGGCCCGCGAGCAGCCGCCACGTGAGGCCCAGGAAGTTGCCCGGCCGCAACGGCGGCAGGGCGCAGAGGTCGAGGAGGCCGTCGTCCGTTCGGGCGTGCGGTGCGATGCGGGCCCCGCCCCCGTACTGGGAGGAGTTGGCGACGGCGAGGGTCACGACGGGCAAGGTCCACGTTTTCCCCGCCGCGTGGATGCGGACCGGCAGGGGGTGGGCCGACTGCAGAGAGCGGAGGACGATTAGGGCGTAGGCGGCGAGTCCGCGGCGGCGGGCGCGGTTGAAACGCTCCGCGAGGAGCGCCTCGAAACCGACCCCGGCCACCGCGAAGAACGGGTGCCCGTCCGCGCTGCCCGCGTCGAGGGCGCGGGTGTGGCCGGCGGCGAGGATGCCGAGGGCCCGCGACCACGAACCGTGGATTCCGAGATGGCGCGCCAGGCCGTTCCCCGATCCGGCCGGCAAAATGCCGAGCGTTGCGTCCGTGCCGGCCAGCGCGCCGGCGACCTCATTCACCGTGCCGTCCCCGCCCACCGCGACCACGGTGCGGCAGCCCTCCCGGACGGCCGCGGCGGCCAGTTCGCGGGCGTGACCTGAATGATCGGTCAGCCGCAGCTCCGCGCCGAGGTGGCGGACTCGGGTGGTCAGCTCGGGCAGGCGCGGGGCGGTGTGGCCGGAGCGGGGATTGGCGATGAAGCAGGTCTTCAGGGCGGGCTTAGCCTTTGACGATCTGGGTGCCGCTTGCCACCGATAAAAGCCCGTGCCTGTGCCGTCCGTGCTCCACCTTCTCACCGGGCCCACCGCGGTCGGCAAGACCGAGTGGGCATTGCGTTGGGCGGAGACGCACGGGGCGGAGATCCTATCCTGCGACTCGCTGCTCTTTTATCGCGGGATGGACTTGGGGACGGCGAAGCCGACGCCGGCCGAGCGGGCGCGCGTGCCGCACCACCTGATCGACGTTTGCGCCCCGGGGGAACCGATGGATATCGGCCGTTACGTCGCCGCGGCGCGGGTGGTGGTCGACGATCTGGCGCGCCGGGGCCGGGCGATTCTGGTCTGCGGTGGCAGCGGTTTCTACCTGCGGGCGTTCCTCGGGCCGGTGGTCGATGCGATCGAGGTTTCCCCGGAGCTCCGGGCGGAGGTGGCGTCGCTGACGCCCGCCGTGGCGTGCGCGCGCCTGCGGGCGCTGAACCCCGGGGGGCTGGATGGCCTCGACGAGGCGAACCCGCGGCGGGTGACGCGAGCGTTGGAGCGGTGCCTAGCCACTGGGCGGCCGTTGGCCGAACTGCGGGCGGAGTTCGCGCGGCAGCCGGGGCCTTTTGCCGACTACGCCGTGCGTCTGACCCGGTTAGAACGCGAGCCGGGGGAGCTGCAGGAGCGGATCGGGCGGCGGGTGGAGGCGATGCTGGCGGCGGGCTTGGTGGCGGAGGTGCGCGACCTGCGGGCGCGGGGGCTGGAGGCCAACCCGAGCGCGGCGCGGGCGATCGGTTACCGGGAGGTACTCGACTGCCTCGACGGCCGTTTGCCGCCCGGGGATCTAGCGGCTGCGATCGCGCGTGACACCCGGGCGCTGGTGAAGAAGCAGCGCACGTGGTTCCGCACCCAGTTGCCGCCGCATCGGGTGGTGGCGGCGGCGGAGCTGCGGGACCCAGAGGAGTTGTTTCCGCCCGACTAAGCCGCGGCGGGGCTTTAGCCCGGGGAGCGGAGTGATCGTTGGAGCACCAAGACCGTCCCGGTGAGCGCGAGGGGCAGGAGGAAGGTCGGGAACAAGCTCAGCGGCAGTTCCCCCAGCGCGCGGAGCTGGAGGGGCGTCTGGAGGTTGAGCCGGAGCAGCGTGGCGAGGATCAGCCCGAGGTTGACCAGACTGGCGACGGCCCAGATGCGCGTCGCGCGGGCGCGGGCGGCGTCGGCGAGTGGGGCGAGGGCGAGCGGCAGGGCCAGCCCGGCGAGGACGGCCTCGCCGAGCCCGGCGGCGAGGATAAAGGCCCGCGGCAGGTCGCCCTCGAGGTGGCGCAGCACGAGGTAGATCCCGGCGAGCCGGATCCCGTGCGGTAGGAGTAGCACCCGCTCATCCAGGTTCTCCCGCCAGCGCGCGAGGGTGGGCACGCGGTGGAGGAGCGAGAAGGCGCCGGCGGCGAGGGTCAGCACGAGGGCCAGCTGTCCGGTGGGCGGGAGCCGGCCCCAGAGGCCGTGGTGCCCGAGCGCGAGGGCGCCCCCCAGCCAGAGCCAGAGCAGGAGGCGGACGAGAAGGGCGACTGGCATCGCGGCGGCGGGTTGCCGCTCAGGGCATCTCCACCTTGAACCGCTGGAGCGAGGTGCCCTCGAGGCGGCGCAGTTCGGAAACGGCGCGGCGTAGGTTCAGCTTGGCGGACAGCTCGCTGTTGCGGGCGGCCTCGAGGTCATCTTGGAACTGCAGCACGATCCGGCTAGTGGAGAGCCCGGCGTCGAAGCGCGCCTTCTGCTGGTCGTACTGGCGGGCGGCGAGCTCGGTCGCCTTCTGGGCGATCTCGACCGCCACCAGGTTAGTCTCGACCGCGCGGACGGCGATGCGGACGTCGAGCATCAGCTGGGACTCCAGCTGTTCGAGGCGGATCTTGCCTGAGGAGAGATTGGCGTTGGCCTGGCGGAGCCGGGCCTTGTCGGCCTTCTGGCCCCAGGGCAGCGAGTAATTGAGGGCGAGCGACCAGTTGTTGCCGTGGTCGTTGGGTAGATTGGCGATGGCTTGGCCGTAGTTCGCGTTGGTCGTGCGAGCGGTGTAGCCGAGGGAAGCGACCAGATCGAGGTCGGGCAGCGTGTTGCGGCGGGCGGTGGCGAGATTCAGCTCCAGCTGCTTGATCGTCTGCTCCTGCGAGAGCGTTTCCGGGTAGAACTCGCGGGCTAGCTTGTAGGACGCGGCGAAGTTCGGGGCACCTTCGGCGTAGGGGGCGAAGTCGACCGGGCCCGGGCGCGTATCGAGCGAGAGGACGTTGATCTGGTTCATCAGCCGCTCTTCCGCGTCGCGGACCGCCTGCTCGCGCTGGACCACCGTGTTGCGGGCGCGGGCCACGCCGACCTCGGCGCTGAGCACGTCGAGATCGGTCATCACGCCGGTGGTGCGGCGCGCCTTGTTCTCGTCGAGAAGCCGTTGGTTGCCCTCGAGGGTGAGTTGCGCGATGCGGAGCGCCTCGCGGGAAGCCACGAGGTTGTAGTAGGCGTTCTCCGTATTGGCCACCGTGTTGAGGACCGCGCTGCGGTAGCCCGTGCTGGCAATGCCGAACGCGAGCCGGGCGTTTTCCAGCGCCGAGAGGGCCGCCTCCCGGCCGAAGTCGCGCAGCAGGGGTTGGTTCAGGGTGGCGCTCACGCCGTTGGCGTAGGCGGGATTAAAGAGCGAGTTGACCGAGTTGGTACCGGCCCGGGAGACGTTGGTCGAGAGGCTCAGCGTGCCGTTCGTGGCGGTCACCCGGGGCAGGCTGACGCCGGCGCGCATTACCGTGTTGTCATTGCGCGGACCCTGGGCGGCGGTGCCGTCGAGCCGATTGGTGGTGGAGGCGGACTGGTTGAGTGAGCGGGTGACGTTGGCGGTGAGCGTGGGGTCGAAGCCGGCTTCCTGGATGGTGACGTTGTCCTTGGCGTTGGCGCGGGCGATGGCCTGGATCTGCAGGTTGAAGCTCTTCTGCAGGGCGAGGGCGATGGCCTCCTCCAGGGCGAAGGGCTTGTCCGGTGCGATCACGACCGCCCCGGGGGTGCCGGCGGCGGGGGCCTGGGCGCGGGCCAGGGAGGCGCAGGCGAGGAGCGCGAGCAGGAGGCGGGGGGCGAGGCTGGGCATAGCGGAAAGGGGGGTGCGGCGGGCGCAGGACACGGTAGGAAGGGGGAAAGTTACTGTTTTTCGTATTCGCCCCCGGAGGTGCGGCGCAGGACGGTGAAGCCGGCCTGTCTCGCGCGCGAGACGGAAAGTGGAGCGGAAAGTTGCGGCGAATTCACCGGATCAACCGCGCGGCGGCAAACGGCTTGGCCGCAGCGGGGACACGCGGCAAGGTCGGGTTCCGCAGGGCCTTGGCGGTGTTCGAAGCCCTCGCCGCAGAGACGGCACGGGCCAGCCGAGGGGACGTAGAACCGGAGAGGCATGGGCGGAAGGGGCCGGCGGTCCCCGGACGGGCGCGGGGCTCGCCCGCCGGCGCTCAGGGCACCTTGGGCTCGCCGCGCTTGAGTTCCTTCTCGACCAGTTCGGCGAGGGCCGACGACCCACCGATGCGGGAAGTGAAGCCGGCGATCTGGGCGCGGGTCTCAGCGAAGCGCGGGTTCGCCTCGGAGGTGTCGGGCGCCTGCTGGTCAACCGCGAACACGAGGAGCCCTTGCTCGCCGCTGAAAACCATATCCGAGAGCTGGCCCTTCTGTAGCCGCTCGAGGGTACCGAGGACGGCGAAGTCCACGTCTTGCGGGCGCGAGCGGAGGTCAAAGGCGGGCAGCGTCTTGGTGGTGAGGGTGAGGCCCTGCGCTTGGCCGGCCGCGGGGGCAGCCTGCTCCAACGTGGCGCCGGCCTTGAGGCGGGTCTCAAGATCCCCCTTCAGCTTGCGGCCCAGTTCAATGAACCGCTTGCGGCGTTCCCCTTCGACGAAATCCGTGGACACCTGAGCCTTGACCTCGGTGAAGAGCGGCTTGCGGGTGGGCAGCGACTCCTTCCACACCAGAATCAGGGCGCCCATCCGGGTCGAAAGCGCGTCCGAGGCAGGCCGGTCTTTGCCCAAGCGGAAGGCCTCGGCCACAGCCTCGGGGGAGCCACCGAGCTCGGCGGGCGCGGCATCGCGACTGAATGGGGCCAACGGCTTAGCGTTCAGCTGGCGGCTGGCGAGGAAGGCCGCAACGGCTTCGGGGGTGCGGGACTTCGAGTCGAAGAGGGCGAGGGAGAGGTCGCTGGCGGATTTCTGGGCCAGCTTGAGGGCGCGCTCGAAGCGGAGCGTGGATTCGACCTGGGGCCGAACGGCGGCGAAGTCCGCGGCCGGATCCGCCGGCGGGGTCACGCTCGGAGCGGGGGTATCCTTCTTGGCGGGATCGGCCGGCTTGGGAAAACGGGAAGGGCTGGCGTCGTAGAAGGCGCGGACTTCCGCCTCGGTCACGTTGACCTTGGTGAGGTAATCCAGCGCGGGGAATTCCAGCACCGCGAGGCTGACCTGCGGCGGGATGTCGTAGCGGCCGCCCGACTGTTCAAAGAACTGGGTGAGCTCGCTGTCCGCCGGGGTGATCGTCGGCTTGAAGGCCGTGTAGTCCACGGTGGCGGTGGCAAGGGTCCACTTGGTGTCCGTGCGGAGGAGCTGGGTGCGGACGTCGCCGGCGAGGACGTAGCCCGGCCCGGCGAGGAGGTTCTGCACCTTCTCGACCTTCACGTCATCCGAAACGACGCGGAGAATGTCGCCCTCGGTGAGCCCGCGGGGGTTGGTCTTTAGGTTGTCGCGGAAGGTCTGGTAGGTCTTGGGGTCGAACTGGCCGTCGGGGCCGGCGAAGGCGCGGAGGGTCTTCAGCTGCGCGGTGACCTCAGCGGTGGAGGCGGCGGGCAGGTGCCAGAGGGCGGCTAGGTGGAGGGCGGCGGCGCGCTGGAAGGCGTAGTTCTGGACCTGATCGCCGTCGAGTTGGCCGAAGGCGCCGACCCGGAGGCTCGCGCTAAGGCTAGCGTCGCCCATGAGGCGCTGCTGGTCGGACTGGAGGCTGAGGTTGTAGTCGAAGAAGGGGCGATCGACCATCCCGCGCTCGGCGCCGCCGATGCCCGGGGCCGCGCCGATGGTGAAGACGAAGGCGATGATGACCACCCCCAGCAGCACGGCGAAGATGACGCGGAAGTGGTGCTGGAAGTATTTCTGGATCCAGGAAATCATGGGCGGAAGCGGGGCAGGCTTAGGTCGGGGGGGGTGGCTGGCAAGGGCGTAATTCCGTCGTGAGCGGCCGGTCCGTCGCGGGCGTTTCCGGGAAGGGGTGCGCGGTGAGCAGGTCGGCCAGGGAGCGCTGGAAGAACGGCTGTTCGCCCAAGCGCCCGAGGGCCTCCTCGTAGGCGTGCATCAGGGGGTCGACGCGCTCCAGCGAGTGGCCGACGGGGTCGTCGCCGAGCTGGTCGTCGAGCCGCTTGAAGTCGAGCAGCGTGATCCGCTCAAGGGGCCGCGCTGGCTGGAAGCGTAGCTCGGTGGCGGGCCGGCCGGGGGCAGGGCGCAGCGGGTTTACCAGCCCCATCTCACCGAGACGGTTGAGGCACTCGTTGAGGATCTGGCTCGGCACGCGGAGGCGGCGGCCGAGCTCGGCGGCGGTGATCGGTGGCTGGCAGGCCTGGAAACGGCGCCCGATCGTGAGCAGCACTGCCAGCGAGAGCCGCTCGCGCATCGCCTCCGTCAGCCGGCTCCAAGCCGTCTGGCTGTTCCGGAAGTGGACGTTTTGCACCGCGTAGCTGATCACGCCCCCGATGAGCACGTAGAGCCAGAACACATAGAGGCCGAGCACCAGCACAAGGGGGACCGCGAGCTGCCCGTAAAGGTTCTGGGTGAGCACCACCCGGCGGACATAGAGGAAGGCCACCACGTTGTTGAGCAGCAGGAGCAGGGCGACCACCGCCCCGCCGGCGAAAGCGGCGCGCCAGAGCACGGGCGTGTTGGGCACCACGCGGTAGACCAGCGTCAACATTAGCGTCAGCAGGCAGAGCGAGAAGACGGGCAAGCTCCAGCCGAGGGCCGCCACGAGGCGTTCGCCGCCGGGTAGGCGGGCGAGGGACTCGTGGAACACGCTCACCGCCGCTCCCGCCCCGAGCAGGGCCACGGCCGCGAAGAACAGCACCGCGCCGAGGGTCAGGATGGTCCAGTAAAACACCACTCGCATCAGGAGCGAGCGGCCTTGGTTGATGCCCCAGAGGTCGTTGAAGGCGTCCTCGATCGACTTGAACATCATCAGCACGATGAAGATCAACGTAAGCGCCCCGAAGGCGCCCCCGTAGCCGTTGCGGGCGCTCTGCACGAAGCCGTCCACGATCCGCCGCAACTCCGGGTTGACCTCGCCCGTGGTCCCGGCGGCACCGGCCTCGCCGGAGAGGGACTGCAATTGCGGCGCCGCCGAGGCGAGCAGGGTGCTGATGTGGTGGGTCAGCAGTTGGTTGTCCTGCTTGCCCAGCGCGAACCCGCCGGCCAGCACCGCGATCGCCACCAACGGTCCGAGGCTCAGCAGGGACGTGAAGCTCAGGGCGGCTGCCCGGCTGACGACCCGGGTTTCCTGAAACACCGTCAACGTAATCGAGATGACGCGCAGCACGGCTAGGCCCCGCCCGCGGGGGGAGCGGTCACCGAGGGTCGCCGGCTCCCAGATGCCGGTGTGCCAGAGGTGGGCGACGCGCGTTGGCCACGCGGCGCCCTTCCGGCGGTCGGCCGGCGGCGCGGGCGGAGCGTCCGGGGGCGGGTTCACGGCGCGGGGCGGATCAACCCGGCAACTGCAGCCACGCGGCGAGCGCGTAACCGAGGACGGCCGCTGCGGCCGCGGTCCCGGAGGCGAGCGGGCGATAACACAGGGTGCACGCGAACAGACCGGCAGCGCCGGCGGCCATCGCCCCGCCTGCGCCCGCCGCGTCCGCCTGCTGCAACAGCAGACCGGCGTAGCCCAGCCCAAAGGCCGCGCGGAAACGCAGGAAGGGATAGGGTCCGGTCGCGCCGGTCGCGAGCAGCGCCGCGAGGACGAGGTCTACGGGTACGAGCAGCAGCCCTGGGTGGGCGAGGAGGGCGGCGAGGGGGGAGGCGGGGAGTGCGCCACCGGCAAGCGGGGCCAAGCCGGCGCCGGCGGCGAGCAGCAACGCGGCAAGGGCGCCGCGGCGGCCAACCGTTGCGCCGCGCACCAGCCGCGCTTCCTCCGCTTCCGCGGTACGGCTCGACTGCGCGAGAATCTCCGTGATCTCGGCCACGGGCGGGACCGCCGGCGCGGGTGCGGGGCAGGTAGGGGCTGCTTCCGCAGGAGCGCCCTCCGTCGGCGGCGGGGACGCCGGGGAGTGGGCCGGCCGCGGCTTCAGCGTGAGCCTTTGCCGCGGGGGAAACGCCAGCGCGAGCAGGTCGGGACGCTCCGCCAGCGCCACCCAACCCTCGCGGGTCGTGTCGTAGACGAGGGTCTCTGGCGTGACCTCCCCGGCGCGCGCCAAGTCGGCGAGCTGCTCGGGCGGGAAGGGGCCCCGCGCTTCGGTCGCGTTCGCGGGGCGCAGATAGAGCTCCTGCGCGGACATCGGGCGACCCTGTCCCGGGGGCGCGGCAGCGGCAAGAGTGATCTCCGGGCCGCGGCGGCCCCCGTTTACATCCGCCGCAGCGGCCGTAGGCCGAGCAGGTGCAGGCCGGTCTCCAGCGCCAGCAGGGTCCGCGCGCAGAGCAGCAGCCGGCGAGCGCGTACGGCGGGTTCCTCGACCAGCACCTTGTCCGCGTTGTTGAACGAACTGTAGTCACCGGCCAGCTCGAACAGGTACAGGCACAAGAGGTGCGGCCGGAGCGTCTCGCGGGCCTGCCGGATCGCGTCGGGGAAGCGGATCAGTCGCCGGGCGAGGGCGAGTTCCGTCGGCGTAGCCGGCGCGTCCGCCGCTGCCAAAGCGGCCGCGTCATCGGGCGCCACCCCAGCGCGGCGGAAGATCGAGTGGATGCGCGCGCCAGCGTACAGCAGGTAGGGCGCGGTGTTGCCCTCGAGGGACAACATCTTGTCCCAAGAGAAAACGTAGTTGCTGCTCCGGTTTTGCGCGAGGTCCGCGTACTGCACCGCGCCCACTCCCACCGCGGCGGCGATCTCGTGCCGCTCCGCCTCCGGCAGCTCCGGGCTCTTCGCCGTCACCAGCGCGAAGGCCCGCTCCTCCGCCTCGTCCAGCAGCGCCTTCAGGCGGATCACGTCGCCGCTGCGCGTCTTCAGCGCCTTGCCGTCCTCGCCGGTCACCGCACCGAAGGTGACGTGGTGCAGCTCCGGCAGCCGGTAGCCGCGCGCCGCGAACCATTTTTGCACGGTGAGGAAGAGCTGTTCGAAGTGGTCGGACTGGCGGAAGTCCGTGACGATGACGATGCCGGCGGCTCCGAAGTGCTCGGTGCGATAGAGCGCGGTGGCGAGGTCGGTCGAGGCGTAGTTGCTGGCGCCGTCCGCCTTGCGGACCAAAAACGGCTGGGTCTTGAAGCGTGGGTGCTCGGGATGGAAGACGACCAGGGCGCCCTCACTGACCTCCGCGATGCCGGCGGCGGTGAGCTCGGTGTACACGCGCTCCACCTGGTCGTTGTAGAAGCTCTCGCCGAGGTTGTGGTCGAAGCGGATGCCGAGGCGGTCGTAGATGCGCTGGAAGGCGCCGAGGCTCACCTCGGAAAACTTCCGCCAGAGCGCGACATTCTCGGGGTCGCCCTGCTGGAGGCGAACCAGCTCGCGGCGCGCCTCCTCGAGTTCGGGCGAACCCTCGGGCGTGGCCTCGTGGCCGCGCTTGTAGAGGCGCTCCAGCTCCTCGATCGGCTCGGCCGCGAGCGCCGCGGGGTCGGCCCAGCGCTTGTAGCCGTAGATCAGCTTGCCGAACTGCGTGCCCCAGTCTCCGAGGTGGTTGTCGCGCACGACGGTTCCTCCGGTGAAAGCGAGCAGGCGGCAGAGGGCTTCGCCGATCACGGCCGAGCGCAGGTGGCCGACGTGCATCTGCTTGGCGGTATTGGGCGAGGAGTAGTCGACGACCCAGGTGCCTGCCGCGCCCCCGGCGCAGGCGGCCCGGAGCTGGTCCGCGCCGGCGTGCGCGCGCAGCCAGGCGAGGAGGGATTCCGGGTGCAGGGTGAAGTTGATGAAGCCCGGGCCGGCCACGGTCACGGCGCAGGTCGCGCGCAGCTCCGCGGGCAGGGCGGCGACCAGCTGCTCGGCGAGGGCACGCGGGTTGAGGCGCCGGGCCTTGGCGTGGGGCAGCACGCCGTTGGCTTGGAAGTCCCCGTGGCGCGGATCGGCGGCGCGGACGTCCGGTTGGAAGTCCGCCGCGTCCGCCCAGCCGGCGGCAGCCGCCGCGGTGCGGAGGGCGGCATCGAGGTCGGCGGCGAGCGGGCAGGCAACGTGCATCTCGGCAGCGAACCGGAAGCCGGCCCGGCCCCGCAAGCGCGGAGTTGCCCGCCGCGTCCGCCCCGCCCAACGTGGCCGCGCGATGCACCCCCGCTCCCTCCTCCCCCGCGCCTTGCTCCTCGCTGGCCTCGTGGCCGCTGTGTCCCGGCTCTTCGCCGCCGCTCCCGCCGACCCGTTGCTCGGTCGCTGGGGGCTCGCCCTCCCCAATGGCTCTGCCGGCTGGCTCGAACTCAAGGCCCAGGAGGGCTGGGTCGACGGCTCCATCCTGTGGGGTGGCGGTAGCGTCCTGCCCCTCGCCAGCGTTACCCTCGACGGCCCCGCGGTCACCGCGACCCGCGTCCGCGAGGTCGAGCGCAAGGACGCCGCGGGCCGCGTGGTCCGCCGGCAGCAGCTCACCGAGACCGTGACCGCGCGTCTCGAGGGCGGCGAGTTGCGCGGGACGCGCGTCGTGCCGCGCCCGAACGGGCAGGGTTTCGACCGCACGGAGTTCACCGGGCGCCGGCTTGCCCCGCTGCCGCCGCGGCCCGACCTCGCCGCGGTCCGTTTCGGTCCGCCCGTGGCGCTCTTCAACGGTCGCGACCTGACGGGCTGGGTGGCGCAGGAGCCGCGCCTGGCCAACGCGTGGGGGGTGGCCGACGGAGTGCTCGTTAACCGCCCGCCCGCCCGCGAGCCCGGCAAGCCCGCGGCGCGCACCGCCAATCTCCGCACCAGCGCGGAGTTCACCGACTTCCGCCTCACGCTCGAGGTGAGCGTCCCTGCGCGCAGCAACAGCGGCGTCTACCTGCGCGGCCTCTACGAGGTGCAGGTGGCCGATTCCCACGGCAAGGCGCTCGACTCCCACAATATGGGTGCGATCTACAGCCGCCTCACGCCCGCGGTCGCCGCCGAGAAGCCGGCCGGCGAGTGGCAGACCCTGGAGCTAACGCTCGTCGACCAGCACGCGACGGTCGTCCTCAACGGTCGCGTGATCATCGACAACCAGCCCCTCCTCGGCGTTACCGGCGGAGCGCTCGGCTGGGATCCGCTGCGCCCGGGCCCGATTCTGCTGCAGGGCGACCACGGCCCGGTTTCCTACCGGAATCTGGTCTTGCGGCCGGTCGCGCGCTGAGGCGCGGGGTGGCGCGGTCTCTTCTTGCCGGCGGCCCGGCCGGCGGGTTGCCTCGGGCTTCTGTTATGCCCCGCCTCGCCCCGCTTCTGCTGACCCTCGTTTCCCTCGCCTCCGGCCTTGCCGCCGCGGACGCCGCCAAGGCGCCGGCGGCGAAGGGCCGGCGCCAGACCGCCGCGTCGACGCCCACGCCCGCGGAGGTGCGGGCTTCGCGCGGCGCCCACGCGCAGATGGACGAGCCCCCGCCGGCCACCGCCGCGCGCCCGCAGGAGGTAGCCCCGCCCACCGAGGGCGAGCGCGTCGCCTTCATCGGCAACGGCCTCGCCGAGCGCGATGTCTACTACAGCCGCCTGGAGACCGAACTGCACCTGCGCTTCCCCGGGAAGAAACTGTTCGTGCGCAACCTCGGCCGCCCCGGTGACACGCCGGGCTTCCGCCCCCATCCCGCCCGCGTCTCGCAGTGGGCGTTCCCCGGCGCGGAACAGTTCCGCCCCGAGCTCGCCTCGCACAATGGCCGGGGCTTCTTCCCCACGCCGGACGAGTGGCTAACCCACCTGAAGGCCGACACCGTGGTCGCTTTCTTTGGCTATAACGAGTCCTTCGACGGCCCGGAGCGCGCCCCGGTCTTCGAGGCCGAGCTGGACGCCTTCGTGCGGCACACCCTGGGCCGGGCTTACAACGGCCGCGCCGCCCCGCGGCTCGTCCTCGTTTCACCCATTGCATTCGAGGATCTGAGTGCGACACGCGACCTGCCCGACGGCCGGCGGGAGAACGCCAGCCTTGCGGTCTACACCGCTGCGATGCGCCGGGTGGCGGAGCGCCACCGGCTGACCTTCATCGACCTGTTCGAGCCGACCCGCCGCCGTTACGCCGCCGGCGGCCCGCCGCTCACGCTCAACGGCTTTGCGCCTACGGAGGCGGGGTACAAGGAGCTCGCGGGGTTGCTGGCCGACGGCCTCTACGGCTCGGCCCCGGCGGCCCGCAGCGAGGCGGATCCGGCGCTCGTGCACGCCGCGGTCAAGGAGAAGGACTGGCTCTGGAACAATGATTACAATCTGGTCAACGGCGTGCACACGCACGGCCAGCGCTACCAGCCGTACGGCCCGCAGAATTATCCCGACGAGGTGCGCAAGACGCGCGAGATGGCCGCGCTGCGCGACCAGCTGATCCACGACGTGGCCTCCGGCCGGAAGCGGGATCTTGCGGTGGACGACAGCCGCACGCACGCGCTGCCCCCGGTGCCGACCAACTTCAAGCCGGGCGGCGCGATGGGCAGCGGCCGCTACCGGCCGGGCCGCGACGTGATCCCAGACCTGAAGACGATGGAGGGCTTCAAGCTCGAGCTCTTCGCCTCCGAGAAGGAGTTCCCCGATCTGGCCAACCCGGTCCAGATGTCCTTCGACAACCGTGGCCGCCTCTGGGTCGCGGTGATGCCGAGCTACCCGCACTGGCGCCCGGGCGATCCCAAGCCCAACGACAAGCTCCTCATCCTCGAGGACACCAACGGCGACGGCGTCGCGGACCGCCAGAAGGTCTTCGCTGACGGCCTCCACCTCCCCATCGGCTTCGAGTTCGCGCCCGAGGGCGTCTACCTCGCGCAGGAGCCGAACCTCGTGCTGCTGGTGGACGACGACGGCGACGACCGCGCGGACCGCACCGAGATCCTGATGCACGGGTTCGACACCCACGACACCCATCACGCGATCTCCGCCTTCACCGCGGATGCCTCGGGCGCCTTTTACCTCTGCGAGGGCCGCTTCCTGCACTCGCAGGTCGAGACCCCCTACGGCCCGCGGCGCGTGAACGACGGCGGCGTCTGGCGCTTCGACCCGAAGAACTTCCGCCTCGAGCGCTACAGCCAGGCCGACTACAGCAACCCGTGGGGCGTGGCCTTCGACGACTGGGGCCAGGGTTTCATCTCCGACGCCTCGCCCGGCCTCAACTGGTGGGCCCTGCCGCTTTCCGCCAAGATGCCCTATGGCGTGGAGATCCCGCTCACCCGCACCTTCACCCCGAAGCGCTCGCGGCCGACCTCCGGTTCCGAGTTCGTCTCGTCGCGCCACTTCCCCGACCACCTGCAGGGGCACTTCATGATCTGCAACAGCATCGGCTTCCTCGGCATCGGCCTTTCGGCGATCCGGGAGGACGGCGCGGGTTTCCTCGGCACGCTGGCCGGCGACCTCGTCTCGGGCAACGACCCCAACTACCGCCCAGTCGACCTCGAGTTCGCGCCGGACGGGTCCCTGTACTTCGTCGACTGGCACAACGCCCTCATTGGGCATATGCAGCACAACGCCCGCGACCCCAACCGTGACCACGACCACGGCCGGATCTACCGCGTCACCTACCCAGGTCGCCCGCTGGTGCCCGTGGCGAAGGTCGCGGGGGCCACGATCCCCGAGTTGCTCGAGAATTTGAAGCTACCCGAATATCGGACCCGCTACCGCACCCGCCGCGAACTCCGCGGTCGTCCCGCGGCGCAGGTTCTGCCCGCCGTCCGCGCCTGGGTGGCGCGCCTCGACCGAGCCGATCCACTCTATGAGCGCCACCTCTGCGAGGCGCTGTGGGCCACTTGGGCGCAGAACCAGCCCGATCCTGCGCTGCTCCGGCAGCTCCTCGGCGCCACGCGCCACGAGGCCCGTGCCGCCGCGGTCAACGTTGTCCGCTTCGCCCACCACCAGATCCCGGGCGCGGTCGACCTCCTGCTCCAGGCCGCGCGCGACGCACACCCGCGTGTTCGTCTCGAGGCCATCGTCGCCGCTTCCTGGCTCGACAATCGGGACGGTGCTCGCGTCGTGCTCGAGGCGCTGCGCCTTCCCTTGGACGCGTGGATGGGCCCGGTGACGCGGCACATCCTCACCCACACGTTGAAGGATGACGCCGATGCGCTGCGGGCGTCCGGGGGCGTGGACCTCGCGGCGAACCCGGCCGCGGCCGCGTATTTCGCCGGCACCTACGTTTTCCCGGCCCCGCCGAAGACGGAGGCGCAGCAGAGCTTTGGTCCTACCCGGCCCCTCTCCGGCGAGGACAATCGCGTCTACAGCATCGGTAAAGAGGTCTTCCTCCGCGACGCCCACTGCGCGACGTGCCACCAGGCGAACGGCAAGGGCCTCGCGGGCGTCTATCCGCCCCTCGAGCGCAGCAACTGGCTCGATGACGACGAGCGCCTGATCAAGCTCACGCTCAAGGGCCTCTGGGGCCCGATTGAGGTCAATGGCGTCAGCTACGACCCCGCGAAGGGGGTGCCGCCGATGACCGGGTTCGGCGGGCTGCTGAACGACAACGAGCTGGCGGCGGTCCTGAGCTACGTGCGGCTCTCGTTTGGCAACAACGGGGCGATCATTACCGCCGAGCAGGTCGCGCGGGTCCGCGCGGCGACGCGCGACCGGACTAACTTCTATATGGTCGACGAGTTGCTGAAGGAACACCCATTGGTTCCCTCCGCGGTGCCGGCGGCTCCGACCCCGCCGCGGACGCCCTGAGTCGCGGGCGCCTCCCCGGTTGCCAAGCCGGCCGGGGGCGCCCAGCCTCGCTCGCGTGAACGGCCCCTGGGACATCCTCAAGACTCTTTCTGATCCCACGCGGGTGCGGCTGCTCGCCCTGCTGTCGCGCGAGGAGCTTTCCGTCGCCGAGCTCCAGGAGATCCTCGCGATGGGCCAGTCGCGCATTTCCTCGCAGTTGGCCCTGCTGCGCTCGGCCAACCTCGTGAGCGATCGCCGGGAGGGTAAGAACGCGTTCTATTCGCGCCGCAGCGATGTGCCGGCGGCGATGCAGGCGCTGGTGGTAGCTGCCCTAGGTGCGGTCGCCGAGTCCGACCCGATGCAGGCGGATCAGGCCAACCTAGAGCGCATTTTGCAGCGGCGGCGGCGGACGCAGGAGCAATACTTCAACCTGATCGCCGGCCGGCTCGGCCGGAACTACTGTCCGGGTCGCTCTTGGGAAGCCATCGGCCGGTTAGCGCTACAGCTGACCCCTGCGATCGACATCGCCGACCTCGGCGCAGGCGAAGGCCTCGTCTCCCAGCTGCTGGCGCGGCGGGCGCGCCAAGTGTGGTGCATCGACAACTCGCCTCGGATGGTGGAGGTCGGAGCCGCGTTGGCGGAGAAAAACGGGCTGGCGAACCTCACCTATCGCCTAGGGGATATCGAGCGCGTGCCGCTGCCCGACGCGTCGGTCGACCTCGCGATCTTGAGCCAGGCGCTGCACCACGCCCGCCAGCCCCAGCGGGCCGTGGACGAGGCCTTCCGCATTCTCCGGCCCGGCGGCCAAGTGGTCGTGCTCGATCTGAACGCCCACACCTTCGAGCAGGCGCGCGAACTGTACGCGGACGTCTGGCTCGGTTTCGCCGAAGGCACCCTCCACGGCTTCCTGAAGCAGGCTGGATTTCAAAAGGTGGAGGTCAGCCTCGCCGCGCGCGAGGAGGCCGAGCCCGGCTTCGAGACGCTGCTCGCCAGCGGCGTGCGACCAGAGGGCCCTGCGGCGTGACGCCACCGCGCCAGCTCCGCCGGCTCGGTCTGTTTGCGATGCTGCTGCTTGCTGCGCCGCCGGCCCCGGCCGCGGCGCAGCGGGAAGAGATCCTCGAACTCGCTCCCGGCCGTCGGGTTACGGTCGCGGTGCCCACGGGCTTCGTGGTGGAACGCGCCGCTGAACCCGCGGCTCCGCCGGAACTGCGCCTGCGGGACGCCACGGGCCAAGTTAGCCTCGACCTCGCGTTGCTGCCGGATCCCGAGGGCCAAGCCGCGACGCCCCGCGCCCGACGCGAGCGCCTCGTGGAGCTCTTCGAGGAACACGTCGCCGCTTCGGTCGAGCAGGCGATGCGTTTCGAGGAACTCGAGCCGCGGCGCGGCGCCGGCACCTGGTGTCTCTTCACCGACCGCGCGCTGGTTGGCCGCGCCGAGTTGCCCCCGAACGAGTACCGGCTCCTCGCGGTAGGCGTGAAGGCCTGGCCCGGCGTGATGGTCGTTTTCCGCTTGTTCAGTCAGGACGCTGAGTCGCCCACGCACCGGGCGGCGTGGGCGGTGCTGCGCGAGAGCGTGGAGGAGCGTCCCGTGCCGTTGCGTTGAAGGATTCTTGCATCTGTCAGAGGGACTTTACGACTTTTTTACCACGTCCGGAGTTGCCAATCCCGGAGTCGCGCTTTGCCTCGTCGTCCAAGTACTAAACCTCATCCCGTCCGCCTTATGTCCCTACGTATGATCCGTTCTGTTTTGTCCCTCGCTGCGGTGCTGGCCTCGGCGTCCGCGCTGTCCGCGCAGAATCAACTTGCTCCCCTCATCCAGGCTGTCCGCTCCGAGCTGCGCATCCCGGACAAGTACATCGTCGTCCTCAAGTCGGGCGCGCAGGCTTCCGTGGTGGCGAGCCGTCACGGGATCGTGGCCGAGAACACCTACAGCTCCGCCGTGCAGGGCTTTTCCGGCCGCCTGACCCTCCGCCAACTGCTCGCCCTCGCGCTGGATGGGCAGATCGCCTACATTGAGGAGGATCAGATGGTCCGCATCAACAACGACACCGTGCCTCCGGGCATCGTTCGCGTCGGCGCCACGCTGAACTCGAAGGCCCTCATCAACACCTCGAATGCGGAGAGTGTGAACGTCGACATCGCAATCATCGACACGGGTATCCAGCTCACGCACCCGGACCTGAATGTCTTCCGCAACGTGAGCTACGTTACCGGCGCCCGTAATGGCAACGACGACAACGGCCACGGCACGCACTGCGCCGGCACCGCCGCGGCGCGGGATAACAACGTCGGCGTTGTCGGTGTGGCGCCCGGTGCGCGGCTCTGGGCGGTGAAGGTCCTCGACCGCACCGGCAGCGGCTCGATCGCCAATGTCATCCGTGGCGTCGATTACGTCACCGCCAACGCTGCCTCCATCGAGGTGGCCAATATGAGCTTGGGTGGGGGCAATTCGCCGACGCTGAACAACGCGATCGCCAACTCGGTCGCTCGGGGCGTGGTCTACGTGGTGGCGGCTGGAAACAGCAACATCGACGCGGCGAACTCCTCGCCCGCGAACAGCCCGAACGTGATCTGCGTCAGCGCGACCGTCGACACCGACGGCCTCCCTGGCGGTTTGGGGCTCGCTACGGCCTACGGCGCGGACGACACCTTCGCCTCCTTCAGCAATTATGGCGCGGTGGTGGATATGGCTGCTCCCGGCGTGAACATCCTCTCGACCTACATCGGTAGCGCTTACGCCACGATGAGCGGCACGAGCATGGCGGCTCCCCACGTCGCGGGCGCGGCCGGCCTTTACCTCGCGGGCCGGACCAAGCCGACGAACGCCGTCACCGCTGCTGCCGCCCGTGCGGCCATCATCGCCGCCGGTCACCTGCAGAGCAGCCCCAGCGGCTTGAAGGGTGCGGACAAGGACATCTTCCCTGAGCCCGTCCTGAACGCGACGAACCTCTGAGCGGTTCTCCCGTTCAGCTTTCCCGCCGCCCCTTCTACGGGGCGGCTTTTTTGTGCCGACCGGCGCCGCGGGCTTCAGAGCACTTCCGCAAACGAGCGTCGCAAGAGCGAGAAGAGCACGGCGCCGAGGGCGCAGGCGCCTAGGCCCACGGCAT
>CAIOTK010000031.1 GCA_903861185.1 uncultured Opitutia bacterium | reverse complement strand
TGTGCGGCACCTTGTCGAACTCCAGCGCCCGTCCCATCCGGAACCCAGCCCCACCGCCCAGCAACACAAACGGGATATTGTCCAAGGTGTGGCTGTTCCCCTTGCCCAGCTCGTTGGTCCACACGATCAGGGTGTGATCCAACATCGAGCCGTCGGCGCCGGGCTCGGGCGTCGCCCCCAAACGGTCGGCCAGGTACCGCACCTCGCCCGCGAACCACGTGTTAATCCGGATCAGCTTCTCCTGCGCCGCCGCGTCGGAATCGGGCTCGTGGGACAACGCGTGGTGCCCGTCCGAAATCGAAAGCCAGTTCATCCGCGCGCTGCCGACGGACTTGGTGTACTGGAGCGTCGCGACGCGCGCCATATCGTTGACGAAGCAGTTCACCATCAAATCGATCTGCATCCGGCTCAGGCGCGGGACGTTGTCGTTCTGGTCCGCCACCCCAGCCTCCAAGCTCGGTGGGCCGGCCCGCAACGCGACGCCGTCTCCGGCGGCCGTCTCCCGCTCGAGGCGCCGCAGCAGAGTCTCGTGTTCCTCGAGCACCCGGCGGTCCTCGGGGCTGACCATCCGCCGGACCTTCGCGAGGTCGGCCTGCAGGGGATCCAGCACGCTGCGGAGGTGCTCGCGGTCCCGCATCCCGCCGTAGAGTTTCTCGAACATTTGGTACGGATCGGAGGTGGGCGCCACCGGCTGACCGGGGCCCGCGTACGACATCCGGGTCCACGGATCGGCGCGATCCTGCACGCCCACGCCAAACTCAAGGGAGCCGAAGCGGGTGCGGGTCTCGGCGCGGCTCTGGAGGAAGTTGCGGATCTCTTGGTCGATGGAGATGCCGCCCGCCCAGCCCGCGGGAATCGATTTGCCCCCGCCCTGGATGTTGCCCGGCAGGAGCTCGGTGCCCGTGAGCAGACAGCTCATCCCGCGCATATGGCCGTCGCCGTCCCCCCGGACACGATTGGAGATGCCGCGTACCGTCAGGAGGCGGTCCCGGTGCGGCGCGAGGGGCTCGAGGATCCGCTTGAGCCCGAAGTCGGTCCCGGGGCGGTCCGGCCAAAATTCCGTGGGAATCGTCCCGTTGGGGGAAAAGACGATGACCAGCCGCTGGCGCGGGCGCGCGGGCGCCGCAAGCCCGAGGCTCGGCAGGCCGTGGATCAGGGGTAGCAACGCGGCGGGGAGACCGGCGCGGCGGAGGAACGAGCGGCGGAGAATGGGGGTCATTGGGCGGCGGGGGGCGGGGGTTCCAGGCCGTGGAGGGCGGCGAGCGTCGCGATGCTCACCATCAGTTGACGGAGATCGTGGCCGGAGGCGACCCAGGAATCGCGCAGGCTCGCCAGGACGCCCGGGCCGTGGGCAATCGCGGGCTGCTTCACGAGGTGATGGAAGAGCTGCTCGATGAACGCCTCCAGCGAGGCCGGGTGCGCCAACGCGAACTCGGCCACGTCGCGCGCGCCCCCGAACCGCACCGCCCGGCCATCGTCCGCCACGTAGTCGCTCGCCGCGTCCACCGGCCGCCCCTCCTCCTCCCGGCGGAAGCGGCCGGTGGCGTCGTACCATTCTAGGCTGAACCCAAGCGGGTTGATAACCGCGTGGCAGCCCTGGCAGTTCTCGGCCCGCGTCAGCTTCTCCACCTTCTCCCGCATCGACATCCCGGGCGCAAACTCGGCGTCGTTAAAGGCTACCGCCACCTGCGGCGAACGGAGCGAGCGGCCGACGATCCCGCGGGTCAGGAAGACCCCACGCAGGATCGGCGAGGTCGACCGCGGGTGAGACAGGGCCGCGAGCAGGTACGGGTGCGTGAGCACGCCGCTGCGCTCGCCCGAGGGCGCCGCGACCCGCGCAAAGCCGTCGCCGGGGGGCACCGGCCAGCCATAGTACCCGGCCACGCGCGCGTTGGCGAAAACGTGGCCGGAGCGGAGGAGCTCGCGGAAATCGCCCGCGCCCTCCCAGGCGATGTCATCGAGAAAGAGCCGCAAGGAGGTGCGGAGATCCTCCGCGAGCTCCGGCGTGAACCCAGGGAAGTGCGCGGGGTCGGGCGGGAGGCTCTCGACGAAGCGGAGTTGCAGCCAGTGCTCGAAGAACCCGCGCAGCTTCGCCCGCGTGCGCGGATCGCCGAGCATCCGGGTTGCCTGCGCCCCGACCTGTTCCCGCGTCGCGAGGCCCCCGCCCGCCGCCGCCGCCAGCACCGCGTCGGGCACCGAATCCCAGAGGCTGAGCGCCAGCCGCGCCGCCACTCGCGACCCGGGCGCCTCGGGGGCGGGCAGGTCGGGGTACAGGAAACGCGGCGACTTGAGGGCGAACAGCACCACCCTCCGCAGCGCGGTCTCCGCATCTGGGGCGGCGCGGAACACGGCCGCGACGTGCGCCTCGCGCTCCTCCGCGGCGAGGGGACGGCGGAACGCTCCCGCCAGGAACCGCGCGGCCAACGCCTCGATTCGTCCGGCCCGGCCCGCATCGCCCGGGCGCGTCCCGGCCAAGCGGTCGACTCGCCGCCCCACGTGCGCGGCCACCTCAAACGCCGCGCGCGTCGTCGCCTCGTCCCATTCCGCGGAGATCGAGAGGCCCCGCTCGTAGCCGTGGCTGCCGTCGTCAGGCGGAAAGCGCGTCGTAACCACGAGCGTGGGCCGCGCCGGCACCGGCGAGAGCAGGCGCGCCGGCACCGGGCGCTCCGTGCCGTGCGGCGGCTTCCAGCGCAGCGCAATCGCCGGCGGGGGCGCCCCAGGCTTCTCCGGTAATGCCCAGTAATCGAGGGCAATGGGATACCGCCGACCAGCCAGCAGCCGCACGGTCACGCGATGGTCGGGCTGCGTCGGGTTGGACACGTTCACGTCGAGGCTGGCCTCGGCCACCAGACCCGGCTCGGCGTTGATCCAGAAACGGACGGTGTTGGGCGTCCGCACCACGAACTCGTGGTCGCCGGTCTCCTCCACGAGGAGCGAGCCGCGCCATTGGACCGAGAACTCCGCGGCGCCCGCGCGCGCAAGCGCCGGCGAACCCGGGGTGAACTCGAGGTCAACCCCCGAGTCGACCCCGCGGTGCGCCGCCTTGGCTGGGTCGAACCGTCCGCGTTGCGCCGCGGTATAGTACACGGCGGACAGCCCCCCGCCGGCCGGGGCGGACGGCTCCGCGACGGCAGACGGTCCCGCCAGCCCACCCAGGAGGTCCGCGACCGAGATCGCGTACTGCGCGTTGGTGAGGTGCTGGAGTTCCCGGCGCGGGGGATTGAGCCGCGCCTGCGCCGCAGGGGAGTAGAAGGCGTCGAAAATGTAGGCCGAGACCGCCTGCGCCTCCGCGGGAGAGAGGGTCTCCGGCGCGTCGTCGGGCATATTGAGCGCGGTGTAGCGCGTGAGGCGGGCGAGGGACCAGTCGCCGGTCAGCGGGCCCGCATACTTGCCCTCGACGCCCTCGCCCTTGGGCCCGTGGCAGTCCGCGCACTTTGCCCGGTAGATGCCAGCCCCGGCGTCAGCGGTCAGCTTGGCCGCGGGATCGCGCTGGCACCCCGCCGCCGCAAGGGCCGCCCCCAGCAGGAGGCTGAGCGCCGGCAGGAGCCGCGGGGGGGTCGGGACCATCCCTGATCGACACCGCTGGCCACCGGAGCCGTCAAGGCCGCTTTGCGGGCGCCGCCGACCCCGTCGACCGCAGGAAAATCCCCTCGACACCCCGGGCCACGGCGCCGGAGCTTCGACCACCCCCTTCCCCGGCTCCCCCGCCCGCACCCCGGACTGGCTGGCGCCCCCCGCTTCCCCTACCCCGCGATGAACCCGCTCTGCCGCCGGCTGCTCCCCACCCTCCTCGCCCTGCTCTCCCTCGCTGTCCCGACGCTCGCCGCCGCGGACGCCGAGGCGGTCCTTGTGGGCCAGGTCAGCAACCGCGCCACGGGCGCGAACCTGCAGGGCGCCCTCGTCACGCTCGACGGCACGGATCGCTCCGCCCTGACGGACGCCGAGGGCGTCTACCGCCTCCGGCTGCCGGCTGGCACCCACGCGCTCACCCTCTCCTACGCCGGTCTCGACCCGGAGCGCTTCACCCTCACCGCCGCCCCGGGCGCGACCCTCCGCCGCGACGCAACGCTGACCACCGCCATCTACCAGCTGAGTGCCTTTGTCGTGGCCACCGAGCGCGAGGGCAACGCGCTCGCCCACACGCAGCAGCGCCACGCGCCCAACGTGAAGAACATCGTCTCCTCCGACGCCTTCGGCGCGCTCTCCGGCAACCCCGCAGAACTCCTTGAGCGCCTCACCGGAGTCGTGGTCGACCGCGTCGGCGGCGACGCCCGCTTCATCAGCATCCGCGGGATCGCCGGCGCCCTTAACTCGGTCCAGATCGACGGAAACCGTCGCGCCGCCGCCGAGAGCCGCGGCCTCCAGTTCGAAAGCATCGGATCCGACCACATCGAATCGATGGAACTCGTGAAGGCCCCCACGCCGGATATGGACGCCGACGCGATCGGCGGGACGGTGAACCTCCGCTCCCGCAGCGCCTTCGACGTGAACGGCCGGCGCTTCACCTACTCGGTGGGCGGCCTGATCGGCGCCCGGCGCTACCGCGCCCCCCTGCCCGCCGGTACGCTCCACTTCTCCGACGTGTTCAACGCCTTCGCCGGCCGCCGCAACCTCGGGATCTCGTTCAGCGCCAACTTCCGCCAGCACCTCGCCGCGATGGAGCTAACGACGATGAACTACCAGAACACCACCGCGAGCCCCGCCTACCTCTACAGCCTCGCCTACGACGGCCGGACCAGCCTCCGCAGCCGCTGGGGCGCCGGCCTCAAAGTGGATTACAAACTCGACGAGGCCCGCGCCGTGTTCGCGAACTTCACCTTCTCCCCCCACTCCGAGCGCGCAACCGTACCGGTCACCACCGTCGCCACCGCCCAGACCGTCGCCACCCTTAACGCCCAAGGTCAGCCGACCGGCACCGGCGCCATCCTGCCCGGCTACACTGACGACCGCACCGAGGCCCGCGCCCTCGCCGCCTCCACCGTCGGCCTCTCCACCCTCCGCCGCGTGCGCGACGTCAACGCCTACTCCGCCCAACTCGGCGGCCGCCACCGCGGCGCCCGTTCACTCCTCGACTACGATCTGTCCTATTCGTTCTCGGACGTGCAGGACTTCCCGTGGACCGGCACCGCAACGCTGCGCAACGTGGGCTGGATCCTCGACCGCGCCGCCGGCGACCGGTGGGCCCCGGCCCTCACGTACACCACCGGCCCCGACCCCGCCAACCTCGACCTCTACACGGATAACCTGCTCACCAACACCCGCATCCCGGTCACCAGCCGTATCCTCGGCGCACAGGTAAACTACCGGCACGAGCTCGGCCTCGCCTTCCCCGCCTTCGTCAAGGCCGGCGCGCGCGTGCGGCGCGAGGAGTTGCGGCGTGAGAACCTCAGCCGCCGCTGGCGCTTCGCCGGGCGCGACAACCTCCTCAATAGCGGCGACGAGAACCTCGCCCAGTTTCGCGACACCGCGCTCTCCTACCGGCCAATGCACGGGCGCTACCCGGGCGGACCCTTCCTGTCGGCCGACGCGATGCGCGCGCACCTAGCGGGCAATCCATCGGCCTGGCAGGAGGATGTGGCCTTCGGGACGATGAACCCGCTGATAGGGCGGCAACGCGCGACCGAGGAAGTGCAGGCGGCCTACGCCCTCGGCCAAGCCCGGCTGGGCCGGCTCACCGTACTCACGGGGGTGCGGCTCGAAACGACGGACGTGGAGGCGGAGGGCGCGGTCAGCCAGCTTACGGCGGCTGAGCGGGCCCGCCGCGCTGCATTCACTGGGCCACTCACGAACGAGGAGATCCAGCGGCGCAACCTCGCGCAATACGGGGGCCGGCGCACGGCGGCCCGGGACTACCAGCACGTGTTCCCCGGGCTGCACCTCAAACACGAACCGCTCCGCGGGCTGCAGCTGCGCGCGAGCTATTCCACCGGCATCGGCCGGCCCGCGTTCGCTAGCATCATCCCCAACGATACCATCGACGACGACGCTCGCGTTCTCACGGTCAATAACACCGGCCTCCGGCCTCAGTACGCGGTCAACCTCGATGCCGGGGTGGACTACTATTTCGAACCGGTCGGGCTGCTCTCGGTGGGCGTGTTCCGGAAGAACCTGACCGACTTCATTTATCCCACAACGGGGCAGGCGATCCCTGCCGGGCCGGATAATGGGTTCGACGGCAACTACGTGGGCTACGAGCTGCGTTCTCAGGCCAACGGCGGCTCAGCGCGGGTCGAGGGCTTCGAAGCCTCCTACCAGCAACAATTCACCTTCCTACCCGGCGCCTGGGGCGGCCTCGGCGCGTTCGCCAACTATACCCGACTCACGACCGAAGGTGACTACGGGGTCCGCGGGGCGGTGCAGACCACGGGCACACTGCCCGGCTTTACCCCCAGCGCGGCGAACCTCGGGCTCTCCTACATCCGCGGACGCTGGAACCTACGCGCCGCCTACGGGATGGCCGGCGAGATCCTGATGGCCTACAACGCCACCCCCAACCTCCGCCGCTACCGCCTCGCCTCGCACCGCGTCGAATTGAAGCTGAATTTCCGCCTCAACCGCTCCTACGACGTGTACCTCGACGCGTACAACCTCACCAACGACCAGCAGCGCGAGGTCTGGGGCGTCCACGGCCGGCCGCGCACGATTCTCGACCGCAACGACCCGCAGTTCCACTTTGGCCTTAACGGCCGCCTCTGAACGTTCCCGCGATGCTCCCCCGCCCGCCCGCCTGCCCTTGGCTCCGTCCCGCGCTGCTGCTCGCGGCCTTCCTCCCGCTCTGGCCAGCACCGGCGGCCGAGGCCGGTGGCCGTCCCGCGGCGCTCGGCTTTCCCCTCACCCCAGCGTTCCGCGGCGAGGGCCAGTGGACCACCGTCCCCGCCTTCCCCAACGTCACCTTCCGCAATCCGGTGGTACTGGAGCCCGAACCGGGCACTGACCGGCTCCTGATCGGCGAACTCGAAGGCCTGATCGTGGCGGTTTCGGACCGCGATCGCCTCTCGCCGGAACGGACCGTCGTACTCGACCTAACCGGCCAGACTCAGGGTGGCTTCGACAGCGGCGTGCTCGGCTTGGCTTTTCACCCGGAGTACGGCCGCGCCGGCTCACCGAACCGGGACTACGTCTACATTCTCTATTCCTACAACGACCAGCCGATCCGCGTCGGCCGGCCGGAACCCACCACCGTCACCTGGACCCGCGTCTCGCGCTTCACGATGGACCGCGCCGCCGGCACGCTGCGGCCAGACTCGGAACAGGTGCTGATTCACCAGCGGAAACGGATGATCTTCCACGTGGGCGGCGGGATGTTTTTTCACCCGCGCGACGGCTTTCTCTACCTCGCGATGGGGGACGAGGGCGCGCAGCAAGACGGCTACCGGAACTCGCAGCGCATCGACCTAAACCTCTTCTCCGGCGTCCTGCGGATCGATGTAGACCAGCGCGGGGGCGCGGTCAGCCACCCCATCCGGCGCCAGCCGCGCGACGGCACGACCGCCCACTACTCCATTCCCAGCGATAATCCCTTCGTGGGCACCCCCGACGCACTGGAGGAATTCTACGCGATCGGGTTGCGCAGCCCGCACCGGATGACCCACGACCCGGTCGATGACCTCGCGTGGATCGGCGAGATCGGGCAGGCCCGGCGCGAGGAGATCGAGGTGCTGCGCATCGGCCGCGCGCCGCAGAACTTCCAATGGGCCGTGCGCGAAGGCACCCAACCCGGTTTCCTCCCGGGCCCCGAACGCCCCCTCGGCCTCTGGACGGGACCGGTCTGGGACTACGGCCGCGACCAAGGGCGCTCGGTCATCGGCGGCTACGTCTACCGCGGACGCCGGCATCCGTCGCTCGCCGGCAAGTACCTCTGCGCCGACTTCGCCAACGGCCGGATCTGGGCCCTTTCCTACGCGGTCGAGCCGGAGCGGATCGCCGTGACCGGCGTCGAGCTACTGGCCACCGGCCCGGGCTTCCGCAATTACCACGGGGGCGTCGGCGGCATCACCTCCTTTGGCCGCGACCACGCAGGCGAGCTACTGGTCCTCCGCCACGGCCTCCGCACCCGGATCGAGCAGCTCGCCGAACGCGGGCCGGCTCCCGGCAACGTGCCGGTCGCCCTTTCCGCCACCGGCCTGTTCTCCAACCTTACCCCGCTGACCCCCGCCGCGGGCCTCGTGCCCTATGAGGTGATCGCGCCGCAGTGGTTGAACGGCGCGCGCGCCCGCCGCTGGATCGCCCTGCCTGAGGGCCGCCGGATCACCTTCCACCCCGACGCCGATTGGCGCTTCCCGCCGGGCACGGTGCTGGTGCAACAGGTGGACTGGATGAAGGACGCGCGCCGGCCCGAACAGACATCGCGCCTCGAGACCCGCGTGCTGGTCGCACAGGAAGACGGCGCCTTTTACGGCCTCAATTACCGGTGGGACGCAGCGGGGCGCGACGCCACGCTGGTGGAAAACGACGACGAGCGCGCCACCCTCGATCGGCTGGACGAGAAGGGGGCCCGGACGCGGGTCCTCTGGGCGCATTCCAGCTCCGAGAGCTGCAGCCAGTGCCACTCGCAGGGGGCCGGGTACGTCCTCGGCCTCAAAACCCGCCAGCTCAACCGTCCCGTCGCCGGCCCCGACGGCACGCCCCGGAACCAGCTCGAGGAATGGGCCCGCCGAGATTGGCTGGACCCGCTGCCCGGCCCGGACCCAGCGCGCAATCTCCGGCAACACGCTGCCATCGAAGACCTTGCCGCCGCTCCCGAGGCCAAGGTCCGGGCCTACCTCGACGCCAATTGCGCGCATTGCCACAACTCCGCGCCAATTCCCGCCGCTTGGCGCGGCAACTCGAACCTGCCGCTCACCGATCAGCTCTTAGTTTTCGGCCCGTTAGTCGGCCCAGATTCCGGCGGCCACCGGCACGTCCTAGCGCCCCGCGATCCGGATGGCTCCGACCTATTCCACCGCGTCAGTGGAAACGTGATCGGGCAGCGGATGCCGCCTTTGGAATCGGACTCCGTGGACCGGCCCTTCGTCGCGCTGCTCCGGGAGTGGATCGACGCGTTGCCGCGCCCAGAGACCTCGCCGCCAGTCGCGCTGGCGGCGGAGTTGCAGGACGACGGGCGGCTGCTCGTGCGTTTCAACGAGGCGGTGCGGGCGGGCGACGGCACGGGCGGGGCGGAGCGGGCGGCAGCGTACCAGCTGGGCGGGGGCCCGGCCGTGCTCGGCGCCACCCTCGGAGCCGACCGCCGCACGGTGACGCTGCGGACGGCTCCCTTGGCCGCGGGAACGCTCCCGGTACTGCGGATCGAAGGGGTGGCGGACCGCGCGGACACGCCGAACCTCTCCCAGGCGCAGGAGGTCCCCGTCACCCGCGCCCCCGCCCGCCTGAGCGCCGCGCCCTGAAGGAAAGCGGCGGGCAGGGCCTCAAAACACGTCCACCAACGACACCCGCTCCGCATCCGTCCGGATGCCGATCAGCTTGCACTGGATGGACGCGGCCGGAATGCCCGTCAGCCGCGCCACCGCCTCGCGGTAGGCCGTCATCTGCCCCACGTAACGCTCGCGGAGCTCCGCCTCCGTCCCTCCCCGGGTCGTCTTGTAGTCGAGGATCACCGCGCTCTGTCCGGGCGTGAGGCAGACCCGGTCGAACACGGCAGGCACGATCTCGGTCTGCCCATCGGGCAACGTTTGGTAGATCGCCGCCTTGCGCTCAACCCACAGCAGCTTGCCCTCCAAGTCCCCGACCAGCACCTGGCGGATCGCCGGATCCCCTAGGCACGCCCGGATGCGCTCGAGCGCCTGCGCGTGGACCTCCTCCTGGCCGGGAGGCGCGGGAAGGGCTTCCAGCTCCCGCCGGAAGGCCTCCGCATCGCGCCCCAACCGGGCGAACAACGCGTGCAGGTAG
>CAIOTK010000030.1 GCA_903861185.1 uncultured Opitutia bacterium | reverse complement strand
TGGACGTCACTCTGCGGGATTGAATTTCGTCCGCACGGACCGGGGCGGCGCGCCCACCTTCGCTAAAGCTTCCTCCTCCGCCGAGGCTACGGCGGACAGGACGGCGGGCAGGCACCCAGCTACACCAAACCGCCGCCCTTTGATCTTCGCGGCGTCTATGGACGCCACCTGCAGCGTCCTCCGCGCCCAGCGCCCCTTGCGCGTTTTGTGGCCATCCTCCGCCCCGCCCGGTGAAGGAATAGCCACAAAAGGCGCAAAGGGCCGATTCCGCGTTCACGGCCGTGCGTGGCGTCCATAGACGCCGCGAGAGTGATGGGGAGGAGCCGATCAGGGGCTCCAATCCGCCGCGCCTGCAAACGCTCTGACGAAGGGACCACTGTTCGCGACTAATGGTTTGGAACCCTCCCCCCTCCGCGCGCTCGCCCTGTAATTGACGCGGCGTCTATAGACGCCAGGTAAAGCGTCGTCCGCGCCCAGCGCCCCTTGCGCCTTTTGTGGCCATCCTGAGGGCGCAGACGGCCCCAAATCACTCCTCCCGCCGGCCGGAGAGCATCAGCAGGATGTGCAGCAAGCTGCCCAGCGCCGCCACGAAGGCAGCCACATACGTCAGCGCCGCCGCATCCAAGGTCTCGTGCACGCCTTCCATCTCATCGCGCTCCACGATGCCTAAGTTCACCAGCTGCGCCTTCGCCCGGCGGCTCGCATCAAATTCCACCGGCAGCGTCACCAGGTGGAAGAGGCAGATCACGCCCAGCGCCACGGCGCCGACCGTCAGCAAGGTGCCGCCGATCGCCGTCGAAAGCAGGAAGATACCCGCGATCATCACGAAGTTCGCCACGCCCGCCGCGATCTGGGTTGCCGGCGCCATCGTCTGGCGGACGTTCATCATCGCATAGCCAACCTTGTGCTGGATCGCGTGACCCGCCTCGTGCGCGGCCACGCCCAGCGCCGCCAGGCTCGTGCCGTGATAGTTGTGATGCGACAGCGCCAGGCGCTTGTTCATCGGATCGTAATGGTCGGTCAGCTCGCCCGGGACCTCGACGATCTCGACGTCACTGATGCCGGCCGAACGCATCACCGCCTCGGCCGCCTCCACCCCGCGGATATGGCCGCGCGATGGGATCTCCACGTTCCGCGCGTAGGCGCGGCGGATCTTCATCTGCGCGTACAGACCAAACAGCATCGGAACGATAATGAGGAGAATCCAGATGAACATAGTGGAAGTGGGATGGGAGGGACTAACCGGAGGATGAACAGAGGGAGACGTTAGGCAAACCCGGCGATTTGCCAGAGGAAAAGGACCGCACTGGAAAGCGCCGGGCGCGGTTCCATCCCCCCTCCCGGAGGGGCCGGCGACCTCACGCGGCCAGCCCACACCGCCGCAGGAGGGCCTGCGGGTCGGGATCGCGCCCCAGGAACGAGCGGAAGAGCACGGCCGGATCCTCCGCGTTGCCGCGGCTCAGGATGCAGCGAACAAACTCGGCACCCACCTCACCGTTGAAGATGCCCTCCCGCTGGAACCGGGTGAAGGCGTCCGCCTCCAGCACCTCCGCCCACTTGTACGAATAATACCCGGCCGCGTAACCGACGGGATCCCCAAACAGGTGGGTGAAGCGCTTCACAATGGTCGGCGCCGGCGGCTCAGTCGGCACGAGGCAATCGGCCACCGCCGCCCGCAACCGCGGCTCCACATCGCCCGCCCCGGCAAAATCCGCCGTCTGCATATGCAGGAGTAGGTCCAACTTGCCAAACGCCACCTGCCGCATCGTCGCACTCGCGGCCCGGAAGTTGCGCGCCGCCAGCATCCGACCGAACAACTCCTCCGGAATCGGCGCCCCGGTCTCGTGGTGC
>CAIOTK010000029.1 GCA_903861185.1 uncultured Opitutia bacterium | reverse complement strand
CCGGGCGTGGATGGAACGCTTGCTGGCGGCGGCCGAGGAAGCCTCCCGCGCGGCCGCCGCCGCCGCCGAGCCGGCGCAGCCGTGGATCGGTCGGGTGGGGATCCAGGAGTACCTGTACAATCGACGACCCCGGGCCCCGGCGTGGGGCGTGGCGGGTAAGCCGCCGGCTGCGATCGGCTACACTCAGGAAGGTTGGGATGCGCACGTCCTGCAGGGGGGGGCCAGCTTCGGTCCGGTAGACCGCACCCTCGCCGTCGTGGCCTTCCGGGCCGCAGGGGGAAAGACGGTGGCGACCGCGTTTAACGCCGCCTGCCATTCCGTCTCCATCTATCCGTTCCAGCCGGGCATCTCGGCCGACTGGCCCGCGCCCGCGGCGGCCGCGCTGACGGCCGCGTTGGGCGGGGAAAGCCTCTTCTTCCAAGGCTGCTCGGGCGACATCACCCCGTGGCTGCGGGGGGCGGCGGCCGTGCAGGAGATGGCAGCCGGGCTGGCCCGGAAATCCACGGCCGCGCTGAAGTTCGCGGTTCCCCTGGAAACCCTCCCGCTCCGCTTTGGTCAGGTGAGCGTCGACCTGCCGCTGCAACCCGCCGCCAAGGCCCGCACGGGCACCGACACCGTGGCGGCGGAAGTGCAGGTGATTGTTTGCGGTCCGCTGGCCTTCGTTACCCTCCCGGGGGAGCCTTTGACGGACCTAGGCGTGGCCATTCGCGAGCAATCGCCGTTTCCGCAGACCTTGGTGCTCGGTTATAGCAACGGCAACGGCGTCCACTACGTGGGGATGCCGGGAGAGAAGGCGCGGGGCGGCTACGAGATGGGAGTGGCTGGCGCCGGCACGGACGAGTGCGGCGCCCTGCTGGTGGGGGCGGCGACGCGGCTCCTCCGGCGGGTCTATGATGAATCCGGCTACCCCCGGCGCTGAACCGGGGGCGGTCGAGCGCCGGGCGGGGTCAGAAACGGACGGTGACGTTGAGCTCCGTCTGCAAGGGGACGACGTAGCTGAAACGGTAGACATTTCGGCCGTCGTTCATTGTCGTGAAGCTGGTCTTGCGGAGCTTCCCGTTCTCTAGGTCGGTGAGATTCCGGAAGCCCAGTCGGACGCGCACTTGCTGGTTCCAGAACTTCTGGTCCCGCATCACGTAGCCGTTCACCAGGTGGGTAGCGCCCCCGCCCATTTCTTGGCCGTTCGGGATGCCGAAGAGATAGTCATCGCGCCAGCTCCCATTCAGCCCGACGCGTACACCCCGCAGGGGGGCCCAGGTGTCGCGCTGGAAAGCATAGTCGGCGACCCAGCTGGCGGACCACGGGGAGGCGCGGGGGCCGGCGGGCTTGGTGTCGATGTCGAGGGTATCGAGCAGCAGCTTGGCCTCCGTGAGCAAGGTGGGGAGCTCATTGCCTCGTTTTACGGCCGCCTCGTAGTAGCCGCGGAAGCGATCGAGGTCGGGCTGGCCCCGTACGTCGGTGCGGGCGAGGGTAAAGCGCAGCTGGAGTCCGCGTACTGGACGCAGGTTGAGGGTGAGGTCGGCGCCGCGCGAGTTCTCGGTCGACTTGTAATTGCGGG
>CAIOTK010000028.1 GCA_903861185.1 uncultured Opitutia bacterium | reverse complement strand
GGGGCGAGACGGCGGACGGAGCTCATTCCCCAGCTGAAACGAGCGCTGGGGGCCAACGCCAGCCCAACCCCGCGCTCCGCGCTTGGCCCGGCGCGCGGTGCCTGCCATTGCTCGACCACCCCGATGCGACCCCTCGCGCTCCCCGCCCTCGCTCTCGCCCTCGCGCTCCCCTGCGCCGCCCGCGCCGCCACGCCGCCTCCGCCCACCCCCGGGCCAGGCGACCAGATGTTCGCCGAGTACTTCCGCACGGAGACTGCCCGCCTCACCCGCGATCCGCTCGCCGGGATCGACTCCGCCGCCGCCTGGCGCGCCCGCCTGCCCGCCGCCCGCGCGGAACTGCAGGAGATGCTCGGCCTGCTCCCCTTTCCCGAGCGCACCCCGCTCCAAGCGACCATCACCGGCCGCCTCGAGCACCCGGAGTTCACGGTCGAGAAGCTCCATTTCCAGTCGCTGCCCGGCCTCTACGTCACGGCCAACCTCTACCTGCCGCGCGACCGCGGTGAGCGGCGCGTGCCGGCCATTCTCTACGTGTGCGGCCACGCGGTGGTGAAGGAGGGCGGCGTGAGCTTCGGCAATAAGGCCGGTTACCAACACCACGGCGCGTGGTTCGCGCGCCACGGCTACGCGTGCCTCCTGATCGACACCATCCAGCTCGGGGAACTCGAGGGCGTCCACCACGGCACCCACCGCCTCGGCCTCCACGCCTGGAACGCCCGCGGGTACACACCCGCCGGCGTCGAGGCCTGGAACGGCATCCGCGCCCTCGATTACCTCCAGTCCCGCCCCGAGATCGACCCGGAGCGCATCGGGATGACCGGCCGCTCCGGCGGCGGCGCCTACACGTGGTACACCGCGGCGCTCGACGAACGCGTGCGCGCCGCCGTGCCGGTCGCCGGCATCACGGACCTGCACAACCACGTCGTCGACGGCGTGATCAAGGGCCACTGCGACTGTATGTTCACGCTGAACTCGTCCCGGTGGGACTTCGCCACCGTCGCCGCGCTGGTCGCCCCGCGGCCGCTGCTGATCGCGAACACGGACAAAGACCCGATCTTCCCGCTCGACGGCGTGCAGCGGGTCCACCGCGCAGTGGCCGGCGTGTACCGGCTGCTCGGCGCCTCCGACCGCCTCGGGCTCCTCATCACGGAGGGCCCGCACAAGGACACGCAGGACCTACAGGTGCCGGCCTTCCGGTGGTTCAACCGCTTCCTCAAGGGCGAGGACCCGCCGATCCGCGTCGCGGCCGAGAAACTGTTCGCCCCGCGCGACCTGCGGGTGTTCCCGGTCGGCGGGCACCCGGCCGACGAGCGCACCACGAAGATCCACGACACCTTCGTGCCGCTCGCGGCCCCGGCGCTCCCCACCGACGCGGCGGCGTGGGCCCGGCAGCGCGACGGGTGGCGGGACGCGCTGCGCACGCGCGTCTTCGCCGGCTGGCCCGCGGCGGGCGAAGCCGGCGCACCCGACCTCCACGCCACCGCGCGGCGCACGATCGCCGGGCGGGTCGAGACCACCTGGGAATTCACCAGCCAAGGCGTCGTGCGGCTCCCGCTACGCGGCTTCTCGCGCGGGGAACCGGGCACCGCGCCGCGGCTCCTGCTGCAGGCCTTGGACGAGCAGGCGTGGGCCGCGGGTAGCCTCGCACCGGAACTGGCCGCCGCCGTCGACCGCGGTGAACTCGAGGTCCTGCAACTCGCCCCGCGCGGGATCGGGCCCACCGCGCCCACGGCCCCCGCCGCCGACCAGAACCAGCTCCGCCGCCGCCACCCGCTGCTCGGGCAAACGCTCGAGGGGATGCGGGTGTGGGACATCCGTCGCGCCGCTGAGACCCTGCGCGCCGCGCCCGCGTTCGCCGGGAAACCCCTGACGCTAGCCGGGGTGCGCGATCAGGCCGTGAACGCCCTCTACGCCTCGCTCCACGTTGACGGCCTCGCGGCAGTCGAGTTGGAGGCGCCGCCGGCCTCGCACCTGCGCGGCCCGGATTACCTGCACGTGCTGCGGTTCCTCGATGTGCCGCAGGCCGTCGCGCTCGCCGCCGAACGCCAGCCGGTACGCCTCCGCGGCGCCAACCCCGACGACTGGTCTTGGCCCGCCCGCGCCGCCGCGCAACTCGGCTGGCCCGCCGACCGCCTGCGCTAAGCCCGTCCCCCGCCGCCGCCCTTCCCCAGCCCACCCTGTCCCTCCCGATGCGTTCCGCCTTCGCCCTGCTTGCCCTACTCGCCCTAGTCGCGCCCGCCGCCGCGGACGCCCCGCGTCCCCTCTTCGACGGCCGTTCGCTCGCCGGCTGGACCGGTCCCGCCGCTTGGCGCGCCAGCGGCGACACTCTCGCCGCGGACCTCGCGGCCGGCGGTGTCCTGCGCTGGAACGGAGAGGTGGGCGATTTCGAGCTCGAGGCCGAGTTCTGCCTCGCGGGCGAACCCGGCGCGCGGGCCGCGCTCGCCTTCCGCACTGGCGGGACCGGCGGCTACCGCGTCGAACTCGACGCGGGCGCGGTCTGGCTCGGGCGCCTGACGCGCGAGAGAGGCGGTGAACTCCTCGCGGAGCGCGGGGACCGCGTGGCGATCGCGCCGGATGGCCGCCGTTGGAGCGAGGCCTTCGGGGCGGCCGGTGACTTCGCCGCGCTGCTGCGTCCCGCGCCCACTTGGAACACCCTGCGCGTCGGCGCGCGTGGCCCGCACCTCGAGGTGTGGATCAACGGCGTGCGCGTCGCGGTGGCCGACGATCACCGGTCGGCCGCGGCGGCCCACCACGGCGGTCTTGCCCTCGTGGCGGAGGCGGGTCCGGGGCAGATCGAGTTCCGCGCCCTGCACCTGACCGACCTCGGTCGCACGCCGCTGCCACCAGCGGGGACCGCGGTGGCGGCCGCCCCAGCGGAGAACACCACCGGCCCCAACCCCGGCATCGGCACCACGCGCCGCAACGGCGATCCGCCGCTGAAGCGTACCCCGGGCGTCGACGACACCACGCGCCTCGTCGCGAGCCCCGTCCTGTGGCACCTGCGCGGCAACCCGGGGCCGGCGAGCGCGGTGGCCAACCCCGCCGGCCAGCGCGTCGCCACCGGGTTCCGCCTCGTGCACGGGTTCCAGGCCGACCTCGTGGCGGCGGAGCCGGACGTGCGGCAGCCGATCGCCTTCGCCTTCGACGCGCGCGGCCGGATCTGGATCGCCGAGGCGCATTCGTACCCGAACCGGCAGCCCGAGGGCCAGGGCCGGGACCGCGTGATCATTCTAGAGGACGCCGACGGCGACGGCCAGTTCGAGACGCGGCGCGTGTTCCTCGAGGGCCTGAACCTCGTCAGCGGCCTAGAGGTCGGCTTCGGGGGCGTGTGGATCGGCGCAGCGCCGCACCTGCTGTTCGTGCCCGACCGCGACGGCGACGACCGGCCCGATGGCCCCGCGGAGGTGATGCTCGACGGCTGGGGCTGGCAGGACACTCACGAGACGCTCAACAGCTTCACCTGGGGCGTCGACGGCTGGCTCTACGGCTGCCACGGCGTGTTTACCTTTTCGGCGGTCGGCGCACCCGGCACGCCGGCGGCGCAGCGGCAAAAGATCCGGGCCGGCGTGTGGCGCTACCACCCGGTGCGGCGCGTGTTTGAAGTCTTCGCGCAGGGCGGCAGCAACCAGTGGGGCCTCGATTTCAACGCGCACGGCCACCTGTTTATGACCCATTGCCGGAGCTTCCACGGCGGCGGCGGCACGACCCACGTGATCCGTAATGGCCACTACTGGAACCAGGCCAATACCGACTACGCGCCCTGGATCTCCAACCGTGCCCCGGACTTCGCCCCCAGCCTGCGCAACTTCCTGCCCTCTTCGGCGCGCTACGACAGCGGCGAGGGTGGCGCCGGCAAACCGGGCACCTCAGCAGTCTACGGCGGCCACTCGCACGTCGGCACAATGATCTACCTCGGCGATAACTGGCCCGCCGCCTACCGCGACCACCTCTTCACCCACAACCTCCACGGCCACCAGATCAACCACCAGATCAACGTCCGCACCGGCTCCGGCTACGAAACGTTCCACGGTGGCCACGACGTCCTCTTCTCGCCCGACCCAACCTACCTGCCGGTCGACCTCCAGTACGGGCCCGACGGCGCCGTCTACGCGATCGACTGGAGCGACACCCAGCACTGTCACAACCCGCGGGACGAGATTTGGGACCGGACCAACGGTCGCGTCTACCGCGTCGCCTGGGCCGCGACCTGGCGGCCCGCGCGGGTGGACCTCGGACGGATGGACGACGCGGCGCTCGCCGCCCTCCACGGCCACGCGAGCGAGTGGCACGTGCGCACCGCCCGCCGGCTCCTGCAGGAACGCGCGGCCCGCGGCGCCCTCGCCCCCGTTGCGCTCGCCGACCTGCGCGCCCGCGCGGACTACCGCGCCGCGCCCATCACGCGGCAACTTCGCGCCCTCTGGACCCTCCACGCCACCGGCACCCTCGACGCCACGCGTCTCGCGGCCGCCATCGCGCACCCCGCCGATACCGTGCGCGCTTGGGCCGTGCAGCTCGCCACCGAGGAGCCCGGCCGCCCGGCCCTGCCCGCAGAACAATTCGCGGAGCTCGCCGCGACCGAATCCTCCGCGCACGTGCGCCTCGCCCTCGCCTCGGCCGTCCCCGCCCTGCCGCCGGCCGCGCGCTGGCCCGTGGCCGCGGCGCTCGCCCGACGGGCCGAGGACGCCGCCGACCGTTTCCTGCCGCGCCTCGTCTGGTCCGCGCTCGCGCCCGAGGTGGCCGCCGACCTGCCCCGCGCCCTCGCCCTCGCCGCGGAGACGCCCCTGCCGGTGGTCGCGGATTCCTTGCGCTGGTTCGCCGCGCGCCAGCCCGCGGGCCGCGAAGCCCTCGTGGCGGACGTCGCGGCCGGCGGCCCCGTGCGCACCCTGCGCCTGCTCGCCTTCGCGCTCGAGGCCGAGGCCGGCCTGCCGATGCCCAATGCCTGGCCCCGACTCGCGGCCCGCTTCGCCGGCACCACCGACCCACACGCCCGCGACGCCGTGGAGCAACTAGCCGCCCTCTTCGGCGACCGCTCCGTGCTCGGTCCGGTGCGCGCGCGTCTCGCCGACCGGAACGTCCCCGCCGCCGAGCGGCGGCGCGCCCTCGACCTCCTCCGCCGCGCCGGCGATCCGGGCGCCGTGCCGCTCCTCGCCGAACTCCTCGGCGACGCCGACCTGCGCGCGGCCGTCATCCCGCTGCTTGGTGCCGCCCCCGACGCCACCGCAGCCGCCCAAGCGCTGCTCGGTGCCTTCCGCGGCTTCGGCCCCGCCGAGCGCAACGCCGCCCTCGCGATCCTGACCGGCCGGGTTGAGCTGGCGCGCGCCCTCCTCGGCGCCGTCGCCGCGGGCACCTTCGACCGCCGCGACCTCACCGCCCTCCACGCCCGCCAGCTGCGGAAACTCGGCGACGCCGAGGTGAACCGCCTCCTCGAGCAGGTCTGGGGCCGCACGGCCGAGGCGTCCACCGACGCGAAGGCCACCATCGCGCGACTGCGCGACACGTTCCGCAACGCGCCCGTCTGGGCCTTCGACGCCGCGGCGGGCCGGCGCACCTACGAGCGCCTCTGCGCCGCCTGTCACGTCTCCGGTGGGCCCGACGCCGGCCGCCTCGGCCCCGACCTCGCGGGCACTTGGCGGAACGGCCTCGATTACTTTCTCGAAAACATCGTCGACCCAAACGCCGTCGTCGGCGCGGCCTACGAGCTGCACGTCCTGACGCGGCGCGATGGCACGGTGGTCTCCGGAATGATCGACCGTGAATCGGACACCGCCGTGGTGGTGCGGACCGTGGCGGAGACGGTGACCATACCGCGGGCGGACCTCCGGGAGCGGCAGCGCACGACCCAGTCGCTGATGCCGCCCGGCCTGCTCGAGGCGCTGCCGGAGCGCGAGGCGGTCGAGCTCCTCAAGTACCTCACTGAACCGCGCTGAGTTCCCGCCCGGACGCGTCAGCGCGTGGGCCGCAGCTGGAGCAGCACGTTGGCGGCGGTGATGAGCGCGCCGCCGGCGAGCAGCCCGGCGGTGAGCGTCTCGTTGGCGTAGCTGATCCCGGTCCACACTGACAGCCAGCCGGGGAGGAACAGGGCGAGCGCGGCGGCAAAGACCGGTTCGACGCAGTAGAGCAGCCCGGCCTCGGTGGCGGTGATGCGCGGCTGGAAGGCGGTCATCAGCCCAAAGGCCCCGAGCGTGCAGAAGACGGTGAGGGCGACGGTGAGGCCGAGCCAAGCGGGCGACTGCCACGGGCGGACGAGCGCGGCGACGTCGGGCGCGGTGGCAAAGGCGAGAACGGCGAAGAGGACGGCCTCGGTGGCGAACATCACGAACGTGATCGGCAGGGTGCGGTTGCCGGCGAACTCCGCGCGCTCGAGAGCGAAGATCTGCACCATAAAGAAGACCGAGCAGAGCAGCGTCTCGGCCTCCCCGCGGCCGAAGCGCAGCGGGGACTCCCCGGCCGCGAACGGGTGGAATCCGCTCAACACCGCAACCCCGGCGAGCACTAGGCCGCACGCGAGCCAGACGGGCGGCGCAGGCAGGCGGCGGACGCGCCACGCGAGCCACGCCGGGATGAGGAGGGCGTAGAACTGGGTGAGGAAGGCCGAGGTACTCGCGGCCGTGTATTGCAGGGCGTCGTTCTGCAACAGCATCCCCGCCGCGCCCGAGAGCCCGAGGATTAGCCCCTGCCGCCACTCCGACGCGGTGGCCCCGCGCAGCACGGCCGGGCGGAACGCGAAGAGCACGAGCGTCGCGAGCAGGAACCGCGGCGCCACCGTGTAGACCGCCGCGAACCAAGAGCCGCCGTCCGGGACCAGCGTCGCGTGCAGCAGGCCCGTGGCCTTCACCAGCGGGAAGCTGAGGCCCCAGAGCAGGTTCGCGAGGAGCAGCATCCCAATCGCCCGAGCACGGACGGAGGCGGCGGAGGCGGAGGCGACAGGGGAAACCACGGCAAAGAAAAGCCGCCGCGAGGAACCTCGCGGCGGCCGGGTAAAGCGAGACTGAGATGCCTTACTTCAGGTTCTTCGAGACGAGCTTCGTCATCTCGAACATCGAGACCGAGGCCTTGCCACCGAAGATCGCCTTGAGGGCGTCGTCGGCGTTGATCTGGGTCTTCACCTTCTTGTCCTGGAGGCCCTTCTTCTTGATGTACGCCCAGAGCTTCTTGGTCAGCTCGGTGCGGGGGAGCGGGGCGGCACCGACGACAGCAGCGAGCTTGTCGTTCGGGGTGACCGGCTTCATGAACGCGGCGTTCGGCTTACGGGCGGGCTTCTTAGCGGCTTTTTTAGCCATGGTATTTGGTTTTGATTTTGGGTTTTTCCCTCTGAAACGAGTTAGCTTCTAGAGGGAACGCGCTGCGCTTGCCTAGGAAAATCTTCGCCCCGGCCCCGCCGCCGCCCTCTAGGATTCGGGCCGCGGCAGGCTTGGCGCCGGCCCCCGCGTTGCCCCAACCTCACCGTTGATGTCCTCCGCCGCCGCCCGCGACCACTCCCGCGCCGTCCTCCAGTTGGCCGGCGCGGCCGTCTGCTGGAGCTTCGCCGGCGTGCTGATCAAGGCCGTCGCCGCTACCTGGCCGGGCCTCGCCGTCGCCGGCGGCCGCGGCGCCGTCGCGGCCATCTTCCTCCTCATCACCAACCGCGGCCTGCGCTTCCACTTCTCGCGCGATCAGGTGATCGGCGCCCTCGGCTACGCAGCCTGCACGATCACGTTCTGCACCGCCACCACGCTGACGAGCGCCGCCAACGCGATTCTGCTTCAGTACACCGCCCCGGTGTGGGTCGCGCTGCTCGGCGCTTGGCTGCTGCGCGAACCGGCCACGCGCGTCGACTGGCTCACGATCGCCGCCGCCCTCGGCGGAATGACGCTCTTCTTCCACGGCAACCTCTCGCTCGGCGAAATCGCCGGCGACCTGCTGGCGCTGCTCAGCGGGGTCTGCTTCGCCGCGATGACAATCGCCCTGCGCCGCCAGTGCGACGGCTCCGCGGTGGAATCGATCATCCTCGGCAACGCCCTCGCCTTCGCCGTCGGCCTGCCGTGGATCATCACCGCGCCGCCGCTGCCGCCGACTGGCTGGGCCGCACTCCTCGCCCTCGGCACGGTCCAGCTCGGGGTCTCGTACTGGCTCTACGCCCGCGCCATCCGCCACGTCACCGCGCTCGAGGCGGTTCTCATCCCCGTGATCGAGCCGGTGCTGAACCCCGTGTGGGTACTGATCTTCGTCGGCGAGCGGCCCTCGGGCTGGGGCCTCGCCGGCGGCGTAATCGTCCTCGGCGCCGTCACCGCCCGCGCGGTCGCTTCGATCCTCGCCCGCCGCCGCATCTGATTTTTCCCGATGAAGCTCCCGCTGCTCCTGCTCGCCGGCTCGCTCGCCGCTAACGTCGCCCTGGTCGCCACACTCACGCGCCGGCCCGCGCCGCTCGCCGCCACGACCCCCGCGCCCACTCGGCCAGCTCCGACCCCAGACGCGGCGGAACGCCTCCGCGCCGCCCTCGCCTCCGGCCAAGCCCGCGACCTCGAGGCCGCTGGCCTCGACCCCGCCGCCGCGCGCGACCTGCTCCTCGGCCGCCGCCTCGCCGCCGTCCTCCAACGCCCCCGCCCCGCCGGTGGCGAACGCTGGTGGCGCACCGACGCCACCACCGCACCAACGCGCGACCAACTGCGCCGCGAACTCGGCCTCCTGCTCGGCGAGACCCTCGGCGACGACGCCGGCCTTGCCGGCCCAGGCCTCGACTTCCTCCCGCCCGCGAAACGCGCCGCTCTCCGCCGCATCGACCAAGATTACGCCGAGCTCCGCGCCCGCTTCGGCTCCGGCGGCATCGTGCTACCCTCGGACCGGGAACGCCTCCGCCTGCTCGCCGCCGAACGCGAGCGCGACCTCGCCGCGCTCCTCACGCCCGCGGAACGCGAAGCGTATGACCTGCGGCTCTCGCCCTCCGCCGCCGTCGTGCGCGCCCGCTACGGCGAGGGCCTCGAGACGGAGGAGGAGTTCCGCCGCGTCTTTGCCCTCCAACGGGCCTTCGACGCACGCTTCCCCGCGGAGACCGCCACCGCACGCAACGACCCCGCGGGGCGGCAGCAGTTCGCCGACGCCCAGCGCCAGCTCGAAAACGAGGTCCGCACCGCCCTCGGCGATGCCGCCTACGCCCGCGTCCGCCGCGCCCAGGACGCCGACCTCCGCAACCTCGAGGGCCTCGCTACCCG
>CAIOTK010000027.1 GCA_903861185.1 uncultured Opitutia bacterium | reverse complement strand
GCGCTGCCGGTGCGCGCGAACCTTCGCGAACGCCTCAGCGGCAAGGATGCGACTGAGCTGCGGCTCGAGGCCGGTCGCGAGGAGACGCTCTACCTGCAAGATAAGGCAGCGGACGACCTCGCGAAGCACGAGCCCCGCCCGGCGCATTTTGCGGGGACGGTCGTGTTCCGCGATTTGGAGAACCGCGAGCTGGGGCGGCGCGAACTTGTCTATGTGCCGGGCCTGTCGCCCGCTAAGGTAACCAACCAGAAGGCGAAGCCGAAGCCCGTGGCGGATGCCCGGACCGAAGCGGAGAAACTGGCCGATACGCTGTATGAGGCCCGACTGGCCTTCGTCCGGGATCATCGGGCGGCGAAGGAGGCCCCGGTCCAGCGTCAGCGGGCGGAATTGCTGGCCGCGCTGCGGACGGAACGGCCCGAGGACCCAGCCCCTCTCTGGGAGGCGGCCCTCGATGCGGCGCAGGCGGCGGGTTGGGCGAGTGAGTTCTGGGGCAAGGCGCGGCCCAAGGCCGAGGCGCCCGCGGCCCCGAGCGAAACTCCGGCCAGCGCGGCGACCGCCCCGGCGGAAGCCCCGGGCACGGCGGTGTTGGCCCTGCTGGATGAGGTGGTGCGGCGCGCCGACCCTGATGCGGTGGCGCGGCAGCTGGGCGCCCCGCCGGCGACGGCGGAATTGGAGGGCGCGGCGCGGTCCAAACTGGAGCGCGAGAAGAAGCGCCTGACCGCGCACCGCGAAGTGCTGGCCCGGGCGGAGCGGTTGCGGGCGGATGTGTGCCGCGCGCTGGGCCGCTGGGACGAAGCGTGGCGCGCCTTGGCAGAGGCCCGCCGCTGGGATCCAGAGACGGGCGATCGGCAAACCCGCGCCCTTGAGGCGGAACTGCACGAGCAGGCCGGGCATCTCGGCCTCGCCCTCGAGGCCTTGAACACGCGACTCAAGGACGCACCGGGTGACCGCAAGCTGCGCGAGCAACGGGTGGCCCTGTACGAGCGCCTTGGGTGGACCGAGGAGGCGGCCCGCGAGCGCCTGCGCCTCGCCCTCCACCTGCACCAGAAAGCGGTGCTGGACGAGCGGTTCTAAGCGCCCCCCCAAGCCAGCGGCGGCGGCCGCGCTCAGGCCGGGTTCGCTGCCGCCATCCCGGCTTGATAGTCCGCGACGTGCTGGCGCAGCGCCCCTAGGAACTGTTCCGCTCCGCGGCTGCGGTAGCGCTGCAGGTGGCGGATCACCACCAGTTCCCGCTGCAGATCGCTGCCGGCCAGCCGCAGGTAGACCAACTGGTCCGTATCCTCCGGTTGCCGCGCCAAACGGGGCAACAGGGAGATGCCCATCCCCGCCGCCACCCAGCGTTTCAGGGTCGCTACCTGCGCGCACTGATAACCGAACCGCGGCTGCAGGTGCCGGTCCCCAAAGAAGGCCCGGATCTGGGTCGCGAGGGCGCTCGCATCCCCCAGCGAAACGAAGGTCTCGGCCGCTAGGTCTTCGACCTCGATCTCCTTCCGCGCGGCGAAGGGATGCCCGCGTCCCACCACGAGCAGCAGCGGCTCGCGCAGGAGCATCTCCGTCGCCACGCGTGGCTCGCGGACCGGATTGGGCACCACCGCGAGGTCCAGTTCGCCCTCCACCACGGCCGTCACCAGGTCCGCCCGGAAGTCCTCCCGCGCGTCGATGTGGAGGTGGGGATGCGTCCGCCGGCAGTCCGTGATCAGGCCGGTGAGCAGAAATGGCATCACGGTCTGCACGGCGCCCACCGCGATCCGACGTTCCAGTCCCGACTGGTCGCCCAATTCGCGTCCTGCGTCCTCGACCTCGCGCAGGATCCGCCGCGCCCGATCGAGGAGCACTTGACCCGCCTCGGTCGGGACCGCCCGCTTCCCCAAGCGGTGGAGCAGGCGGTGGCCGAGAGTCTTTTCGAGATTCATAATCTGCTGACTGAGAGCAGGCTGCGAGAGGTTCACCTGGGCCGCCGCTCGCGTGAAACTCTCGGTCTCGACCACGGCGAGAAACGAGCGCAGTTGGGGAAGTTCCATAAGCAAAACCAATAGATAGGATAGTAAGGATCGATTTCAACTAATCCCGAATCGGTGATACAGTGTGGGAGTCGAGCCCAGTGGGTTTGACAGAAAGAAACACATATGAAGAAGAAACTGATCCTGATTGCGGTCCCCTCCGGCCTGCTGGCCGTCACCGCCCTGCTGCTTTCTGACGCCACCCCGGTGAGAACGGAACAAGTGCTCGCATACGGCAGCGTGCTCGCGCTGCTGGCCATTGCGGCCCTTGATTACGGATTCACGTTCGGATCCGCGCCAGGCGGCTCCTGAAGGCGTCGCAGTCGCAGGTTTAACGAGGGCCCGGAAGCCTGCCCGCCGTCCTGTCCGCCGTAGCCTCGGCGAAGGTGGAAGCTTTAGCGAAGGCGGGCAATCCGGGCCCTTTTTCTTTTGCTGGGCAGCACCCTGAGGATGGCCATTCCGGGACTTGGGCAAAGCAGGGATGGAAGGGCCGAGAGACGAAGGACGCGGTTCGATGTAGCTGGGGCGCGACGCCCCGGACGGCGGGACGAAAACGCATTCCGCGCAGCGATGCCCCCTTACCGCGGATCAGCTCCGCGCGCCAGGGCTTCCAAATGCACAGCCGGGGCGACCCTCCTTCGCAGCAGCTACGGCGGGCAGGCGCGCCCCAGCTACAGGGTCCGCGCCAGGCTCGCGGCGAAGCTGCCCGGCCGCGCTACCCGCAGGAACAAATTCGCGATCAGTTCCGGCCCCGCCCCCGCCGCGATCGCACTCCATCGGTGCGTCGCATCGTTGCCCAGTAGAACCATCCCCGTGTGGCTCCCCGGATCCTCCACCCCGCCGGGCTCCACGGGCTCCACCGCCCGCCACGCCCGTAGCACCGCGGCCACGTCCGCCGGCTCGCCCGTCAGAAATTCCCACTCCGGTAAAGCCGCTACCCCCCGCCTTACCGCATAGCGCAGCAGGCGCTCCGGGGTGTCGTGCGCCGGATCCACACTCAACGTCAGGAACCGGAACGCCCCGGCCTCTCGCGCCCGCAGGCGATGGTACACCTCGCGCAACTGCTCCACTGTCCGGGGACACGCCTCCTCGCAGCGTGTGTAGAGGAATGACAGCAGCACCCGCTGCCCCGCCACGAGGTCCTCCCGCAGGCGCCGCGGTTCATCGCGGTGATTGCGCAGGATCACCGCGGGCAGCGCCGCGCTCACCGCGCCCGCCGCCCCCGCCGGCTCCGTGGGCCGGGGCCGGAAACCAGCTGCTGGGATTGCCTCTGCGCACGCCATCGCGGTTTAGGTGAACAACTCCGGATGCGCCGCCACATCGGCCGCCGGGATGCCGCTGATTTCCGCGGGGATACTGAAGGTGCGGCCGTTGAATAACGAGGGCCGCGGCCGGCCCGTCCCCGCGTCGCGCGCCACCGTCTCGAACTGCACCATCATCCGCATATCCTCGTGATTGTTGTTGTGGCAGTGCATCACGAACGGACCGGTGTAAGTGCGCAGGTGCATCAGGACTTCGATGGTCATCCCATCCGCGAGCGGGGACGTGTCCGAGAGGTAACGCAGGGTCCGCGGGGGCGGCCGGCCATTGATCGCGATGATCTGATGACCCTCGAGGTGAGCGTGCGCCGGGTGCCACCAACCGCCCGACTTGTTCTCGAAAATCCACCGCTCGACGGCCCCGAGCACCGGCGTCGCTTGGCTGCGGTAGGGCGACCAGAAGTCCTCGTTGATCATCCACGCCCCCTTGCGCCGTTCAAAGGACCAGCGCCGCGTCGCGGTCGCCTCCGAGGCTAAGAGCGGCGTGAACGGGCGGAGCGGCGTGCCCGCGGCCACGGTGACGTCGTTTGGCACCAGCCCACCACCCACCACGAACTTCAGCAGGTTCACCGCTGCCCGCGCATCGACCCCCTTGGGCTTCCGCCCGTTGGTCTGCTCCATAATATTTTGGAGGTAGAGCTCCGTTCCCGCGGGGAAGGCGCTGAAATCGACGATGATATCCGCCCGGTTGCCCGGGACGAACTCGACCGAGGACACCGGTTCCGCCTGCGGCAACAGGAAGGCATCATTCGCGATCTGCAGGAAGGGCACCGCGGTCCCGCCGCGCACGATCCGCAGGTGGTACACCCGCGCCAGCGAACTGCAGACCAGCCGGAACCGGTATTTGCGGCGTTCCACCGCCAAGAACGGCTGCGCCACGCCGTTCACCGTCGGCACGTCCCCAATGCGCCCGTCGAAATCGAGTGGATCCCACCGCAGGGAACCGTCGCGATTAAAGGCCTGATCAATCAGGGCCAAGGGAATGTCGTACGCCGAGGGGGCGCCGCCGGGACCGTCGATCGGGGGGAGCACCCGGTCCGCGATCAGGCGCTCCTCGATTTCATCGGTTACGAGGCACACGCCGGCGAGCCCGTGGATCACGTTGCGAGCCGTGACGTCATTGCCGTGATCGTGGTACCAGAGGGTCGAGGGCGCGTGTTCCGCGTCCGGCTGGCCGTCCCCCCGCAGCGGTAGGGCGAAGGGGTAGTAATAATCCCGGCTGCGGCCCGGGAAGATATAGAAGCAGGGATGCCCGTCGGCGTGGGCCGGATTGTGCCCACCGTGCAGGTGCAGCGACGCCTCGACGTCCGCTTGATTGGTCACCCGCAGCACCGCGGGTTCGCCCACGCGTGCCCGCAGGAGCGGCCCGGGCACGAGCCCATTGTAGCCGAGGGCCGGCGTGTCCACCCCCGGAATCCACTGGTGGGTGGTGTCGCGCAGCTCGAGCCGGTAGTGCTTCTCGGGATACCGTGCCCGCTCCCGGACCCCTGCGGGGTGCCCCAGCAGGTACTCCGGCGCGATACCGTGGTAGACCGCCGCAGAACCGACCGCGGCCGCAGGCGTCCCCGGGGCCGGATTCAACGTGGTCGGGGCCAAGCGCCCGGGAATCGGTAAGGGCGTCGTATGCGGCACGTAGCGTAGGGAGGGCGCCCCGGCCGGGACCGCGGCCGCCCCTGCCTTCGGCACCAACTGCAAGTGCGGAAACGCGATCGCCGCCGCGGAAGATCCGGCCAAAAAGGAGCGGCGCGAAAGAGAGTTCACAGGGAGAGGCATACGAGGAGAGCGGAGGACGGCCAGACGACCCCCGTGGGTAGTAGTTACGTTTTTTCCGCGTGCAGGGATGCTTTATCTTACTAAATGGTAGATATTTGCGATAGTAGTGGCCCTCCTTCTCCAAGGCTACGGCGGGCAGGCCCGCAGCTACACCGAACCGCGTAAGAGGCGCCTCGGTTCGATGTAGCTGGGGCGCGACGCCCCGGCCGGCGGGATGAAAACGCATACCGCGCAGCGATGCCCGCGCGCCGGTGTTTCTAGACGCCCCGGAGGACAGGAACGGGCCGCCACCCGCGCAGCGATTTCCCGCTCCAACCCTCGCCCCGCTCAGCGCGCTAGCGCCCCCTGCACGAGCCGCCCATCGCCATCGTTTTGCGCCGGCGTTACCCCGAGCAACGCGCACAGCAGCGCGTAAACGTGGATATTCTCCGTCGCCGGCAGGGTCACGCCGCGTCGGAACGAAGGCCCGCCCGCAATGAATATCCCGTGCATCTCCGGATGCGCCGGATCGTACCCGTGGTCGCTGGCGAGAAATCCCTTTTCCGCATACTTCTTCCTCGAGGCGGCCAGATTCGCCCGGGTCGCCACCTGCCAGCCCGGCTCGGGCAACAACCACAGGGGTGCGATCCGCGGGTTATCCCGCATTTGGAAACGCTCCGGCAACTCCTCCGCCCGGTACGCCCGCGCGTGCGGCACCCGCTGGAGGCTCCGCAGGATCGCCGCCGTGTCCGCTCCCTCCCGCGGCCGCAGGGTCACGACGCTGCCATCGGTGTCCACGTGCACCGTCGCGAGGTCCAGATAATCCTCCAACGCGAGGGCGCGGTCGAGGTGGGTCGCGCTCATCCCGTGGTCGGAGACGACGACCACTTCCGGCTCGCGCCCCAGCGCCCGCACGCGGGCCAGCAAGGTCCCCACGTGGCCGTCGAGGAGTTCCACCGCCGCGGCCAGCTCCGGCGAGTCTGGTCCGAACCGGTGGGCCACACCGTTGGTCTCCTCGAGGTAAAACGCGACCAAGGCCGGCCGCTCCCCCGCGGGCCGTCCGAGCCAGCCCACGACTTCGTCGACGCGCTGCGCGAACGGGATCCGGTAATCGTAGGGCTTCCAATAGGTCGCCCGCCGCCCGCCGATCTCCGCTTCCGAACCCACCCAAAGCGCGGTGGCCGCGGGCACGCCCTGCCGCACGGCCGTGATCCAAATCGGCTCCGCCCCCCACCACCGCGGGTCCCGGTTCGAGGGCGGATGGATGTAACGAAAAAAACGCCCGTCGGTAGGATCGAAGAACTCGTTGTTCACCATCCCGTGCCGCGCCGGATATCGGCCCGTCACCAGCGTATAGAGATTGGGAAAGGTGTTCGTCGGGAAGACGGGAATCAGCCCCTGGGCGCTCACGCCGTCGCGCCGCAGCGCGCGTAGGTTCGGGGTTCGTTCCGGGTGCCGTTCGAGATAGTCCCAGCGAAACCCATCCAGCGCAATTAAGAGCACCGGTCCGCGACCCTCGGCGCCCCGGGCCACGCAGGCTAGGACGCAGAGGAGCAGGGCGGCGTACCGCATCATCGCAAGGGCAGGGGAGCTGAGGCCGTCGCGGCCCGGCTCAGGGATAGTCCTCGCTGGCCGGCGCAGGCTTGGCCGCCGGCTTGGCTGGCTCCGTGCCGGCCACCGGCCCACCCTCGGTGGTCGCCGCGCTAGCATCGGGGGCGGGTGCGCCCGTCGCCGCCGCGCTCGTCGCGCCCTCCGCCGGCGGCGTGGCCGCGGCGGTGTGGGCCGCGTAATCGGGATAGGCGTCGCCAGAGGGAGCCGGATTGGCCGGGGTCGCGTTGCCGGTCGCGAGTTCTCCCGGGGCGGTCGGAGCGGCTAGCAAACGCTTGCGCTCATCCTCGTCCATCGCGCGGCGGAACTCGTCCTCCACGCCCGAGGCCGCCTTCTTGACCTCCCGCATCACCTTGCCGAGGCCGCGGGCGAATTCCGGCAGCTTGTCGCCCCCGAAGAGCAGCAGCGCCACCGCGAAAATCAGCAGCATCTCCATTCCGCCCAGCCCATCAATGAAGCCCAGGGGCAGGTGGGCGCTCATCAGGGCAGGCAAGGAGTCCATAGGGGTCGGAAGGAAATCCCGAACGGGCCCGTTCGTCTAGCGGAGAGTGACGCTGACCGCGAATTTACGTGTTTCCCCCTTCGGCACCAGTTGGAGCCCAGCGCGATGGCTAGGGGCGTTCGGCGGCCCCATCCAAGGCTCCACGCAATAGAATGGCGAATCCGGGGCGAGGGTCCAAGTGACGAACATCGCGTCCGGCGGCGGCACCTTCTCTGTGCCGAGGCGCACGCACACGTCGCCCCCCCGCCCGCGCTCGCCGAAGACGACCTCGTTCCCCTGCAGGCCGGTGTGGAAAGTGTCGACGAGGGTCTGGTTGGCGAAGCTCTCCTGCGGCTGCAGCTCGGGGCCGGGCACGAGCCCACCGGTGGCGATGTCTTGGCGGAGGCGGCGCGTGGCCGGGATCTGGATCAGATAGTCCGCGCGGCTGGTCCCCGGGCTCCAGGGCAGGCTGAAATAGAAATGATGCCCGGCACACCACGGCAGCGGCTCCCGGCCGAGGTTGGTCAACGCGAACTCACAGGCCAGCCCGAGCGGGTCAAAGCGGTACGTGACCGTAAACTCGTAATCGAAGGGATAGCAGGCGCGCGCCTCCTCGCCGGGCACGAACCGCGCCACAAAGCCGCGCGTGTCTAACCGCGTTACCTCAAACGTTCCCTGCCGCGCGATACCGTGCAGCGGCATCGGCCGACGCACCCCGTCCGCCGCCCGCCAGTGGAAGATGTCCGTGCCGTCGAACGTCCGCCCATTAAAGGGGAACAGGATCGGATTGCCGCCCCGGACCTTCGCAATGTCCCCAAAGTCCGCCTGCTCGGGCCAATAGACGACGTCGCGAACGGAGCCGTCGCCCAAGGTCAGGTTCCAGTTCAGCAGCCGCGCCCCCCGCTCGGGGAGGGCCAGGAAGGTCGAGTTGCCGACCTGCCACCGCGTGAGGGTCTGTCCTTGATAGGCCACCTTTTCCATTGCGGCCCCAGTGTGGACGCCGGCCGTCGGGCGCCAAGGCTTATCCGGCCGGCTGTACTTGCGCGGCGCCCCCGCCTCACTAGGATCTCCGGATGTCTCGTTGGCTGCTACGCCTCTGCCTCCTGCTCGCCGCACTGCCGGTGGGGCGTGCCGCCGATGCCGCCCCAGCCCGGAACGAGCCAGCGACCGCTGCCCCAGAGCCAGTGGCCCCCGTGGTCGCGGCGACGGCGGCCCCGCAGAACCCGCCTCCGGCCGGCGAGCGGCGCCGGGTCTTCGTCATCCCCGTGCGGGAGCAGGTGGATTCCCCCTTGCTCTACATTATCCGCCGCGGCCTCAAGGCGGCCACCGAGCAAAAGGCCGACGTGGTCGTGCTCGATATGAAGACGCCGGGCGGCGCGCTCGACGTAACCTTCTCGATTATGGAGGCCTTGGCGAAGTTCAAGGGCCGTACGATCACCTACGTGAACAACGAGGCCATTTCTGCCGGGGCCTTCATTTCTGCGACCACCGACGAGATCTGGTTCGCCCCCGAAGGCATCATTGGCGCCGCCGCCCCGGTAATGGCTACTGGTCAGGAGATCGACGCCTCAATGCGGCAGAAGATCGTCAGTTACCTGAAGGCCCGGGTGCGCGCCACCAGCGAGGGCAAGGGCGGCTTCCGCGGCCAAGTCATCTCCGCGATGATCGATGCGGATTATGAACTGAAAGTCGGCGACAAGGTGCTCAAGGGCAAGGGGGAGCTCCTTTCCCTCACCGCCAAGGAAGCGGCCGAAACCCACGGCGATCCGCCGCAGCCCCTGTTGGCGGCCGGCATCGCCACCGATGTCGACGATTTGCTCCGTCGGCAGTTCGGAGCCGGCGGCTATGAGGTCACCCGCTTGGAGATCACTTGGTCCGAGCATTTCGCCGTCTTCCTCCGTTCGCTCTCGCCCATCTTGCTCGGGCTGGGCCTGCTGGCGCTCTACATCGAATTTAAGACCCCTGGCTTCGGGGTGTTCGGAATCACCGGCATCGCATGCCTCGGGGTCGTGTTCCTCAGCAACTACGTCGCTGGCCTCTCGGGGCAGGAGCCGATTCTGGTCTTCGCCTTGGGGCTGGTGATGGTGCTCACGGAACTGCTCTTCTTCCCCGGCATCGTCGTCCTCGCCGTGGGCGGGCTCGCGCTGATGCTCGGGTCCCTCGTCTGGTCGATGGCCGATATCTGGCCCGATGAGCCGGTGACGATCAGCGACGAGCTCTTCCTGCGGCCGCTGCAGGACGTGGGGCTCGGCCTCGCGCTCGCCGTGGTCCTGGCCCTGCTCTTTGCGCGCTTCTTGCCCCGCGGTTGGTTCCTGACGCGCCTAGCCGTCGCCCGGCCGATCGCCGGGGCAGCGCAGGTCGCGGGCCTACCGCCCGAGGCCGGCGAGGCGTCCGCCGGGTTGATTGGGCGGGTGGGGGTCGCGGTGACCGGACTGTTCCCGGCCGGCCAGGTGGAGGTGGACGGCGGGCGTTACGAGGCGCGGTTGGACGTGGGTTCGGCGCCCCCGGGCACGCGCGTGGTGGTGCGGCGGCGCAATGATTTCGGCCTCGTGGTTGATGCCCTGGAGGGCCCTCGCACGTGACCCTCATTCTGGTTCTCTTTGCCGTCGGAATCCTCCTGCTGGCCTTGGAGGTGATTGTCCCGGGGGGCGTGCTTGGAATCGTGGGCGGAGTTTCTCTGCTCGGCGCTGTTCTCGTGGCCTTCGACCGCTTCGGTCCGGGAGGCGGCGCTTGGGCGCTGGCGGCCGGATTGCTGGTCACCGCGGTGGCCCTCTATTTGGAATTTGTACTGCTACCGCGCAGTCGCTTGGCCAAGGCCCTCTCCCTGACGGCTACCGTCGCTGGACGCAGCCAGCCGCCCGTGGCGGAAGCGAGCTTGGCGGGACGGCAGGGCGTTGCGGTGACCACCCTTGCCCCCACCGGCATCGTCGAGTGCGAGGGCCGGCGTTACGAAGCGTTTAGCCGCAGTGGCCTGATCGCCGCGGGCACGCCGGTTGAAGTCACCGCGGTTGAAACTTTCCGTATCCTCGTCATCCCTGCGCGTCCCTCCACCACCACTTCCCTATGAGCCTCACCCTTATCGGTATCGCCGTCCTCGGCCTCTTCGTCCTCGTTCTGGGCGCCATCGTCTTCAGTCTGATTGGCGCCTGGGTAAAGGCGCTCTTCAACGGCGCGCCCGTCCCGATGTCGAAACTGGTCGCCCTGAAGTTTGCGAGTATCCCCTACGGGCTGATCGTGGACGCCCGGATCACCGCGGTGCGCGCCGGCATCAACATTGATGCGGACCAGATTGCCTCCCATTTCCAAGCGGGTGGCAACGTAGTGCCGACCGTGCAGGCCCTGATCGCGGCGCAGAAGGCCGGCATCGAGTTGGGTTGGGACCGGGCTTGTGCCATCGACCTCGCGACCAAGGGCTCCGGTAAGAGCGTGGTCGAGGCGGTGCGCACCTCCGTCGACCCGAAGGTCATCGATTGCCCGAATCCCGAGGGCGGTCGCTCCACGATCGACGGCGTGGCCAAGGACGGCATCCAGGTGAAGGTGAAGGCGCGGGTCACGGTGCGGACCAATCTGGACCGTTTCGTCGGCGGCGCGAAGGAGGAGACCATCATTGCCCGCGTGGGCGAAGGCATCGTGACCACCATTGGTTCGGCCGAGTCCTACAAGACCGTGTTGGAGTCGCCGGACTCGATCTCGAAGACCGTGTTGAAGCGCGGGTTGGACGTTGGTTCCGCGTTCGAGATCCTCTCGATCGATATTGCCGACGTGGACGTCGGGGAGAACGTGGGCGCGAAGCTGCAGGAGGCGCAGGCCGAGGCGAACAAGAATATGGCGCAGGCGCAGGCGGAAATCCGGCGCGCGGCGGCCGTGGCTTTGGAGCAGGAAATGAAGGCGCGCGTGCAGGAGATGCAGGCGAAGGTCGTAGAGGCGCAGGCGCAGGTCCCGCTGGCGCAGGCCGAGGCTTTCCGCAATGGCCGCCTGGGCGTGATGGATTTCTACCGGATGGAGAATGTGCAGGCGGACACGCAGATGCGTTCCTCCATCGCGCATCCTGAGGGTAAGAAGTAAGCCTTTCGGGATCCTCGCCCCCTTCCTGTGAAGGCCAATCTGCTGGACTGGCTGCTCGAGCGCATCGGGCTGGTCATCTTCGTGGTGATCTTCGTGGTGCAGATCCTCCGGGGTCTGTTCCAGGCGCGCCGCGCGGCTCCGCCGCCGGCGTCGTCGAAGCCGGACGCCTTGGAGGAGGAGCGGCGGGTGCAGGATATTCAGGCGGAGATCCGGCGGCGGATCGCCGAGCGGCGCGGGGGAGGAGCCCCTGCGTCCGCCCCCGAAGCTCCGGCGGCACCGGTGGCCCGCGAGGCTGCGCCGGCCCCGGCGCCGGAGGCGCCGACGGCGGATCCGTTCGAGCCGTTGCGGCGAATGATGCGTGATCTGGAGGATCAGGCGCGCGACGTGGAGCGGAAGGTCTCTGGCGAGCAACCTGCGCCGGTGGCGCCGCCGCCGCCCTTGGTGCCTGCGGCGGCGAGTCTGCGGTCGGAGGAATTGGAGCGGCAGCGGGTGTTGGCCGAGCAGTTGGCGGCGTTGCAGGCGGAGCGGGTGGCCGCGCGTCGTCGCGCGGAAGAGGTTTCGGCGGCCGTGGCGGAGCGCGCGGTGGCTGCCCGGGCGCCGGCGCGCCTGATGGAGGACTTACGGGATCCGGCGGCGCTGCGCCGGGCGGTGCTTTTGCGCGAGGTGCTCGGCACGCCCGTGGGCCTGCGGTAGGGTTGGGAGCGCGGGCAGGTGCCGCTCGATGTAGCCGGGGCGCGCCGCCCCAGAGGGATGGCTGACGGAGGGATGGCGCGACGGAGGGATGCGGCTCGATGTAGCCGGGGCGCGCCGCCCCGGTAAGCAGGGACGGAAGCGCAGTACGCGAAGCTCAACCCTCTGAGGATGGGCCGCAGTACGGCTCCGCGAGTAGGGGTTGCCGGACGCACCGGCCGGGGCGACGCGCCCCAGCTACACCAGACCGATTCCTAGGGTCTGGTCCGACAAGACGTCGTGATGCGGCTCGATGTAGCCGGGGCGCGCTGGCGCTCGGCTACCCGGGAGTCGTGGCCAATCAGCCCAGAGTCATCGCGCTTGCTTCCGGTTAGCACCACCACTCCCCCGCAAACTCGGGCCTTCTTCTGGCTCCCGTCGGATTGACAGCCCGATCCGCGCGCCTCCAGTTGTTCGCTCCGTGAAGCCTGCAGTTCTCCGCGCCCAATCCAAGCGTCCGCTCCCCGCGGAGAGACGCGGCGTGAAGGTCACGGGCAAGCGCGGCGTCCGCGCGGGCGCTCACGCCCTACCCCCCGCATCCTTGGGCGCGCCGAGGGTCGACTGGACCCGGAGCGCTGCTCACCGAATGGACAAGTCCAAGCTGCCGCGGCTGGGACGGCGGCAGTCGGCGGCCCTGCTCGCGGCCAGCCGCGGCGACCGCTGATGGTCTGTTGCGACACGAGTTTTCTCTTTTCGCTGTACGGCCGAGACGTGCATACGCCGCGGGCGCTTGCCTTGGTTGCCCGTTTGGGTGAACCGATTGCGGTTACCTCGCTGAACGAGTTTGAGTTACGCAACGCGGTGCGCTTCGCGGTGTTTCGCCGGGCGCTGCCCTCGCGGGCCGCAGGTGAGATCCTCGGCGCATTCGACGCCGATCTCAATGCGGGCAGGCTGGAAGCCCGACCCGCCGATCTGGAATCGGTCGTGGTTGAGGCTAACCGGTTGTCCCAGGCTCGCACCGAGGAAGGCGGGCATCGGGCGTTCGACATCCTTCAGGTGGTAGCCGCGGCGCAGTTGTCCGCCGCGCTCTTTCTGACGTTTGACGCGAATCAGGGGGCGCTGGCGCGCTTCGCGGGCCTCGTGGTTTTGCCGTGATGCGCAGGCGGAAGGTCGCGCGCAATAGGAGTTCTCAGGTTCGCTCCCGCAGTCCCGGCGCATCCCTGGCTCTCGCCCCGGTGACACCAGACCGACCGAGGGCGCGTGCCGTGAAACGTGCGTCTGATGTAGCCGGGGCGCGCCGCCCCGGAGGGATGGCTGACGGAGGGATGGCTGACGTCGTGATGCGGCTCGATGTAGCCGGGGCGCGCTGGCGCTCGGCTACCCGGGAGTCGTGGCCAATCAGCCCAGAGT
>CAIOTK010000026.1 GCA_903861185.1 uncultured Opitutia bacterium | reverse complement strand
GCTGGTCGAGGCGGCCGTGCTGGGGGTCGTGGGTGGGATCCTCGGCGTGGCCCTGGGCTGGGCGGGCGCGCAGGTCGCCGTGCGAGCCGTGGGCCAGACCGTAAACGCGCTCTACTACGCGACTAGCGTCACCTCCGCGCGACCCGACGCCGCCGACCTCCTGCTCGGCCTCGCGTTGGGCCTGGGTGCGAGCATCGTCGCGGGCTGGGGACCGGCGCGGGCCGCGGCACGGATCCCACCGGCACAGGCGCTGGCGCGGCACGCCCCGCCGACGGAGGGAGGCTGGAGCCGGCAACCGTGGATTGGACTCGGGCTCCTGGCGTTCGCGGGGCTCTGCGCCACGCTTCCACCCGTGCCCCTCGCCGGCGGCGGCGCGTTCCCGCTCGGTGGCCACGCGGCGGCGCTGTTGGGGATCTTCGGCGCGGGCCTGCTCGCGGGTCCGATTCTCGGCGGCCTCGCGCGGTTCGCCCGGTCAGGCGGGCGACTGCACCCAGCCGCGCGGGTGGCGCTCGGCCACCTCGCCCGGCCCTCGGGCCGACACCGGCTCGCGGCCGCGGCCCTCCTCGCCGCGACCGCGATGACCGCTGGGATGGCGATTCTGGTGGGGAGTTTTGAGCGGACCGTGGAGGACTGGATCCAGCGGACCCTGCGCGCCGACCTGTACCTCTCGAGCGCGGGCGCCCAGAGCGCCTCGACCCGCAATCGCATCACGCCCGAGACCTGGCGCGCACTCGCGGCGCATCCCGCGGTGGAGGCCGCTGCAGTCGTCGCGGCCCACGCCGTGCGGATCGGCGGCGTGGCAACGACCGTCTCCGGCACCGACCTCGCCCTGCTCCGCCGGCGGGCTGACCTGCCCTGGCTCCGCGCGCCGCGGGACGAGGCACCGTTCGACGCGACGCGCAATGCGGGGCTGGCGCTGGTCAGCGAGAGCTTCGCGGCGCGCTTCCGGGTCGGGCCCGGCGATCCCGTGCGCCTGCCCACCCCGGCGGGAACGAAGACGCTCACCGTCGCAGGCGTGTTCGCCGATTACGGCAACGAGCGCGGCTCGCTGCTGGTGGAGCGGACGCACCTCGCGACTTGGTTTGGGGACGAGCAGGCCGCCAGCGTCTCGCTGTTCCTCCGGCCCGGCGCGGATCCCTCCGGCGTGCGCGCGGAGCTCCTGCGGCACCATCCCGGGCTGGGCATCTACACCAACGGCGCGCTGCGGGACGAGATCCTGCGCATTTTCCGGCACACCTTTGCGGTGACGCACGCCCTCGAGGTGATCGGCGTGGCGGTCGCGGTCGCAGGCCTGGCGTTGACGCTCGCAAGCGTGCTCCTCGACCGCCGCGAGGAGCTCACGACCCTGCGCGCCCTCGGCTTCACCCCCGGCGAACTCGCTTTGGCGACCGCGTTGGAGGGAGCCGGGCTCGCCCTGGTCGCTACCCTCGCCGGCCTGACGGTCAGCCTCGGCCTCGGCTGGCTGCTCATCCACGTGATCAACCGGCAGTCCTTCGGCTGGACGCTCGGGTTCGTTGTGCCGTGGAGGCAACTCGCGCTGCTGGCGGCGGGGATCGTCGCCGCTGGGGCGCTCGCGAGCCACGCGCTCGGCCGCTGGGGCGCGCGCCTGCCGGCGGATCTCCACGAATGAAAGCCCGTCTGAACT
>CAIOTK010000025.1 GCA_903861185.1 uncultured Opitutia bacterium | reverse complement strand
GTGACCGCCGGTGAAGCCGAAGCCGCGCCCGCCTTCGGGCCGCTGGCGGACCCACATCATCGTCTCCGTCCGACCCGCCGCCGCGACGATGTGCGCGTAGGGGCCCTTCGGGTGCACGTAGGGGCCGCCGCGGACCTTATCCGAAGGCTTCGCGGTCAGGATCGGCGTGACGCCGCCCTGGTTCTCCGGCCAGCGCATATTGAAGTACCATTCGTCGTGATTGGAGAACGGCTTCACGCCGCGCGCCACCGGATGGTCGGGGAATTCCCGGTACTCGGGACTCCACATCGGATTGCAGGAATAGTTGCTCTCGTAGTGCCCGCCGATCCAGCGGAGGAACTCGGGCCCGCCCTTGTCCGCCGGGATCTCCACGCCGTAGTGCATGAAGCCGAGGCCCACCCCGCGCCGCGCGAGGCCGTCGAGGAAGGCCTTGCGGTCGCCCTCGAGGACCGGGTGCCGGGGCCCACCGTCGCAGTAAATGATGACCGCCGCCGCGCCGTCGAAAGCTCGGTCAGACTCGGGCCAGCCGTTCGCGTGGACGGTCGCCTTAACCCCGGGCACGCCGGCGAGGCCCTGCTGGAGGAGCAGCATCCCCGCGCGGAACTCGTGCATTCCCGGCGGGTGGCTCGGCTTACCGGCGATCAGCACGATCGCTTTGTCCGCCGCGGCGAGCGGCAGCGCGGAGCAGAGGGCGAGCAGGGGTAAAATCCAGCGGGGTTTCATCCCCGAAGCCGAGCCCAGCGCCCAGCGCGGCTCAAATCCAAAACACGTTCCGAAGATCAGTGCGCGCAGCCGCACCCTTCGCCGCAGTTCTCTTTGCCGCCGGGGCTGCCCTGCGCCACTTCCTCGGGCGTCGCGTCGCGGGCCGTGACCACTTCTACATCAAAGGTCAGGTCGACGCCGGCCAGCGGATGATTGGCATCCAGCAGGACCTCTTCGCCTTCAATCGCGGCAATGGTCACGACCGGATCGGTCCGGTGCGGCCCGGTCTGGAACTGGTCGCCAATGCTCAGTTCGCCTTCGACCGGCAGGTCCGTGCGGAGCACGCGCTGCATTTGCTCGGGATCCCGCGCCCCATAGGCCTCCGCAAAGGGCACCTGCACCCGCTCCTTGGCCCCCGACGCCACGGCGCGCAGCCGCTGGTCGAGGCCGTCGATGATCATTCCCGCCCCCTCCAGATAGGTCACCGGCTGCCCGCCCGCCGAAGAATCGAGGACGCGGCCACTGGGATCACGGAGCGTGTAATGGAAGGAGACGACGCGAGGCATCGCCGCACCCTGACGACCCCGCGCGCGGAGGAAAGCGGAAACGGTCGATGGGCATCGCCTCCGTGTGACCGTGCGCCCGGCTTCAGGGCAGCTCGTACAGTTCGATCAGCACCTCGCCGCCCTGCAGGTCGGCGCCGGAGACGTGGACCGTGTAGGAATTATTGGCGGAGACGGTCAGCGACAGCGCCGCGTCCGTGCTCAGGGCCGGCAGTTGGAAGGCGTTCACCGCCCGCATATCCGCATCAAGGGCGGAGTCCCAGTTGTCATTCGCGGCGATCTCGCGACGGGCGCCGTCAAAAACCTGCAAGGTCGGATTGGTCATCGTGCCCGCCACGCCAAAGAGCCCGAGGGTCTGACCGACGGCGCGCACCAGCAGGCGCTTGGAGCCCGTGCCGGCGGTCACGAAGCCGAGAATGGCCGCCTGGCCATTGCCGACGCGGAGCCGCGCAGAGATGTTCGTGAGCCGCCGCGGGAAGGCCAGCGCCGGGTCATACACCTCCAGCAACACGTCGCCCGGAGCATCCACCCGCGCGTGGGCGGTGAAGGTGCCGTTCAGGGGCTGGGCCAAGGCGGCATCGCGCGAGCTGGCCGGGAACGGGAAGGCCCCCACGGCCGCGAACTGCGGCGCGAGCGTCAGGTTCCAATCGTCGTTGGTGGCGATCTCTGTGCCATTGCCCGCGAAGACCTGCAGCCGCGGATTCGGCGCCCCGGCCACCCCGAACTGCGACAGCACCGGCCCCGCCGCCCGGAACAGGATCGTCCCCGAGCCCCCGGCGAGCGACCCGCCAACGACGAGGGCCTGCGGCACATCCAGGCGCGCCCGCAGCGAGAAATTAGCCAACGCGAAGGAGGGCGCGGCCGCCGACTGGGCCCAGCCGGAACTGACGGCAGCAAGGAACAGGGCGGAGAGCAGGCGGATATTCATAACGGGTAAAAGCAAAGTTCTTGCGGATAAGGGAGCGGGTCGCAGGCCCAAAGGCAAATGCCTTCACGGAGGACGCTCGACACCGGAGCGCGGCGAAAGTACGTACGCCGTGACTCCCCTCCTACCCATGCGCCCCACCCTCCTGCTCCTCAGCCTGTCGCTGCTCACCCCCCTCCCCGCCGCCGATAAGCCCGCCGCCCCCGCCGCGGCCGCCGCCGCCACCTTGGCGCCCGGCACCTAC
>CAIOTK010000024.1 GCA_903861185.1 uncultured Opitutia bacterium | reverse complement strand
GCCTCGAATTCGCGCTGCCAGTCGTTGTCCGGCGGGCAGGCCTGCCCCGGCTGCGCTTCCCGCGCCGCCTGCAGCCGGAGGAGCTCGGCCGCTAGGTCCACGGTCGCCCGTTCCGCTGCCTGCCGCGCCTTCTCCCAGCGACCTGAGCCGATCCGGCCCAGCTGCGGGCGCGTCTTACTCAGGCCCACATAACGGCTGATCAGGTGCGACTCAGTGAGGGGCACGTGGAGCGTCACCTGGTCGTCGAACTCCAAGGAAATGACCTCCCGCTGGCCTTGGGCGGTGTCGAGCCGGGTGATGCCCCGGAAGTGCGCGATGCCGTGCTGCAGGTGCACGACGAAGTCGCCCTCCACCAGCTCCGCGAAGTCGAGCAACTGGTCGACCTGCGCGCGGTGGGCTACGGCCCTCGCCGTTCCCACGGCGCGGCGCGGTCGCCGCCGGCCGAAGAGCTCCGTCTCGGTGACCACCACGAGGTCCCGGGCCGCCTCCTCCGCCGTCGCGGCCCGGCGCCGGCGCCCGGTGGCCTCCGCCGGCAACGCCAGCGCCGCGCCCGGGCGGGCGGTGATCCGGAACCCTTCGTTGAGGTTGCCCCGCCACCAGCGCGGCCGCAGCTCGCGCCAGCCCGGTGCCGCGTCCAGCAGCTCCCGCGCCCGCTGCTCCTCGCCCTCCTTCGACATCACCACCGCGACCTCCGCCCCCGCGCGGCCCCACGCCGCGACCTGCCCGAGGAATTCTCCGCGTGCCTCCGCTTCCGCCGTCAGCCGCTCCTGCGCGATCAACCCCTCGCCGGGCGTCCGCCGGTGGTGCGCCAGTGCCTCTGTGTCCCACGTCACCTCCTCGGCTGCGCCCGCGCACAGGCGACTGGCCTCGTCGAGATCCCCCAGCGCGCTCACGCCAGCGCAATGCGCGGCCAGCGCAGCCAGCGGGTCGGCGCCGCCGGCCGGGGTCAGCGCGGATAACTCGGACTCCAGCGTCGCCGGCTCCACGAGGACGAGCCGCGCCGTCGCGGGCAGGTAGCCCGCGAGGCCGGTTACCGACGTGGCGAGACGCACTCGCGGTGAGGCCGGCACCGCCACGGTCTCCACGGCGTCCCCCGAGCGCTGAGTCACGGGATCAAACCGGCGGATCGACTCGATCTCGTCCCCGAAGAAATCAACCCGGCAGGGTGCGGCCGCGGTGACGGGGTAGATGTCGACCAAGCCACCGCGGACCGCGTAGTGACCGGGGGCCTCGCAGACGGCCTCGCAGTCGTAATCGAGCCGGCGCAGCTCCTCCAGCAGCTTCTGGAAGGGCAGGGTGGCGCCGCGGGTCAGCGTCAGTTCCTGCCGCGCAAACTCCTCCAGCGCCGGCACGGGTTGGAGCAGCGCCGCGGGGGTCGTCGTGACCACGAGGGTGTCCGGCGTCGCGGCGAGGCCGCGGACCGCGCGCAGCCGCGACAGCACGGCGAGCCGGTCGCTCGACGCGGCGAATGCCTCGCGCATCTCGGCGGTTTCCTGCACCGACTCGGGGAACACGAGGGCAGCGAGCGGCGCAGGGGAACCGAGGGCGCGGTGGAAGAAGGCCGTGTCCTCGGCCAGCAACTCGGCTTCGCGCAGGGTGGGGGTGACCACGAGCCAGACGGGCGTGCGTTCGCGGCCCGTCAACGCGGCGAGCACGGCCCCGCGGGCGGCGGGGCAGACACCGGTCAGGCGGCGGACGGGCGGCGGGCAATCGGTCATCAGACGGGGCGTGGGCCTCAGACGACCGCCAGCGCCGCGCGGGCGGCGGACTCCTCGGCCGTCTTCTTCGATGACCCGCGGCCCGTGCCCACCGGTCGATCGTGGAGGAAGACGGTCACCGTGTAGGTGCGGGCGTGGTCCGCCCCTTCGGTGGCGACGACGGCGTAGCGGAGCGCCTCGTTCCCGTGCACCGGTTGGACGCGCTCCTGCAGGCGGCCCTTCGGGTTGTCCGCCGCGGCGGCCGCGAGGCGCGGGCCGAGTGGACCGTAGAGCCCTTGGACGGCACGGCGGGCGCCCTCAAGGCCAGCTTCG
>CAIOTK010000023.1 GCA_903861185.1 uncultured Opitutia bacterium | reverse complement strand
GCTCAGTAACAGCGGCCAGTCCGAGGAGATCCTCCGCTTGGTCCCGCTGCTGAAGCGCGAGGGCGTCCGGGTCGTCGCCTTCACCGGCCAACCCGACTCCGACCTCGCCCGCGCGGCTGACCTGCAACTGCTCTACCACGCACCCCGCGAGGCCTGCCCCCTCCGCCTCGCCCCCACCGCCAGCACCACCGCCGCCCTCGCCCTCGGAGACGCCCTCGCGATGGTCCTCCTCGCCGAACGCGGTTTCACCCGCGAGGAGTTCGCCCGCTTCCACCCCGCTGGCAACCTCGGCCGCATTCTGCTCCTCCGTGTCCGCGACATTATGCGCACCGGGGAACGCTTCCCCGTCGCCCCAGCAACGGTCTCCACTCAGGACGCCATCCTCGCGATGACCCGCGCCCGCAGCGGCAGCATCGCGCTCGTGCAGCCCCGCACCGGGCGCCTCGCCGGCATCCTCACGGACGGGGACTTCCGCCGCGCCGCCCTCACCGGCCCCGACTTCCTCCGCCAGCCCGTCGCGACCTTTATGACCCGCCAGCCCAAGGTCATCGCCCCCGACGCCCTCGGCGCCGAGGCCCTGCGGCGCTTCGAGGAGGACCGGATCGACGACCTGATCGTGGTCGATCGCCGCGGCCGCCCCGTGGGGCTGGTCGACAGCCAGGACCTGCCCAAGCTAAAACTGGTCTGAGCCCGGACCTCGGTCGCCCGCGCGCCCTTTACAGGCACCAGGTTAGCGGCGAAGGTTCGGCTGCCATGCCCACGCCTCCCTTCGTTTACCAGGATCCGCTCCCCCTCGGCCCCGACGAGACCGAGTACCGCCTGCTCTCCCGCGAGGGCGTCAGCACGGCGACGTTCGAAGGCCGCGAAATCCTCAAGATCGCCCCGGAAGCGCTGGCCTTCCTCACGCGCCAGGCCTTCCACGACACCTCTTTCCTACTCCGCCCCGCCCACCTCCGGCAAGTGGCTGCGATCCTCGAGGATCCCGAGGCCTCGCCCAACGACCGCTACGTGGCCCTCACGCTCCTGAAGAACGCCGAGATCGCCGCCGAGGGCATCCTCCCGATGTGCCAAGACACCGGCACCGCCGCCATCGCGGGCAAGAAGGGCCAGCAGGTCTGGACCGGCGCGAACGACGCGGAATGGATCTCGCGCGGAGTCTACGAGTGCTACACGACGGAAAACCTCCGCTATTCGCAGACCGCCCCGCTCGACCTCTGGCGCGAGGTCAACACGGGCACCAACCTGCCGGCCCAAATCGACCTCGCGGCCACCGAAGGCGCGAAATACGAGTTCCTCTTCATCGCGAAGGGCGGCGGCTCCGCCAACAAAATGTACCTCTTCCAGGAGACGAAGGCGCTCCTGAACCCGAAGAGCTTCGAGAAGTGGGTGACCGATAAACTCCCCCTCCTCGGCACCTCCGCCTGCCCGCCCTACCATCTGGTCTTCGTAATCGGTGGTACCAGCGCCGAGGCCTGCATGAAGACCCTGAAGCTCGCCTCCGCGAAGTCCCTCGATACTCTCCCCACCTCCGGTAACGAGCACGGCCGCGCCTTCCGCGACCTCGCGATGGAGGAACACGTGCTCCAACTCGCCCGCGCCACCGGCATCGGCGCCCAGTTCGGGGGCAAGTACTTCGCCCTCGACGTTCGCGTGATCCGCCTCCCCCGCCACGGCGCCAGTTGCCCCGTCGCGATGGGCGTCTCCTGTAGCGCCGACCGCAACATCCGGGGGAAGATCACCGCCGAAGGCATCTTCCTTGAGCAGATGGAGACCAACCCGGGCCGCTACATTCCCGCCGCCAGCCGCCTCTGGAAGGACGAATCCATTGTCCGCGTCGACCTCCGGCGCCCAATGCCCGAGATCCTCGCGCAATTGTCCCAGCACCCGGTCACGACCCGGGTCTCCCTCACCGGCCCGCTGATCGTCGCCCGCGACATCGCTCACGCGAAGCTCAAGGAGCGCGTCGATGCCGGCCAAGGCCTGCCCCAGTACTTCAAGGATCACCCGGTCTACTATGCCGGCCCCGCGAAGACCCCCACCGGCCTCGCCTCCGGCTCCTTCGGGCCCACCACGGCCGGCCGGATGGACAGCTACGTGAACCAGTTCCAGTCCCTCGGCGGCTCGATGGTAATGCTCGCCAAGGGCAACCGCAGCGCGGCGGTCACGGCTTCCTGCCGGCAGCACGGCGGTTTCTACCTCGGAAGCATTGGCGGCCCCGCCGCAATCCTCGCCAAGGAAAACATCCGGCACATCGAGGTCCTCGAATACCCGGAGCTAGGGATGGAGGCCATCTGGCGCATTGAGGTAGAGGACTTCCCAGCGTTCATCCTCGTCGACGACAAGGGTAACGATTTCTTCGCCAGCGGCTGCGGCGCCTGCCTGCCCGCTAAGCACTGAGCCTGCGGGGCGGCGAACCCGTCCCGTGCTTCACCGCCCCGCGGCCCGTCCGGTTCAGAACCGGACGTTCACGCCAGCGCCGCGGGCGCCAAAGCGTTCGATCTGATCGTACAGCCGCTGCTCCGAAATCCGGCTCGCCACCCGATCCGTCGCGCGCGGGCCACCCTCCACGGCGGCCATCGACACCATCGCGGTCAAGATCCGCGCCCCGCGGCGCTCGCCCGGCGGGACCATCTGCTGCAACGGCTCCACCACCGACCGCGCATTCGGCGCGCGGGCCTCGAACCGGTTGGCCGCTCCCAGCAGGGAACCGGCCGCCGCGGTCTCCGCCCGGCCTGCAGCGGCCCACGTCATCGGAAAGGAATCCAACGCGACCAGCGCCGGCGCGGGCGCCGCCTCGGGCACCGAGCTAGCCGGCGCCACCACGGCCGCAGCCGCCACGGACAACGCCGCAGGTTCCACCCCCGCGGGCGCTACTTCGGGCGCGGGCACAGACTGTTCCGGCGCCGCCCCCGGCACCACCGGCGCCACCAACGCGACCTCCGAGCTAGGCGGCACGGTCAAACCAGCCAGCCCGGCCGCTGCGGTGTTTTCGCCACCGGTACGCGGCAGGAGGAAAAACCCGGTGATCAGCCCGGCGGCCCCCAGCGGGAACGCGAGGCGCCCCCACGCCGGCCAAAAGCCACCGTCCGCCCAACGCTGCCACCACGGACGGCTCCGCAGCAACGCCGCCAACTGCTTCTCCCGCAGCCCGCGGTCAAAGTCCGCCCAAAAGGCCTCCGGCGGACGCTCCGCCCGCTTCAGCCGCAGCAAATCCTCCAAGGCGACCGGACGTTGGGAGGGACGCTTCATCGGCGCAAATACGGGGCTAGCTCGGCCTGCAGCTGCTGCTTCGCGTAGTGCAGGCGGGACCGCACCGTCCCCTCCGAGCACTCCATTACCTCGGCAATTTCCTGATGATTCAGGCCGTCAATTTCGAAGAGGGTCACCACGGTGCGATGCTTGATAGACAATCTTTGCAGCGCGTCGTTCAATTTTTCCTGCAACTCGTGGGCGAAGGTGGCCCGGTCCGCACCTGTCTTATCCGTCAGGGCGTCAATGACTTCCTTGGCCACCGGCGCCTCGGTATCGAGCTGATCGAGGCTCAGGAAGGACCGCAGGCGCTGGCGCCGGAGCTGGCTCAGCGTGGAGTTCACCGCAATGCGGTACAACCAGGTGAAGAAGGCCGCCTGCGCCTGGAAGCGATGGATGGAACGGAACGCCTTGATGAAGCAATCCTGGGTCAGGTCCGCCGCATCCTCCCGGTTGCCGATGAGGTTGTAGATGACCCCGTACACGCGCTCACGGTACCGGTGCACGAGGACGTCGAACGCCGCCACCTCCCCCGCCTGCACCCGGAGCACGATCTCCCGGTCCGCATCTGCCTCCTGCCGACGTTCCGGCGAGGCGATCAGCGCCTGAGGAAGGACTTTGGCCGCCGGGATCACGCCCGGAGCGAAGGCCTCCCCGTCGCACGCTGCAAACCGAAAAACCGCCGCGCCCCCCGACTCAGGCGGCCGGCGCGAGCGAACGCACCTGAGCCTCGAGGAGGTCTGCGAGTTCGCCCAACCGCGGCGCGGGCGCGAGACTCTGCCACGGGGCCAGCGCCGCGCGGGCGTCCGCCAACTCCCCCGCGACTTCCCCGGCGACCCGGCCAAAGACCCCCAACCGTCGCATCTGCTCCAGCCGGCCGGCGAGATCAGGCACCCGGCGCCCCGCGAGTTCCTCGGCCAGCCGCTCCTGATCGGCCGGTTCCAAGCGCTCGCGCAGCACCAGCAAGGGCAGGGTCAACTTGCCGCTGGTAAGGTCGGTGCCGAGCGTCTTGCCGATTCGCGCCTCCTCTCCAAAGAAATCCACGAGATCATCGTAAATCTGATACCCGATGCCCAGATGCCGGCCAAAGTGGCTCGCGGCCGCCACAAAGGCCGCCGGATGGCCCGCCACCTCGGCCCCCAACTGGCACGAAACCCGGAAGAGCTCCGCCGTCTTGAGGTCGACGATCCGCGTGTAATCCGCCCGATCCACTCGCAACGAACCCCGGCGCAGGGTCTGCACGATCTCCCCGGCACAGACCCGCCGCATCGCCACCGAAACCGCCGCACACACCGCCGTGGTCGGAAACTGGGTGGTCAGGTGCAGGGCGTGCGCGAACAGGGCGTCCCCCAACAGCACCGCCGCCGCCGAGCCGTACCGGCGCGCCACCGTCGGCCGGTTCCGCCGCACCTCGGCGCCGTCCATAATGTCATCGTGCACCAAAGTCGCCAAATGCACCATCTCCACCACTGCCGCCACCCGCACGAGCTCGGCCGACGGCGCGCCCGGACCTTTCCAACCCGACAGGAACACCAGCGCCGGACGGAGGCGCTTGCCCGAGGCCTCCAAGGAATAGGCGGCCAAATCCCGAATCTCCGGCTCAAACTCCGCCAACTGCTCGTGCAAAAAGGCGTCCAGCGCCGCCTGATGCGCCGTCAGGCGCCCAAACACCCCGGCGGGGGCGAGCAACGGCCCCCCCACGGGAGCAACCGGAACCGTCGTTTCGGGCAGGACAGCGGCGGAAGTCATTGGCGACTGGACCCTAAGCGGGTTTTCGGAAATGACCAATCAAACCCGTCGGTTCTCCTCCCGCCACCGAGATGCAATCGCCCCTCGTCCTGCTCGCGCTGACCCTCGCCGGCCTCTACTGCGCCAAGCTCTGGCGCGATGACCTGCGCACCGCCCAAGCCGGCCGGACCGTGCGCGGGGGCTTCCCCGGGGCCACCCCAGCCCCGCCGCGCGCGGTCTGGCTGGCGGTCACCGGCGCCCTGGTACTGCTAGCCCTTGAGACCGCCGGCGAGCTCGCGCTCGGGATCGCCGCGGAGCAGACGCGGATGACCCTCGCTTTCGCCGCCTACTCGGTCCTCGCCGCCCCCATCATCGAAGAGGTCATCTTCCGCGGCTGGCTGGTCCTCGATCGCCACGGCAACGCCGTCCGTTGGGCCGGCATCGTCGTGGCTTCGGTCCTCTTCGCCCTCCTCCATCCTTTCCTTTGGGCCTGGGACGACGCCGGCTTCCGGCTCACACTCACGCTGAAAGGCTGGTTCAGCACGACGCTGCTGTTCCTCTCCTCCCTCTGGTTCTACACCGCTCGCTTCGCGTCCTGGAATCCCAGCCGCTCCCTCCTGCCCTGCTTCGCCGCCCACGCGGCCAAGAACCTCGGGGTGGTGGCCATTAAGGCCGTTTCGGGCCACCTCGCCCTCACCGGCTGAGCCCACTCGAAAAACCGTTGCCGGCCCCCTTCGCCCCGCGTTCGTTTCCTCCCACCCCCCATCCCCGATGACCTCCCTCCCCCGCCGCGACTTCCTCCGCGCCTCCGCCGCCAGCCTCGCCCTCGCCGCCACGGCGACCCCCGCCCGCGCCGCCGCCTCCCCCCTCGGACGCACCGGTCGCCCAGTCCTGCGCCCGGCCCTCGCCGCCTATTCGTTTCGCGACACTTTCCCGATAATGCGCGGGAAGGCCAACCCGAAGGTCCCCGCGGGCAAGGCCACGGATATGTTCCGCTTCCTCGATTTCTGCGCTGCCCACGGGGTCGATGCCGAACCGACGACTTACTTCTTCGCCGAGGAAACCGACGCTTACCTGCTCCGCCTCCGCCGCCACGCCTTCCTCCGGGGAGTGGCCCTCAGCGGCACCGCCATCGGCAATAACTTCTCCCACCCCCGCGGGGAAAAGCGCGATGCCGAGATCCGCCTAACCAAGCAGTGGATCGATCGCGCCGCGGTCCTCGGGGCGCCCCACATCCGGGTCTTCGCCGGGATCACCAAGGAGATCCCCCGCGCCGAGGCAGACAAGCTAGTGATCAGCGCGCTCCAAGAGTGCGGGGAATATGCGGGCCGCAAAGGCATCTTCCTCGGCCTCGAGAACCACGACTCGATCAGCACCTCCGCGGCGCTGTTGGAAATGGTCCGCGCGGTCGGCAACCCGTGGGTCGGGATCAACCTAGATTCGGGTAACTTCAAGTCCGCCGACCCCTACCGGGACTTCGCGGCCTGCGTGCCCCACGCGGTGAACGTTCAGTTCAAGACGGAGATCCTGATCGGCGGACAGCGGGTGGCGGCGGACTTCGGCCGCCTGACCCAGCTCCTGCGCGACGGCGGTTACCAAGGCTGGGTGGCGCTCGAGTACGAGGCGAAGGAAGACCCGGCCACGGCCGTGCCCCGGCTGCTCGCCGAAATGAAGCGTCTCTTCGCGGCCTGAGCCGCGCCGCCTACCTGCGCGGGCCCGGCCCGAGAGCCCGGCGCAGGGCGGCGAACAGGTCCGCCCGGGAAAAGGGCTTGTTCAGAAAAAACTCCACGTCGACCGCGCGGAACGCCCGGCTTTCCGCCTCGCCCAGCAGGCCGCCCGAGACGACCACCGGCATCCGGAAGCCCCTCCGGCGCAACTCCGTCGCCAAACCCAGGCCGTCGAGGCCGGGCATATTCAGATCGGTGATCACCACCGCCAGCCGGTCGCGGAGTTCCTCCACGCGGCGCAACGCCTCCGTCCCGTCGGCGGCGACCACTACCCGGTAATTGGCTCCCGCCAGCAGCAACTGGGTGGTCTCGCGCAGAGCCGCCTCGTCATCAACCACCAGCACGGTCTCACCCGCGCCGATCTCGTCCGGCGCGGGGAGCGCCAGCTCGGCCACCGCCTCCGCGCCGCGCGGCGCCACCGGCAGGAGTACCCGGAAGGTCGTGCCTTGCGCCGGCGCGGAGGCGACACCGATCACGCCCTCCGCCCGGCGAATGATGCCCAGCGAGGTCGCAAGGCCGAGGCCCGTGCCGTGTTCCGGCCCCTTGGTGGTGAAGAACGGGTCAAAGATGCGCGCCAGCACTTCACGGGTCATTCCCACCCCGGTGTCGGCTACGGCCCATTCGACGTAGGCCCCGGGCTTGGGACTCGCGGACCCCACCTGCTCGCCCGGGGCAATCTGCCGCGGACGCGCCGTGATGCGGAGGCAGCCGCCCTGCGGCATCGCGTCGCGCGCGTTCACGCTAAGGTTCAACAGTACCTGGAAGAGCTGCGTGGGTTCCCCGAGCACGTCCGGTAGGTCCGCCGCCACCTCGGTCTCCACGGCAATATTGCCCGGAAAGGTGCTGCGGATCATCGCTGCCAGCTCCGAGATGAGGCGCGCGGACGACACGGTGCGACGCTCGCCCGCGGTGCCCTTGGCAAAGGAGACCAGCTGCTTCACCATCGCCGAACTGCGGTGCGAGCTCTGCTCGATCACGCTCAGGAGCGCATTCTCGTCCGGGTAGCGCAGGCGGAGCATCTCCGTCGCCATCGTGATCGGCGCGAGGGAATTATTCAGGTCGTGCGCGATGCCGCTCGAGAGGGCGCCGATGCTCTCCATCCGCTGCACCCGGAACTCAGCCTGCAGCATCGTCTCACGCTGGGTGATGTCGGTGATCTGCGCCAGCTGACCCCGGACCTCGCCCATCGAGAATTCGTGCAGCTGCAGCTCCCCGAAAAACTCGCCGCCCCCGCCGCGCCGCTCCAGCCGGAACACCGCCCCAGGGTCCGCGGCCGCGAGGAAGCGGCTCAGCGCCGGCCGGTCCGAGGCGAAGCCTCCCCCGACCAGCAGGTCGATGAGGTGGCGCCCCACGGTTTGCTGCTCCCCGGAACGCAGAATCTGCTCCGCCGCCGGGTTGGCCAAAAGAGCCCGGCCCGTGCCGTCGGTCAGGAGCAGGCCTGAGCTGGTGGTACGGAAGACCTCGGTGAAACGCGCCTCGTTGCTGCGCGCCTCGCGCTCCGCCACCGCCAGCTGCCGCTGCCGCTCCGCACTCTGCTGCAACGCCTCCTCCAGCCGTGCCGTGCGTTCCTGCACCAAGCTCCCGAGATGCCGAAACAGCTGGAAGGTACCCGCCCGCACCTGCCGGATTTCCCGGCACCCCGGCGCCGCCGGATCAAGGCGGAACGTACCCTCCGGCTGGAGGGCCAGCGCCGTCGCCCGCCCCAATTCCTGCAGCGGCGCCACCACCAGCCGGTAAAATAGGTAACCCCCGAGCAACGCAGCCGCCAAGGCGAGCGGGACCATCACGAGCGCCGTGCGCTTGGAGGCGTCGATCTGCTCCGCGTAAAACTCCCCCACCGCCCGCCGCTCCGTGGCCAGTTGCCCCTCCAGGCGCGCCACGCCCTCGACGAGTGCCCCCAGCACCCCCTCCAGCTGCGCCAGCCGGCCCTCCAGCGCCCGCATCTCCTGCTCCGTCTGCACCGGCTGCAAGGCCGCCGCCACCAGTTCTAGGTGCGCCAGCGCCCGCGCCGCCAGTTCGCGCGTCGACGGCGCCCGGCCCCCGCGCTGCAGCTCCCCCATCGTGTCCCGCGCCACGCCCACCAGTCGCAGGGCATTCTGCGCCTGCAACGGGTCCTTAATCTGCAGGTACGCGTCCGCCTGATGCAGCATCGCCCGCACGCTCACCTCCACCTGCTCAAACCGCCCCGCCACCAGCTTAAACTCGCTCTCCCTCTGGGCCGCGTAGCCGGCCTCCTCGGTCCGCACGGTCACATAGGAAAAGGTCGCCACCACCAGCGCGCCCACCGCCACCAGTAAAATGCCCACGACTCCGCGGAGGGTCGGTCCCCCCGCGTCAGTCGCCGCCAACACCCCGGCCCGCTTCACGAACCCGCCGGCGCCGTCGCCCGCCGGTTCACTTGCCAGATCTCCTGCGTGAGCCAGATGGTCTTCACCCCCGCCGCCACCGCGCCCTCGACCAGACTGCGATCCACCTCGCCCAGCCCCTGCCGGGACTGCAACTCGCCCAGCCACGCCGCCGACCAACGCCGCCGCACCTCATCCAACGACATCCCGCGCAGCACCGCCGCCAGCCGGGAACGCTCCAAACGCTCCGCCCCCGGCTCCCGCGACCGCTGCACGCGGAAGTCGAGCAACGCCAGCTGCGGATCCAAAGCCCACACGTACTCGGTCAAACCCCAGCGTGTCGGCTGCGTCCGCGCCTGAACGTACCCCACGATCTGTTCCCCCTCCATCACGATGAACAGGGGATGGCGCGTCACCTCCCGCCGGTCGAAAACAAAGGGCAGATCGGCAGGCAGCTTAGACGCGGTCTCCGCCGTAATCTCCAGCAACTCGGTCCGGAACCCGGTGTGCCGCGGGAACATCTCCCGGATCAACCGGTTGGGCTCCCGCACCGAACAAAAGGTCTGCGCCCCCGCCTCACCCGCCCACCCCAAGAGCAAGCCCACCAACGGCCACCGCAACGCGCGCCACCGGGAAAGCAAGGGAGTCATAAGGATAAAAAGGGTCCGATTCATAGGCGGCGCCGTACCTGCAGGTTCAGGAACACTTGCGGCCGGGTGCCCGGCTGGCGCCAGATCCGCTCGTCTCGCGCGGCGCTCAGGATCCACCCCGGCGCCGGGGTCCAGCGCACCCCCACCACTTGAGTCCAAGTCCGCACCCCCCGCCCACCCGCCGCGGTGCGCTCCCCTAGGAGCTGCAGGTAGCCAGAGACAATTTCCCGCCGCGAAGTCAGGTTCACCTCCGCCAACCCGTTCAACACCCGCACCCGACGGACCCCCTCCCCGTTAGCGCCGGTGGACAACTCGCCCAACAGGCCCAGCGGCCCCAGGTACACCTGCCCGTCCAACGCGATCCGCTGCCGCCGCAACACCGCCGTGCGCGCCCCATTGAGGACCTTGCCCCGGAAGACGCTGAAGCCCCAGCCCGTGGTGCCCCCGTAAGTCTCACTGTCCACCGGCGACCCGATCCGCCCAAAGAGAGAAAAAGGATCCAAGTTGTCCGCGTAAAAGATGCCCGAACCCCGCCCCACCCCCACCTCATACTGGAAACGCTCCAAGGTGCCGTTGAGGGACGCCCCCCAATCCACCCCCAAGCCGGTGTTCGCCCCCATCGTAAACGAACGCAACTCGCCCGAATTGGTGATGCTGGTCTCCAGCCCGTAGGGCAGCTCGAAATGACCCACCTTCAAGTTGAGGGCCCGATCCCCGGTCAAATGCAGGTTGATCGAGTTGATCATCGGCAGGACCTCGGTGTCCGTCGAACCATCGAACACCGCCGGCGGCGCCGGATGCCGCTCTAGGCGCGAAAGATAAACCTGCGCCACCACGGTCGCGATATCGCGGCGCGCGGTCCCGAGCTTTCCGTAGGCGTCCAAAACCAGATTGTACCGCTCGCCGTGCCGGCCCGTGGTCTCATCCCGCACGTGGCGCACCGAAAGATCCGGGGTTAACACCCACCGCTCGTCTCCCCAGGTGGACGCCCCTACGGGAACGGCCGCCAAGGCCCAACCCACCGCGCACGCACCCACCGGACGGCAGGCGGACGCCAATTGGATCAGGTAGCGGAAGAGAGCGCGCACGTTGGGATCAAAAGGATGGACCAGACGGCTGAGCGCCGCACCCCCATCCCAAAGGGAGCGCGCCCCCCACTGCAATGTCCGAGTCCCGCGGTTGAGATGCAGCCCTCGCCTACCGTGCCGCCACACCCCACGCCGCGGCGCTGCCGCTCGCCGGCGGCTGCTGCCAGCTCGGCACGTGCGGCCGGGACCGGCTGCCATCGAGCCGCGCCAGAGTAAAAATCGGCAGGCAGGGCCACTGGCCGGGCAATTGCGGGGCCGGCAGCGGCAAGCGGTGAGCACCGGCGGAGAAGGCGGCAAAGGAGGGGGTGGGCATAGGTCGTAAAAACCCCGTAAATCTAGCAGACGGACCCCGCGCGCCGCATCCGTACTGCCCGCCGCGGGCATCCGGAAAACTACGCCACCCCGCCTGAATCGAGCCGAATTGCCACCCAACCGGGGATTGCACGCCCGCCCCGCCTCCGCCACCACCAGCCTATGCCCGAGACCGCCGACGGCCGCACCCGCCTGCTGATGATCGACGACGACCGGAAGCTGTGCCGGCTCGTCGCCACCTACCTTAACCCCCTCGGCTTCGACGTCACTGCCGCCCACACCGGCCCCGAGGGCGTCGAACGCGCCACGGAACCCGGCGCCCAGTGGCACGCGATCATCCTCGATGTGATGCTGCCCGGACTGGACGGCTTCGAGGTCCTCCGCCGGATCCGCGCCACCAGCGCCACGCCCGTCCTAATGCTCACCGCCCGCGGGGACGAGACGGACCGCATCGTCGGACTGGAAGTCGGGGCCGACGATTATCTCCCGAAGACATTCTCCACCCGGGAACTGCTCGCGCGGCTCCGCGCCGTGCTCCGGCGCAGCAGCCTCAACGCCCGCGGCCCCGCCACCCCCGCGCCCCCCTCCGAACTGGTGGTCGGGGACCTGCGCCTCAACCTCGACGCCCGCTCCGCCGCCCTCGGCAGCCAGTCGCTCACGCTCACGCCAGTCGAATTCGACCTGCTCGCCAGCCTCGCCAAGGCCCGCGGCCGAGTGAAGTCCCGCGAGTCCCTCCTCGATGAGTGCCGCGATCGCAATTACGAGGTCTTCGACCGCTCAATCGACGTCCACATCTCCGCCCTGCGGCGTAAGCTCGGGGACGACGCCAAGGAACCCCGCTACATTCGCACTATCCGCTCGGCCGGCTACCTGCTGGCCGGACCGGAGTAACCCCTTGTCCGCGCCCGGGCTTGCACAATCCCGGCCCCGGCGTTCCCTCGGCGCTATGCTGAGACCCCTGACCTCTGCCTTTGCGCTCCTGCTGCTCGCACTGGCCGCCGGCTGCGGCCGAACGGACCAACCGCCCGCCGCCCCAGGATCCGCCCCCACCACCGCGGCCGCCGCCTCCGCCAAGAGCGGCCCGATGATCTGGCGCGTCGGCAACGGCACGGAACCCCAAGACCTCGACCCCCACATCGTCACCGGCGTCCCGGAGCACAAGATCCTGATGGCCCTGTTCGAAGGCCTCCTCTCCGAGAACCCCAAGGACCTCAGCCCCGAGCCCGGCATCGCCGAACGCTGGGAAATCTCGCCCGACGGCCTCACTTACACCTTCCACCTCCGCGCCGGCGCGCAGTGGTCCGATGGCGTGCCGATCACGGCCACCACCTTTGTCCGCTCCTACCAGCGGATGCTCACCCCCGCCCTCGCCGCCGAGTACGCCTCGATGCTGCACCACGTGCGCAACGCCAAGGCCTACAATGAGGGCAAGCTCACCGACTTCAGCCAGGTCGGCTTCCAGGCGGTCGATGACCGCACCCTGCAGGTCACGCTGAACCAGCGCACGCCCTTCCTGCTCAAGATGATCGCCACCCACTACTCGTGGTACCCGGTGCCGATCCACGTCATCGAAAAGTTCGGCGGCCTCGCCCGCAAGGGCACCGCTTGGACCCGCAAGGAGAACTTCGTCGGCAACGGCCCCTTCCTCCTCAAGGACTGGAAACCCCAGCAGGTGCTCATCGCCGCCCGCAACCCTCGCTTCTGGGACCACGCCCGCGTCCGCCTCGACGAGATCCATTTCTTCGCGGTTGAGAACCAAGACAGCGAGGAACGGATGTTCCGTACCGGCCAGCTGGATCTGACCAATGAGCTGCCGGTGGCGAAGATTGACGTCTACCGGAAGGAGTTCCCGGACTCCCTGCGCATTGATCCCTACCTCGGCCTATATTTCTATCGCCTCAACGTCGAACGCCCGCCCCTGAACGACAAGCGGGTGCGCCGCGCCCTCGCCCTCGCCGTCGACCGCGACAGCTTGGTCAAGAACGTCACCCGCGGCGGCCAGATCCCCGCCTACAGCGTCAGCTACCCGGGCACCGCCGGCTACACCCCCACCGCCAAGCTGACGGGCAATATTGAGGAGGCCAAGCAGTTGCTCGCGGCAGCCGGCTTCCCCGGCGGCCAAGGGTTCCCGAAGCTCGAACTGCTATACAACACCAGCCAGAACCACCGGCTCGTCGCCGAGGCCATCCAGCAGATGTGGCGCCGCCAGCTCGGCATCGAGTTCGGCCTCCGCAACGAGGAATGGAAGGTCTACCTCGACACCACCGACGCTCGAAAATTCGACCTGCAGCGCGGCGGCTGGATCGCCGACTACGTCGACCCCCACTCCTTCCTCGAGATCTGGACCTCGGATAACCTCAACAACGACACCGGGTTCAAGAACCCGGAATACGACCGCCTCTTCGCCGCGGCCCTCGCCGCGCCAGATGACGCCGCGCGCTACGCCGTGTACCAGAAGATGGACGCCCTCCTCGTGGAGGAGCTGCCCATCATCCCGATCTACCATTATACCCGGGTCGTCGCGATGAACCCGCGCGTCCAGGGCGTCTATCCGACGCTCCTCGATAACCACCCCTACAAGTACGTCTGGCTGCGCGACGCGGCCCGCTGAGCCGCGCCCCGGGGTCCCATTGCGGGCTTCCCCCCGGGCGTCTTTGCCGCTTCGCTCCCCTTCCCGATGCTCCGCTTCATCACGTCGCGCCTGCTGCAGTCGCTCCTAGCGCTGTTCCTCGTGATCACCGCGACGTTCTTTATGATCCGGTTCGTGCCGGGCGGTCCATTCACGGCCGAAAAGGCGGTCACACCGGAGATCCTGCGCAACCTCGAGGCCCACTACGGCCTCGATCGGCCCCTCTGGCGACAATACCTCGACTACCTCGGCAGCCTCGGCCGCGGCGACCTCGGCCCCTCCTTCAAGTACCCGAACCGCACGGTCAACGAGATCATCGGGGACAAGCTGCCCGTCTCCGCCGAGCTGGGGGCCCTCGCGCTGGGCTTCGCCTTGGTGATCGGCATCAGTCTGGGCACCTTAGCTGCAGTCTACCGCAACACCTGGATCGACTACGTCGCCTCGACCTTCGGGATGATGGGGATCTCCATTCCCACCTTCGTCGTCGGTCCGCTGCTGGTGCTGGGCTTGGCCATCCACCTCGGCTGGTTCAACGCCTCGGGCTGGTACGGCCCGGCGGACCGGGTGTTGCCGGCCATCGTGCTGGGGTTTGCTTACGCGGCCCCGGTGTCCCGCCTGACGCGCGGCGGGATGCTGGAAATCCTCGGGCAGGACTTCATCCGCACCGCCCGCGCCAAGGGAGCCTCGGAACTGCGGATCATCACCCACCACGCCCTGCGCGGAGGCTTGCTTCCGGTCGTCTCATTCCTCGGGCCGGCGGTGGCGGGCATTTTGACCGGCTCGTTCGTGATTGAGACCATCTTTCAGATCCCGGGGATCGGGCGGGAGTTCGTGAACAGCGCCTTCAACCGCGACTACACCCTCGTCCTGGGCACGGTCATTCTCTACGCGGTCCTGATTATGGCCCTGAACCTCGTGGTGGATGTCGTCCAAGCGTGGATGAACCCGAAAGTGAGGCTCGAGGGATGAGCGCGCCGACCACCGCTACCCCGGAAGCCCCCGAGGCCCTCGAGCAGGGCACCTCCCTCGGCCACGATGCTTGGTTGCGCCTGCGCAAGAACCAGCTGGCCGTCTTCGGCCTCGCCTGCCTCGCCGTGGTGTCCGTCCTCTGCCTGATCGGACCCTGGCTGCTGCCTTACGGCTACGAGGAACAGAAGCTGGAACTGGGCGCTTCGGCCCCTAGCGCGATGCATTGGCTGGGCACGGATACCCTCGGCCGCGACCTGCTGGTGCGCCTGCTGTACGGCGGCCGGATCTCCCTTGGGGTCGGCCTCGCGGCTACGTTCGTCGCCCTCACCATCGGCGTGGTCTACGGGGCAGTAGCGGGATTCTTCGGGGGTAAGCTCGACGCGGTGCTGATGCGCATCGTCGACATTATGTATTCCCTGCCCTTCCCGATCTTC
>CAIOTK010000022.1 GCA_903861185.1 uncultured Opitutia bacterium | reverse complement strand
CAGCAGTTCTTCGGTGTAGGCCGTCAGCGTTGCCACGCGCGTCGCGCGCCGGAGCAACGAGCGGAGCCCCCAGCGGATGAGTGGGGCGTCGTGCCAGCGTAGGAGTTCGGAACCGTGAAACGCGAGGAGCAGGGCGCGTGGCTGGAGATCCACGAGAAGCCCCGCGACCATCCAGGCAAGCATGGGCCCAGGCTCGGCGAGTAGCACGGTGGCCTCGCGGAGTCGCGCGCGCTCGCGGATGAGTTCACGCGCGGTGCGCAGCACGCAGCGCGGCCCGTGCGTCCCGCGGATCGGGAGGCGGCGCACGATGTACGGGAGCGACGCATCCCCGGCGTCGGCGCCCGCGCGCGTTTCGCCTGAGAGGGCTGCGGATGAGAGGGCGCGGGACAAGGCTCCGGCGGCGGGGGCCCAGACCTCGACCGCGAAACCCAATGCCACGGCGGCGCGGGCCATCTCCTCGGCATAGGTCGCGATGCCTCCGCGCCGCGGCGGAAATTCATGGGTCAGCAGCAGGAGCGAGGGACGTGAGGAGGAGGCGACCATCGACCGCGCCGGGCGGCGCGTTGCGCGTGACCCTAGGGACCGTGCCCCCGCGCGCAAGCGCGCGGCGAGCATCGATCGAAGCTCACGCCATTCCCCCGGCGCGATGGCTGGTCCGTTGCCGGGTGCCGGGCATCACCCTGCCTCCTCCTCTTCGCGAACGGCTCAGCTCAGCGCGGCGCGGCCGCCGCGCGCTCCGCCTCCCGCAGCGTCGCGCGGGCGGCCTGTACCACCTTCTCCTCGATGCCCGGGACCCAAGGCGACGGGCGACCATAGGGCAACATGGAGGTGTCGCCCTCGTAGCGGCCTTCGCGGAGCACGCGCTCGCTGGGGATGTAGGCCATGACATCGTTGGAGTAGCCGAACACCCAGAGACTGCGGCCTTCCTCGGCGCGGAAGCGCAGGGCGTAGTCGACCACCACCTCGCCGCCGAGCGCGAGCCACGCGAGGCTGCCGAGGCGCCACGCCTGCACCGGATAACCGTAGTCGAGGATCGCCTCGCCCTTCTCGGCGAGATCACGGCTCACGGCGGCGGCCCAAGCGACGCGGGCCGGTTCGCCGCTGGTACGGGCGGCTTCCCGCTCCGCCGCGGTCGGGACGTGGGCGAAGCGCAGCGGCAGGTCCGCGAAGGCGGTGCCGAGCGTGCCGTCAATTCCCTGCAGCGGCCGGGCCAGCGCGCGGTCAGCGGCGTCGGCGAGGTCGCGTCCGTACTGCTCCGCCAGCGCGACCTGGCGCCGTGGTCCGGGGTTGATGTCGCCGCCGCAGCCGCTTGCGAACAGCACGGTCGCGCCCGGATGACGTCGCTCCAACTCACGCTGCGCCGAGCCCGCGTAGTCACCGTGCCACTGGAAGTACGACAGCGTCGTGTTGTGGCACGCGTACGATACGAGCAGCGCGGCGAGTTCGCCGGAGGCGGTGCGCACCGCGAGCACGGGCACGCGTGGATCGACCGGGCCCTTCAGTTGGCCGGCTGCACGCAGTGCGGCGACGTCCTTCTCGGGGTTTTCGCGGCGATTGAAACCGAAGTGGGCCTCGTCCTCGCCCCAGGCCAGCGCGGCGGGTTGCAGCGCATCGAGCGCGGCCCGCGCGGCGCGCGTGACTGCGGTGCGCAGCGTGAGGGCGTAGTCGTCGGAGCGGGCCACAGCCTCCGGCGGCAGCACGCGAAGGCCGTTGAGGTAGCCGCGGAGGAACGGCGAGCAATGCGTGTGGGAGACGTTCACCATCACCGCGCTGCGCGGCAGGCCGTGCGAGTCACTGACGGCGCTGGCGACCGCGTCGGAAAACTCGCGGGGGATGCCGCACAGATCGAGCGTGACGAGCACCGCGCGCCGACCCGACGGATCGGAGATCGCGAGCACCTTGGCCCACAGATCCTGCCCGGTGCCCTCGGCCGGACGGTCGCGCGACCCGTAGCCGGTCATCCACACCCCGGCGGGTGGCGTGATCTTTTCGCGCGCTACCCCGGCTCGCCACCCACCGGACGGCACGGGCGCGCCGTTGGCGGAGAGGGCAAGGGCCAGCACAACGAAGAGCCCGATCAATCGACCGCGCGCGGTCGTGGTGGTGGGTGCGCAGCGGAATGAAGCGCCAAAGGAGATCGGCAGACGCGAACGGGAGGTCATGGCGGTCGAAGTGAGGACGACGATTGACGTGGCGGAGTGGAACCCGTCTTTGCCCGTGAAGCGAGGGCAACGATGATTTGCGCCGGACGAGATCGATGGGTGCGGGCAGGGAATGGATGTCGCCGTAACGGGCTCTCGGGCCGCCGTGCTGCTTCGCGCCCGCGTTCCTACTGACAGGGCCGTGGCGAAGGCTGGTGCCCCCACCGTGACTCGAACACGGATCAGTCGTTTAGGAAACGACTGCTCTATCCACTTGAGCTATGGGGACGCGCCTCGCTTGCCGGAGAGAAAATCCATCGCTGCCCGCGGGTCAACGTCCGAGCCTTTCCCGTTCACTGCGGCATCAGGCGGACAAATGCAGGCGGTCAAGCCGACCATCGGATCCACGGTGCCCTGCCGCTCGGTCACTGCGCGCCGCGGTTGAGCGGGGCGGGCACGACGAGGGCGGGCGGGAAGTCGGCGGCTTCCGATCCTTCGCGGGGGGCGAGGCGCTTGTTGTAGATACCGCCCTTGGGGGCGTTCAGCGGAATCTGCATGCCGCCCTCCGCGGCGAGGCGGCGGTAGAGCCGCTGCTCGAGGTCGCGCGCGATCGCGCGGTGCTCGGGGCTCGCGATGAGATTGCGCCGCTCCGCGGGATCCTCGCGGAGGTCGTACAATTCATCGACGTCCCAGATGCCGTAGTACGTGATGTACTTGTAGCGATCCGTCCGCAGCGCGAAGGTCGTCGGGGTCTGGGGATAATTGCGCTCCCAGTAGTAGACGTAGAGGAAGTCCTCGCGCCACGGCACCGACTTGCCCTGGGCGAGGCCGAGAAAGCTGCGTCCGTCCAGCCCGGGCTGCGGGGTGAGGCCGACGGCCTCGAGGATCGTCGGCGCGAGATCGATGTTCGCCACCACCTCGTCGACCGTGCGGCCGCCGGGAAACAGGGCGGGGCACTGCATGAGCAGCGGCACGCGGATGGATTCTTCATACGCGACGCGCTTGTCGATCAGCCCGTGCTCGCCGAACATGAATCCGTTGTCGCCCATGTAGATCACCAGCGTGTCCTCCAGGCAGCCGAGTTCCTTGAGCTGCGCGAGGACGCGGCCGACGCTGTCGTCGACGGCGAGGAGGGTTTCGCAGTAGCTGCGGTAGTAGTCTGCGATGTCGAGGTCGCTGTGGTAGGGGAAGTCGGCGCCGTGCCAGCTGTTACGTTGGTCCCGGACCCAGCGGGGCTTGGCGGCGAGTTCGGCGGGGGTTTCGTCGGCGTTGCCGGGGCGCGGCACGGCGGCGTTGGCGTAGCGGCCGCGGTGCCGCTCGGCCGGGGTGAAGTTGGCGTGGACCGCCTTGTGGGACAGGTAGAGAAAGAACGGCTGCTCCTTCGGTCGCTGGGTTCTCAGCCAGTCGATCGCGTAGTCGGTGAGTTCGTCGGTGATGTAGCCACGTTGCGGGACGCGCTGACCGTTCACGTTGAGCCCGTTCGCTTCGGGCAGGTACGAGCCTTGGCCGCGGAAACTCACCCAGTGATCGAAGCCCGGACGCGGGGCGTCGGACTCGCCGCCCATGTGCCACTTTCCGATGAACGCGGTGCGGTAGCCGGCTTGCTGGAGATCCTGCGGGAAGAAGCGCATCCCCGGCGCGATCGCGTTGTAGTTGTCGACGACGCGGTGACGGTGTGAGGTCAGGCCGGTGAGGATCGAGGCGCGGCTGGGCGAGCACAGCGCGGTGGTGACGCACGCGTTGCGCAGGTGCACGCCCTGGGTGGCGATGGAATCGAGGTGGGGCGTCTGGAGAAACGGGTGCCCGAGAAAACTCATCGCATCGTAGCGATGGTCGTCGGAGAGGATGAACACGACCGACCGCGGCACGCGCGGGCCGGCGGGCGCGCTGACCGTGGACGCGAAAGCGGACGCGGTGAGGAGGCCGATGCTGAGCAGGCCGAGCAGAACGTGGGCGACCCGTCGCGCGCGGAACGTCGACCAGCGGGGAAGGAACGGGGCGGGGCGCATGACGGAGAGCGAACCGTGCGGGGAGGCGCTGGAAAGAAAAAAGCGGCCGTGTCTTCTCGGAAGTACCGACGCCGGCTTGCCGCGCCGCGGAGTGGGGTTGCGTTTCCGTGGGTCGCCGCGTGGACTCGGCGCGTCGCCATCATGCCGGTTCACGTCCGTCATCTCTTTATTTCTCCCGGCCATAACTACTTTGGCCATCACGGGCGGCCGGCGGGGACACACGCGACGGTCTCCGTGGAGCGCGTGCGGTGTCGGGCGGGGCGCGGGATCGAGGGGGATCGCTTCTTTGACTACAAGGAAGACTACCGCGGGCAGATCACGTTCTTCGACTTTTCCGTGTGGAACGAACTTTGCGCCGCGCTCGGGGTGTCCGGCGTGAGCCCGGGGGCGGTACGGCGGAACGTGGTGGTGGAGGGAATCGACTTACCTGCGTTGATCGGCGCGCGCTTTTCGCTCGGTGGGGTGACCTTTGAGGGCACGGCGGAGTCAACGCCCTGCTACTGGATGGACCAAGCGGTGGGACCGGGCGCCGAGGCGTGGTTGAAGGGCCGCGGCGGCCTCCGGGCGCGCATCCTCACCGACGGCGACTTGGCCGTCGGCCCGGCGGCGTTTGCGGTGGAAGGCGGCCAGCTCACGCTGGACGCGGTGCTCCCGGCGCAGGCGGCTCGCTGACGTGGCGGATCGCCCCCGGATGGCGCGGCGCGTAGGTGGCGGTTGAGGCGCGTGCGCGGGGGAGGAGGCGCGGGTGGGCGACGAAGAGACGAATCCCGGCGCGGTTTGTCGCCGGTCGCCGTGGGGTCGCGGCGGGATCGCGCCGCCGCCGCCCGCGGCGCTCAGCTGCGGCGGCGTTGCTCGAGGAAGGTCTCCAGCTTGACGATGTCGGCCGAGAACAGCCGGATGCCCTCGGCGGTCTTCTCGGTGGCCATGGCGTCCTCGTTCAGCACGAAGCGGAACGCCTTCTCGTCGTAGGAACGGCGCGCGGGGGCGTCCTTGGCGGCGTGTTCAGGAGAGAGCTTGCGGGTGATCTGCTCCTCGCTGGCGGCGAGCTCGGCGAGCAGCGGCGGCGCGATGGTGAGCAGATCACAGCCAGCGAGTTCGAGGATTTCCCCCTTGTTGCGGAAGGAGGCACCCATGACCTCGGTCGCGTAGCCGTAGTGCTTGTAGTACGCGTAAATCGACGCGACGGAGCGCACGCCGGGGTCCTCGGCGGGGGCGAAGTCGCGGCCGGCGTTGCGCTTGTGCCAGTCGAGGATCCGGCCGACAAACGGCGAGATCAGCCGCACGCCAGACTCGGCGCAGGCCACCGCTTGGGGCAGGGAAAAGAGCAGCGTTAGGTTGCAGCGGATACCCTCGCGCTCAAGGACCTCAGCGGCGCGGATGCCCTCCCAAGTGGAGGCGATCTTGATCAGCACCCGCTCGCGGGGGATCCCCGCGGCGGCGTAGCGCGCGATGATCTCGCGGGCCTTGGCGACCGTGCCGTCGCGGTCGAAGGACAGGCGGGCATCGACCTCGGTGGAGACGCGGCCCGGGACGATCCGGAGGATTTCGAGGCCGAAGAGCACGAGCAGGGAATCAATCACCTGACCCACGGGTGTCGCCGTGCCGGCGTCGCGCAGGGCGCGGTCGACGAGATAGCCGTACTCCGGCATCGCGGCGGCCTTGAGGATGAGCGACGGGTTGGTCGTCGCATCCTTCGGCGAGAACTGGCGCATGGATGCGAAGTCGCCGGTATCAGCGACGACCTGGGTGAACTGTTTCAGCTGGTCGAGTTGAGAAGGCATGGAGAGGAAGGAAGGGTGCCGAATGGGGGAAGACGCGGAAACGGAAAAGATGCAGGAAGAAAGGTGTACCTGGAGACGCCGAGGGCGAGCGTGCGGGACTGGGCGGGTTAGCTAAGGCGAGGGGCTGGGTGGAGGAGTGCCCACGGCGGGGAAGGGCGGCGAAGGGCTTTATCCGGCGTCGTGGCTGGCTCCGCGGGCGGGCATGCCTTGCTGGGAGACGGGTGGCGAAGGGGTGACGGCGGCGCTGGCGCGCGCGGCGGCCGCGGCGGCGCGGCGCAGTTCCGTCCGGGCCCACGTGATCGCACCGGCTTCGTCGCGGAACATCCCATCGAGCT
>CAIOTK010000021.1 GCA_903861185.1 uncultured Opitutia bacterium | reverse complement strand
CGGATCGTCGCGCGGCCGATGTCCGTGCCGATGACCAGCGCTTTGGCGCCGGGCGACGCCTGCGACGCGATGAACCCGACCGCCATCTGCAGCGCCGCCGTGCCCCCGTAGCACGCCTGCTTCACCTCGAAGAGCCGGCACGTCCGCCCCAGGCCCAAATAATGGTGCACGTAGGTGCTCAGAGACTTCCCGAAATCGACCCCCGACTCCGAGCCGCACACCACCAACTCGATCCGCGCCCGCTCCGCCGGAGTCAGCGCCTCCACCAACGGCCGGGCCGCGTTCACCGCGAAGGAGACCGGATCCTCGCACGGCAGGGCCACCGATTTGCGGCGCAGCAGCAGGTTGTCGAAGCGCCGCAGGTCCAGCTGACGGGCCTCGAAGAGGGACCGGATGTCGAGGACCGTCGCGCCCCCGTAAAAATTAATGGCCTCAATACCGACGCGCATAAAATCAGGGGGCGGTCAGCACGAGAGCCGCGGCAAAACCGCCAAAACCAAACCCGTTGACGAGGGCCGCGCGGGTCGCAGCCAACTCCGCGCGCCGGACGAAGCGCAGTTGGTCGTCGATCGGTTCCGCGAGGTGGGCATGACCGTGGAGGAATCCGCCCTCCATCTGCGCAAGGCAAGCCAACACCGCGACCACACCAGCCGAGGAAAACGTGTGCCCGGTGAGGTCCTTGGGCGCGTTGACGCGCACCCGGCCCAGCGCGTCGGCGAACACCCGGCGCAGCGCGGCGCACTCGGCGCGATCGCCCGCTGGCGTGCCCGAAGCGTGGGCGCTGACCAAATCGAGATCCCCGGGGGCCAGCCCCGCTGCAGCCAGCGCACGCCGCATCGCCCGCTCCTCGTCATCCACGTCCGGTTCCGGCCCGTGGCGAGCCCCGAGCAGCAGGGCGGCGCCAGCGAGGCAACCGCGCGGGACGGTGCCCCGGGCGCGGGCGGCCGACTCCACCTCGAGCACCACCGCGGCCGCGGCCTCCCCGGCGACGAACCCGGCGTGGCGGCGATCGAAGGGCCCGCCCAGCTCCGCGACGCTGGCGGCGGGCGCCGCCGCCCCTAGCAGCGCAAAAGCCTCTGCCTCCACCGGCGAAAAACCGGTCGCCGCCCCCAGCACGAGGCAGCGCTCCACCACGCCCGCGCGCAGCCAGAGCCACGCCTGAAAGAGCGCCGCGTGGCCGCTGGCCGCCGCCGCGCCCACCGTGAGGCCGGGACCGCGCCACCCGAGTAGTTCGCTGACGGCGCCCACCTGATGGGAATCGGCATACACCACGGCGTGGCGGGGGTTGGGGGACCGCCCGGCCAAGACCGCGCCGGCGTTCGCAAAACCCCAGTCCTGCGCGAGATTGGACCCCGCGACGATCACGCCCGTTCCGGCCGTGCCGGGCGCGTCGGGGCCGAGGCCGGCCTCGCGCGCCGCCTCGTGTGCCGCCGCCACGCCAAGGAGCGCGGGGCGGGGGACGTTGCGCAGGAGCCGCCGGGCCCGCGCGCCCAATTCTGGTTCCACGGCAGCCAACCCGGCCAGCCACGGTTCGGCCACGAAGTCCGCCGGTGCGCCTAGCGCCGGCACTCGGGGGCCACCGGCGACGACGCGGATCGCGCTGCGGTCCGCCCGCAGGGCCGCCGCGAGGGCAGGATAGCCGGTTCCCGCACCGCCGACGAAGCCGCGGCCGGAGATTACCACCCGCGGAAACGGCGCTGGCGCGGCGGGATCCACGGTCAGCGGCCCGCGTGGCGCCGGAGCACGGCCACCAGGTCGGCCAAATTGCGCGCGCCGTGCAGCTCGGCCCGCGGGACATCGAGGCCAAGGTCCTCCGCGGAGTAGAGCACGACCTCCACCCGGTCGACCGAGTTGGCCCCGAGCTCCGTCAGGCTGCGCTCCAGCGTCACCGTGGCCGGGTCGATGCCCGTCAGCACCTTGACCACGTTGGCCTTCACCACCTCGAAGATACGTTCGGTTTCCGGATCCATTGAAATCATCCCGCGGCTAGCGCCGCCCACCGCTCCCGCAGGACCGCCGCCGCGCCTTCCATCAGGAGCCCGGCGATCTCATCGACGTGCCGGTGCCGCCAGTCCTCGCGCGGCGTCCCGCGCACGAGTTGGTTGAAGGCACCGAGGGCCGGTCCACAGTGAATCTGAAAATCCGCCCGGCCCGCCGAATCCCCGCGGCGCGCGAGCCGGCTCGAGTGCACAAAATACCAGCGGAACACTAGGGCCATCCGGTGCTTCGGGTCCTGCTCCGCCCGCGCGATTACTTCCGGCCGCCGCGTCAGATAATAGGCCTTCGTTTCCTCGTAGACCGCCGCCAGCGGCCGCCCGAACACCCGCGTCTCCAGCTGCTCGCGGGTCCGGGCGTCCAGCTGGTCCAGCGAGTCGAGCTGGCGGTAGAGCTCATACAGCTTCTTCGCGCGCCCCGGGAACAACAGCCCCCGCTTGAAGACCTGCACCTTGGCCCCCAGCTCAAACATATCTCCCGCGGGCACCAGATCCGTATCCTGCGGCTCCGCCGTCTGCAGCAGGTCCTTGGCTAGGTCGCTGGTACCCGCCTCGGCGGTGCACTGGTTGACGGAGCCGGTGACGACGAAATCGGCCCCGAGGGTGAAGGCGGCGGCGACGGCCTCGGGGGTGCCGAGTCCCCCGGCCGCGCCGACCCCAATAGGGGTGGTCCAGCCGCGCGCGCGCCGGGCCTCGTCGCGCTGGCGGCGGATGAAAGGCAGGAGCACACCGAGGACGCCACGGTCGGTGTGGCCGCCGGAATCCGCCTCGACGCAGAGGTCGTCGGCCAAGGGCAGCGCGGCGGCGAGGCGGGCCTCTTCGGGGGTGAGGCGGCCGGCGGCGACGAGCCGTTCCAACAGGGGCGCGGGGGCCGGAGCGAGAAACAGGGCGGCGACCTCGGGGCGGGAGAGCTTGGCGACGATCTGCCGGGGGCGGACGATGCCGCCGTCGGGGCCGGCCTGCAGACCGCGGGCGCGGAGCCAGGCGAGGTCGGGCGTGACCGTGGTGAAGGCGGCAGCCTCGACGTGCGGCACCTCCAGCGCCACGAGCAACTCGGCCGCGGCGCGCTCGGCGGCGGGGTCGAGGGGGCTAGCGAGGAAATTGGCGCCGTAGGTCCCTTGGCCGCCCAAGTCGGCCGCGATCCCGCGCAGGTCGGCCGCGATCTCCTCCGGCCGCAGGCCGCCGGTGCCGAGGAAACCCAAGAGCCCCGCGCGGCCCATCCGCACCACCAGCGCACGGGAGCCGATCCCCTTGTACATCGCCCCGGCGTAGTAGGCGTAACGGAGCCCGCGGCGCCGGCGGAAATCCGGGCAACCAAGCGTGCCGCCGACGAGGCCGGGCGGCGCGACGACGGGCGTGGCGGCAGCGCTCAAAACCCGGTCACCGTCGCGGACAGCTCCGGCCAAGGCAAGGTCGTCCTGCGCGGCAGGGCGAGTGCGAGGACGAACCCGGGGCGCGGCAGCAGCGCGGCCTGATACTGCGGGAACTCCACGTACTCGGCGCGCCAGCCCCCCGGGACGGCCGTGGGCGGCGCGACCCGAAAATGCGCAAACGACGTCATCAGCCCGGTGCGGAGGACCTTGCTCAACGCCTCGCGCGCCGCCCACAGGGCCGTCAGCGCGACCAGCGAGTCTAGGCCAGCCGTCGCCACCCAGTCCGCCTCTGCCGGAGAGAGGTCGCGGGCGAGAGTGGCCGCGTGGCCGGAGTCGCACGCCTCCAAGTCGATCCCGAGCGGGTGCTGTTCGGGGAAGGCGACCGCGGCGGCCCGCCCGCCGGAGTGGGCGAGGCTCACCTGCCAACCGCCCCCGCCCCGGACCACCGGCTGGCCGAAGACCCCGGGCAGGATCGCGCGCGCCGCGGCCGGGCCGGCCAGCCCCGCGTGCCCGAGCGCGAGTTTCGCCGCGTAGCGCCCCCGGAGGTAGTCGTCCCGCCGTTTCTCGACCCCTGCGGCGGCCCAAGCGGCAAGTTCCTCCGGGTGCAGGAAATCCGCCCCGGCGGCGCCGAGGGCAGCGGCGGAGGCAGCGGTCAGGGCCAGCCCAGCGAACGCCCGGCCGTCGGCGCGCGCCAGCGGAAGAGGCGCCGCGGCGGTGGGGGGGAACAGGAACACGCGGGCGAGATGGCAGGCGCGCCGACCGGGGGCAAGCCGGGGCCGGACGGGAATCCGCTCTTGAACCCCCGGTGAATCCCGGTAGCCCCTGACGGGAAATGCGCCCGCGCGGAATCTTCCTGCTCCTCCTCGCCGCTGGCCTGGCCCTGTTGGCGGCGGCCGGCTGCCGGAAGGTGGAGAACCCGATGCCGCCGGACGTCGACACTGGCTCGGGCTTCCTCGCTAACTATAAGATCGAGGGGCCGACGGAGCGGACCCGGTCGGTCGTGGAAACCTACCGGAAGCGCAAGCAGCCCGAGGTGCTCCGGGTGCTCACCCGCCAAGATCTTCTGTCCCCGGCGCTCATCCGCCGCTACCAGGAGGCGACCCGGGTGCTGGTCGAAGTGGATTTCTACAAGACCACCGATGACCTCACCCGGCGGCTGCAGGCCGGGGAGAAGGCGGACCTGATCTTTCTTCCCGGCTATGGCGCCCAGCGCCTCGCGCGGCTGAACCTGCTCGCGCCCCTCAATGCCGCGCGGATCCCCAACCTGGCCAACATCGACCGGGACTTCCGCGGCCTCGTCTATGATCCGGACGACCGCTTCACCGCTCCGCTCGTCTGGTCCACCTTTGGCATCGCCTACAACCGGCGCCTGCTCCCCACCCCGCCGAGCCGCTGGTCCGCGATCTTCGAGCCCAAGCTCCTGTTCGATGCGTCCAGCGGTACGGAGCGGCGCGCCACCCGCAGCGGGGCCTTGGATCGCGTCCAGGCCTCCGTGCGCCAGCTGCGCGAGCTCGCCCTCGCCGAGGGCCCGCCCACCGTGCACGCGCCGGTCGACCTAGGCGGACGCGAGGCCCCGGAAATCCGCTTCGGCCGCCACCGCCCGCTGACCGATCACCGGCTGGTCGACACCGTCTCCGCGACCACCGGGGGCAACGCCACCTTCTTCACGCGCGCGGGTGACACCTATGTGCGCCTCTCCACCAGCGTGCGCGACCGCGAGGGGCGGCGGGCCATCGGCACGGTCCTCGACCCCGTCGGCCCGGCGATGGCCGCCCTCCGCCGCGGCGAGGCCTACTACGGCATCGCGGATATCCTCGGGCGCACGCACCTCACCGCCTACGAGCCCCTCCGGGGCGAAGGCGGGGACATCATCGGCATCGCGTACTACGGCTACCCGATCGAGTCGGCGGCCGAGGCGAACCGTCTGCAGGAGGAGGCGTCTGGAAGCGGATCCCGCCCCGCCGACGTCGCCGTGCCCTCGGTCGCCGTCGCCTTCCCTGATTCCATTCAACGCATCTTCGGCGCGGCCCTGGTCAACCTCGGCTACGGGCTGAACGCGACGGACCCGTTGGCCCTGCGGGCGGCCGCGGACTACATCGGACGGATCGCGGAGGAAATCCGTCCGCTAATCCTGTCGGAGGGAGAAATCGTCGACGCGATAATCCGCGAGCAGGTAACCTTGGCGATGGTGCTCTCCAGCGAGGCCATCGCGGCGATCCAGCGCAATCCGAGCATCGGGTTCGTCTCCCCGGACGAGACGACCTGGATCCGGATCGAGTCCGCCAGCCTGCCCGCCGCCGCGAGCCCGGAACGGCGCGAACTGGCGGAGGACTTCATCAACTACCTCCTGCACCCGAACATCGCGGCCGCCGTGGCCAACCAGGCGCTGGCGGGCAGCACCGTCTCAGCCGGGCGCGGCTACCTGCTGCCCCTCATCCGCTTCGGGCCCCTCGCGGCCCGCCTCCCGGAAGCCTGGGTCGTGCAGTCCGAGGATGCGGAGAACCGTCTCGAAACCGAGGCCTTCGCCAAGCTGAAGGCCGCCCAAAACCGCTGAACCAATGGAAGATGCCCCGCCCCCCGCCCCGTCGCCCTCCGGGGCCCGCCCGCCCGCCGCCTGGCGCGTCCGGCTGCACCGGTGGTACCACGCGCGCCGCTACTACCTGTGGCTCGGCGGCTTCGCCTGCGTCGTCCTGGTCCTCGCGCTCAGCCGCTCCATCTTCTACGCCATCCCCGCCGGCCACGCGGGCGTCGTGTTCCGGCACTTCCTCGGCGGCACGCAGACCGACGAGGTCCGCGACGAGGGCCTGCAACTGCTCTTCCCCTGGGACACACTCACCGTCTACGACGTCCGGCTGCACCAGATTTCCCAGTCCTTCAGCGTCATCAGCCGCGACGGCCTTGAGGTCGGCGTCACCCTCTCGGTGCGCTACCGCCCGAAGATCGAGCTGCTCGGCGTGCTGCACCAGGAGGTCGGCCCGGAGTACGTGGAGAAAATCGTCCTGCCCGAGATCCAGGCCCTCGTCCGCATGACCTTCGGTGAGTTCACCCCGGAGGAGATGTACACCACCAAACGCACGCTCATCGAGCAGACCCTCCTGTCGGCGGTGACGCAGATCGGCGACCGCTACCTCGTGCTGGACGACCTGCTGGTGAAGGAGATCAAGCTGCCTCCGGCCCTGCAGAAGTCGATCGAGTCGAAGCTGGTCGAGCAGCAGAGCTCCCTCGCGATGGAGTTCAGGATCGCGCGCGAGCGCCTGGAGGCCGAGCGCAAGGTGATCGAGGCCGGCGGCGTGGAGAAGTTCAACCGGACCGTCGCGCCCACCCTCACCTCCGACCTGCTGCGCTACCGCGGCATCGAGGCCACGCTCAAGCTCGCCGAGTCCACCAACGCCAAGGTGGTCGTGGTGGGTGGCGCGGGCACCCAGGGGCTGCCGCTGATCCTCGACACCGGCGGCGCCGCCGCCCCGGCCCCCGCGCCCGACCCCGCACCGGTGCCGGTCCCCGTGCCCGTGCCCATACCCGTCCCGGTGCCCGCCGCGGCCCCCGGTCCCCTCCCCGGCCTCCCGATGCCCGGGCTGACCCCGGGCCGCTGAGGCCCCGCCCCTGATGCAACTCAAGGTGCTCGAGCTGCTCCGCCGGGAGCAAGTTGTCCTCGACCGGCGGATGCTGATCGCCGGGATCGCCGCCGGCGTGATCAACACGCTGCTGATCTTTGTGCTGACGCGCGCCGCCGACCGGATTTCCGACGGCAAATCGGCGCTCGTCGAACTGGCGCTGACCTTCGTCTGCCTCGCCGGTTACTGGAAGAGCAAGGGTTACCTGCTCGAGCGCCTCACGCCCGCGGTGGAGCTAGTGGTCGAGCGGGTGCGCGTGCGCCTCGCGACCAAGCTGCGGGACGCCCCGCTACCGGCCTTCGAGCAGCTGGCGCGGACGGACTTGCACAACGCGATCTCGACCCACGCGGCGACGATCTCCGGGGGGCTCATCCCGCTGATCAGCGCAGCCACCGCGGTCGTGCTGCTGCTCTGCGCCTTCCTCGCGATCTACCTGCAATCGGCGGCGGCCGCGCTCACGCTCGCGGGCGCGCTCGGCTTGCTGGGGCTCGTCCTCGCCCGCCACCGGGGCCCGATCACCGCTGCGATTCACGAGGCCACGCGGGTCGACAACCGGTTCTCCGCCCGTTTCGACGACCTGCTCCAGGGCTTCCGCGAGCTGAAGATGAACGGCGCCGCCGCCCGGGAGTTCTTCGCCGATGACCTGCTGCCCGCCGCCGCCGAGGCCCGCACCGCTCGCACCCGGCTCGGCCTGCTCTGGCGCGACAGCACCCTCCTCGCCACCTCCGCGCTCTTCCTGCTGCTAGCGGCAGTGGTCTTCCTTGTCCCGGTCTTCGCCGCCGCCGACGCGCCCCGCATTTCCGCCATCGCCACCCTCATCGTGTTTATGATGGGGCCGCTCAACGAGGTGGTGTTTGCCGGGCAGAAGCTCGCGGAGGTCCACGGCGCGATCGACGAACTCACCCGCATCGAGGCAGGCCTCGACGCCGCGCTCGCGGGGACCGGCCCCGACCCGGTGGGCGAACCCGCCCCGGCGGTCCCGCCCGCGTTCACCGGCCTGCGCGCCGAGGGCATCACCTTCGCCTACGCGAACGCCCGCGGGGAGCGAGAGTTCTCGCTCGAGCCCTTCGATTTCGCGCTGCGCCCGGGGGAGATCGTCTTCATCACCGGCGGTAACGGCAGCGGCAAGTCGACCTTCCTCAAAGTGCTCGCCGGGCTCTACCCCCCGGCGACCGGCGCCCTCCGCCTCGACGGCGCCGTGGTCGCGGGCGCGCTCCGCCAACCCTACCGCGACCTGTTCAGCCCGATCTTCAGCGACCCGCACCTCTTCGAGCGCCTCTACGGTATGGCCACGCCGGACGAAGCTCGGCTCCACGCCCTGCTCCTCCGCACCGAACTGCTCCACAAGACTGGCCTCGACGGCCGCCGCCTGACCAACCGCCAGCTCTCCACCGGCCAGCGGAAACGCCTCGCCCTTGTGCTCGCGCTCCTCGCGGACAAGCCGGTGCTGCTCCTCGACGAGTGGGCCGCGGAGCAAGACCCCGCCTTCCGCCGTCTCTTCTACCGGGAGCTACTGCCGGAGCTGCGCGCCGCCGGCCGCACGGTCGTCGCCGTCACCCACGACGACGAACACTACGGGGTCGCCGACCGCGTGCTGCGGATGCAGTACGGCAAGTTCGTGCCCGCCGCCTGAGGCGATGGCCATCCCTCGGATCGTCCACCAGATCTGGCTCGGCGCGAATCCCCCGCCCGCCGCCTTCACCCGCTGGCGGGAAACGTTTCGCCAGCACCTGCCCGGCTGGGAACACCGCCTCTGGAACGACGCCGCCTGCCTTGAGCTGATGCGGTCCCACTTCCCCGGAGCCGAGGCCCGCTGGCTCGCCATCCCCCGCGCCGCCCAACGCGCCGATGTCGCCCGCTATATGATCGTCGCCATCCACGGCGGGCTGTACGCCGATATGGACTGCGAGTGCCGCCGACCGCTGGATTTTCTCCGACCAGACGACGAGCTCGTGGTGGCAACGGAGCTGCGCACGGACTCGCGCAAGGTGCGCGAGCTCTACCGCACCCGCCGGGGACTACTCTATTGCCAGTGGACCTTCCTCGCCCGCCCCGGCCACCCGTTCCTGCACGCACTGGTGCAGGAGGTGCTCGCGCGGCTCGATCGGCGGATGGCCGATGACCTCGTCGCCCACCTGATCGACCAGACCGGACCTGGCGCCTTCACCGACGTGCTCGAAGCGCACCGCGCGGCGGGCGGCACGGTCCGCCTCGTCCCGGGTGAATGGTTCAGCTGCCCGGACGGAGCCAGCCTACCCCGCTTTATGCGGTCGGTGCTCCTCCCTGAACTGGGCCGCACAACCTACATCCGCCACCGGTCCGCGGCGACGTGGATGGACGCGAAGGTCAAACGGGACTGGCTGCTGCGCGGCCTGCTGCTGCTCGCCCCGAAACCGATCCCGGCGCCGCCAACCCCAAACGGCGGCAAGCCTCCGCGTTGAGGAACACCCCGGCCGGGTCGAGCGCCTCCCGGAGCGCCAAGAACCGCTCGCGCCCCGGCAGATGCAACCGCTCACCGGCGGCGGCCGGCGGCAGATTCTTACCGAGATGGTACCGCGGAGCCCACGGCGCGAGCACCTCCGCCAAGCCGGCGTGCCAGCGCGGATCACCCGGATAATCCCAGAACTCGAGCCAGCAGACCTCCTGCCCGTGGTTCGCCGCGAGCCAGTGCGCGCCGGCCGCGCTGGCCCGCAAGTGCACCGGGAAAAACCGCGGCGGCCGGCCGGGCCCGGCGAACCACGCCGCCAGCGCCCGCAAGGCCTCCGGCGCGCGTGGGAACGGCACCGCGAACTCGAGGTCGTCGATCGGAAAAGGCTCCCCCTGCGAGAGATCCGAGAACGCCAGCACCGCCTCGGCGGGTCCCGCTGACGCTCCATACCCGTGCCCACACCAGCGTCGCGCCACCGCCCGCCGCAACGGCCCCGCGCCCGGCAGCCGCAGTAACCGCAGCAGCAGGCGGAAATTCGCCGAGACCAACCGCCGCCGCCCCGCCGGACCGGCCGGCCGCAGCGCCGGGACCTCCAGCGCCGGGCCGGGCACCGCGGCACAACGCTGGATCTCCAGCACCTCGACCAACCCCGCCTCGGGATGCCAACGCGCATCCAAAAAATCCGCCTCGCGGTGCAGTTGCTCGAACCGCCGGAGAAACTCCGCCCACCCCAGCACCCGCGGCTGCCCCCGCAGGTGGAAAGCCGGGACGCACCGTAACGTCACCTCGGCCGTCACCCCCACCAGCCCCAACGCCGCCACGACGCCCCCAAACTCCGCCTCCCCCTCCCGCCAGCGCCGCACCGCGCCGTCCGCCAGCACCAGCGTCACCGCCTCAACCGCGTCCGCCAAGGTGCCAGTGCGCAGGGACCCGCCGTGCGTCGCCGTCGCGAGGGCCCCCGCCAGGCTCTGGCCCAGGTAGGAACCGTGGTTCGGCAGCGCGAGCCCCCGGGCCGCCAAGGCGCGGTTCAACGCCGCGAGGGTGATGCCACCCTCGACGGTCACGCGCGCACCCTCCACCGCGAGGATGCGATCCAAGCAGTCGAGCCGCACCTCGACGCCGGGCGTCTCTGGCAACGCGGCAAAGCTGTGCAGGCTGCCGACGGCCTTCACGCGCAGGCCCGCCGCGGCTGCGGCGCGGACTACAGCCTGCAGTTCGGCCAGCGAACGTGGCCGCGCACCCGCCAGAGGCTGGAGAACATAGTGCCCGTCGTGGCTCGACCGGGCCGGGCGCCGCGCGGGCAGGCTGCGGCCGCGCAGCGCCAACTCGGTGGCGAGCAAGCCCGTCACTAGGCTGAACTGCGGCGCATAGCCGAAGACCTGCCGCGCCCGCGCGCTCGAAGTCGGCCGCTGGTTGCGCGACATCCACCGCGCGAGGCCGAGGCCCCGGCTGAGCTCCGCCGCCGGCGGAATCCAGCGGCCCAACGCCGCCAACCGCGCCGCCAACGCCTGCACGCCCGCCTCGGTTGCGTACCGCGGCTCGCGCCCGGCCATTG
>CAIOTK010000020.1 GCA_903861185.1 uncultured Opitutia bacterium | reverse complement strand
TCCTTCGCGAGGATCAGCACCCAGTCCCCGTCGCGGATCGCGTACCCGTTGGCGTTGGTATTGTGCACGTGGGAGGTGCGGACCGGGGTGGTGCCACCGCGCAGGAGCGGCAGGAGGTCGTGGGAGTCTTCGGCGGCGTCCCGGGGCAGGGCGTGGCCCGTGATGGCGGCGAGGGTGGCCATCACGTCGATCTGGGAAACCAGGGCATCGCAGACGGTGCCCGGGGCGATGACGCCCGGCCAGCGGGCGAGGAAGGGCACGCGGTGGCCGCCCTCGTACAGGTCGCGCTTGAGGCCGCGCAGCGGATGCGCGGACCAGTGCCCGTGGCGCTCGTCGCGGGCGTAGGCGTAGCGCTCGGGGCCGTTGTCGGCCGAGAAGAGCACGAGGGTGTTCCCGGCGTGACCCGATTCCTCGAGGGCACGCAGGAGCTGGCCCACGGAGTCGTCCGTCTCGTGCACGAAGTCCCCGAAGGCACCGGCGCGGGATTTGCCGTCGAACGCATCGTTGGGGATGATGGGGGCGTGGGGGGAGGGGAAGGCGAAGTAGAGGAAGAAGGGCTGGTCCGAGCCCTTCCGGCCGCGCAGGTATTCGACGCCGCGGCGGGTGAGGGTGGGCAGATTCTCGTAGGGGTCCCAGCCGGGCGCCATCGGGCCGGGGCGGGATTCCCAGTTGCCTTCCTTGATCGGCTTGAAGGCGGCGGTGTCGAGCGGACGGTCGGGCGCGGTGACCACGCGGTCGTCCTGAATCCAGCAATAGGGCGGGAAGTTGATGACGTCGTCCCCGAAGTAGTGGTCGAAACCCCGCGCGAGCGGGCCGCCCGGGATGCGTTGCGTCCAGTCGAAGGCCTCGGGCCCCCATTCCGCGCCGGCCTTGCTCTTGCCGTCGCCGCGGGGCCGCGCGCTCGGGCGGCGGATCGCGTCCCAGTCCCAGCCGAGGTGCCACTTCCCGATGGCGGCGGTGGCGTAGCCACGGCGGCGCAGCATTTCCGGCAGCGTGAGCTGGCCCGGCCGGAAGACCGGGGCACCGAACGCGTTCACGATGCCGTGGAAGTCGCGCCAGTGATGCCGCCCGCTGAGGAGGGCGTAGCGGCTGGGGGTGCAGACGCCGGAGGAGCTGTGCGCGTCGGTGAAGCGCAGCCCCGTGGCAGCGAGACCGTCGAGGTGCGGGGTGGGGATCCGGGAACCGGCGTGGTAGCAGCTGAGGTCGCCGTAGCCGAGGTCGTCGGCGTAGAGGATCAGCACGTTGGGCAGCCGGGTGGGGGCGGCGTGCGCCAGCGAGGCGGCGAGGGCGGCGGCCGTTAGGGCGCGGCGGAGGAGGCAGGGGGAGCGCATCGGGGTGGTACGGGATTAGGGGCAAACGCGGGCGGGGCACAAGGCCGCGGCCGGGAAGAGCAACGCCCCCCTTGGCAAAGCCCGGCGCATCTGCATCGTCGGCCGGATGTTCGTCGACGAATGCACTGTGAAGCTAGCGGCCGGGGACGGGGGCAGGGGCTGCATCAGCTTCCGCCGGGAGAAATATGAGCCGTGGGGCGGACCCAACGGCGGCGATGGTGGCCGCGGCGGGGACGTGGTCCTGCTCGGGGACGTCAACACCAACAACCTGGTCGACTACAAGTACCAGCCCCACTGGCGCGGCGAGCGCGGCGGCCACGGCCAAGGCGCGGACTGCAACGGACGTGACGGCGAGGCGTGCGTGCTGCGAATGCCCTTGGGCACGATGGTCGTTGATCTCGAGACCGGCAAACCGGTGGCGGAGGTGATCGAGGATGGGCAGCGCATCGTGCTCTGTCAGGGCGGCAACGGCGGCTGGGGCAACACCCACTTCAAGACCTCCACGACGCGTGCCCCCCGGCGGGCGAATGCGGGCCTAGTTGGGCAGTCCGGCACCTACCGGCTGGTGCTCAAGAGCATTGCGGATGTTGGTCTCGTGGGCTTCCCCAACGCGGGCAAGTCGTCCCTGATGGGGCGCATCACCCAGGCCCGGCCACGCACGGCGGCCTATCCCTTCACCACGCTGCATCCCCAGATTGGCGTGATTGAGTACCCGGAGGACAAGCGCGGCGCCCGTCGCCTGCTGCTCGCGGATATTCCCGGCCTGATCGAGGGCGCGCACGAGAACCGCGGCCTCGGGCACCGTTTCCTGCGCCACATCGAGCGCTGCGCGTTGCTCGTATTCCTCTTAGATATGGCCGGCACGGACGCGCGGGACCCGCGGGAGGACTACCGTCACCTGTTGCGGGAATTGAAGCTCTATGATCCGGCGCTGCTCAAAAAGCCGCGGCTCGTCGTGGCCAATAAGCTGGATTTGCCGGAAGCGAAGGGCTGGCTGGCCAAGTTCCGCCGCCGCCACCCGAACGTAGATGTGCTGGGCATTTCCTGCTCCACGGGGGACGGCATCGATCGATTTAAAAAGGAATTGTTAAAACGCGTCCGCCGGCGCCCGCGCGCCGGAAATGCGTCGCCTCCTGCTGGGGGTTGAGCCGACGATGGCCGCGATGTCCGCCCCCAGTGAACATCGCTCGCTTCTGATGAAGGCCAACCGCCAGCTTGGTCTGACGCTGGCGGACCGTAACCTGCTGTCGGCGTCGCAGCTGCAGGAGGCGAACGAACGCTGGCTCGAGTGGGTGGCTGGGGGAGAGCGGGGTGCTTCGCTCCTGCGCGTCATCACCCAGTCGCTGAAATTCCTCCGGGAGGAGGATCTCCTCCGTCATACTCTGGAACAAGAGGGAGCCGGGCTGGTGGACCTTCGCGATTTTGACGTGCCCGATGAGTTCCGCCGGCTGCCGGATCCCGGAGTCTGCTGGGCGACCTGGACCGTGCCGTTCGATCGACTGGACGGCTTCACCTGCCTCGCCTCCGCCTAC
>CAIOTK010000019.1 GCA_903861185.1 uncultured Opitutia bacterium | reverse complement strand
GCGGACGGTCTTCTCGCGCCCGAGGCGGAGGAGCTCGTCGTCGCCGGTGGCGTCAAAGTGGAGGAACGCCATCCCGAACTGGAAGCCCTGGGTCCACTCGGTCCAACCGCGCGAGGTGTACTGGCCCTTCCACGTGAAGACAGGGGTGCCCTTGGCGGGGTCCCAAGCAGCGTCGAGGGCGCGGATCTTGCGGCCGGCGAGCTCGAACACGCGGTCGGTCTTGGGGAGCAGGGCCTTAGCGGTCAGGCGGTGATTAATCTTCATTGGGCGGGGGCGGCGGGAAGGCGCGGACGTTGCCCGCGGGCTGGCGGGGAAGACAAGGGCATTTCACGGTTTGCGCGGCGCCGGGACTGGGCTTTCGGTACGGCGTGGCCGCGTGGTCTGCGCAGGTCCTGCAGGCGTTCATCCCGTTGTTCGTGGCGATCGATCCGATCGGACTGGCGGCGATCTTCCTCGCGCTCGGCCGCGGCCTCAATCCCCTGCAGCGGCGGCGCGTGGCCCTGCAGGCGACGCTCACGGGCGGTGGGGTGGCGCTGCTGTTCCTGTTCCTCGGGGCCAGCATCTTCGCGGCGCTCGGGATCGCGGTGCACGACTTCCAAGTGGCGGGCGGCTTGATTCTGTTTCTGCTCGCGGCGCGCGACCTCGCCCATTCCGGGCCGGACCCGGAGCCCACCGAGGATTGTGGCGTGGTGCCGCTGGGGATGCCGCTCATCGCCGGTCCCGCCCTAATCGCGACGCTCCTCGTGCTGGCCGGTTCGGTGGGCTATGGGGTGACCTTGGCGGCGCTGGCGGTGAACCTAGTGCTGGTGGCGCTCGCCTTCACCCAGAGCGAACGCCTCGGCCGCCTCGTCGGGCCCACGGCGCTGCGCGCGGTCTCCAAGCTCATCTCGATGCTGCTGGCCGCGATCGCCGTGGCGATGGTGCGGCAGGGCCTCAAGGGCTGAAGTCACCCGGAGCGCTGCCCGCCGGCCCTCGGCTTAGCCCGCGAAGGTGGTCATTAGTTCCGCGTAGATCCGGGCGCTGGCGAGCAGTTCCCGCACCTTCGCCCGCTCGTCCACGGCGTGGCAGTTCTCGCCGCCCGGGCCGTAGCCGAGGGTGGGGATCCGCCGGTGGTGGGCGAAGAAGTGCATATCGTTGAACCCGGTGGAAACATTGAACCGGGTCGGCGTGCGCCGCACCCGCCGGACGCAGCCGGCCATCGCCGCGAAGAACGGATGGGTGGGCGGGCTGAAGCAGGCATAGTTCTCGGATAGCTTGCGGACGCGCACTGTGCCGGCGGGCAGACCCTGCGCTGCGGCCGCGACAAACGCCCGCAGCTCGCGTTCGACCGCGGCGTGGTCCTCGACCGGCAGTACGCGTCGGTCGACGGTGAAGCTGGCGTGCGCCGGGACCGTGTTGATCTTGGCCCCCTCGCCGCAATGGAAGACGCCGCCGAGGTTTACGGTCGGCCGCATTTTCCGGCCCTCTGGCGTGCGCCAGGTCCGGCCCGCGAGGCTTTGCTGGTAGGCCTCAAACTGCCCCACCAGCGCGGCCATCCCGACGAGGGCGTTCACGCCCTTTTCGGGCGTCGAACCGTGCGCTGCCCGGCCCCGCACCTCCACCTCCAGCCAGAGGGTGCCGTTGTGACCGCAGCAGATGTTCCGGCCTTCGCCCCCCTCCATTACGACCGCATAGTCCGGCGCGATCGGCGCGTGTTGCACCAGCCAGCCCGCCCCGAGCGCCGAATCCGTCTCCTCATCCGCGGTGAACGACACCTCCACGTTGAGCCGCGGGGCCGTGCCCGTGGCCTGCAGGGCCTCCAAGGCCAGCAACAGGCTCGCGATCGAGCCCTTCATATCTGCTGTGCCCCGGCCATAGATCCAGCCTCCGGCCTCCTTCCCGCTGAAGGGGTTGCCGTGCCGCCAGCGCCCCGAAACGGGCACGACGTCGTAATGGGCGTTAAAATGCAGGGTCTTCGCGCCCGGGCCCACCCGGCGGCGCCCGAGGACATTGTAACGCGGGTGTCCGTGCTGCGCCGGCGGCAGGACCTGCCGCAGCAGGCGGTCGGGGATCGGGTAGCGCTTTGCCGGGCAGCCCACGGCGCCCAGTTCCCGCGCCAGCCAGGCGGTGATGGCCCCGTAGTGATCGCCGGGCGGGTTGAGGGTCGGGATGCCGACCAGATGACGCAGGCGGCCCAGCAAACGCTCCGGATGGCGGCGAATGTAGTCCGCGGGCGTCATCGCGAGGCTCAGCCGCGCCGCTGCCAGTCGTCCCGCGACTTCCGGGAACGAAGGGCGTCGGCCGCCGGGTCATCGAGGAACCGTTCCGCGGCCGGGTCCCAGCGCAGCGGGCGGCCCAGTTCCATCGCGATCGCGCCGAGGTGCAGGGAGGTACTCAAGCGGTGCAGGGCCTCCGCCGGGTACATTGGGGCGCGTCCGGCGCGCAGGGAATCGAGGAAGTCGCGGTGCTCGCGCGGCCGCCGCGGCCAGAGGCGGTTCACGGCCGGTTCCCAGGTCTGGCGGAACACCGCCGGGTCGCTGCCCTCCAGCCGGCCGAGCCAGCCGCGGTTACCCACCCAGCCGCTATCGCCTTCGAGGCGGATCGAAGGTTCGCTGGCCCCGACCGTGAGGACGACACCGTTCGCGTAAGTATATTCGAGCTCGTAGGTGCGGGCGGTGGTGTTGAACGCCCCGGTGGGAAACTCGCCCTTGCCACGCACCGCGACCGGGCCGCTGTCCTCCACACCGGCGGCGACCTGCGCGGTATCGACGAGGTGCGCGCCCCAGTCGGTGAGCGAGCCGCCCGAGAAGTCGCGGATCTGCCGCCAGCACTGGGCTTCGGTGAGGGTGGGGGAATAGGGCCGGAACGGAGCCGGGCCGAGCCAGAGCTCGTAATCGAGGCCCTCCGGGACAGGCGCGGGCGCTTCCAGCGGGAAGAGGGGCTTCACCGGCAGGCCGACGTGGATGCGGCGCAGGCGGCCGATGCCTCCGTTGCGGACGACTTCGGCTAGCTTGTAGTATTGGATGACCGCACGGTCCTCCAGGCCGGTGGCGAAGAAGGCTCCCGGCCGGCGGGCGACGGCGTCCGCGAGGGTCCGGCCCTCGGCGATGGTGAGAGTGGGTTTCTCGCAGAAGACGGCCTTCCCGGCGGCCAGAGCGAGCAGTGCCATCGGCACGTGCCAGTGGTCCGGGGTGGAGATCACCACGGCGTCGATGTCCTTCCGGGCGAGGAGTTCGCGGAAATCGCGAAACTCAGCGCAGCCCGGGCCCCCGTGGTGGCGATCGACCGTCTCCCGCGCGCGCCGGCGGCGGTTCGCGAATACGTCGCAGACCGCGACGATGCGGCAATCGTCCTCTTGCAGGAACTGGTTCAGGTTAACCCCGAAGCCGTGGGCGCCGACGCCAATGCAGCCGAGCGTGACCTTACCCGCAGGGGCGCCGGCGCCGAGGAGACGGGCGGGCACGAAGCGGGGGGCGACGCCCGCCGCGAGTACACCGGCGAGCCCAGAACGGAGGAAGGAGCGGCGAGGGGTGGGGCGGGCCATCGGGAAAAGGGCGGCGTCAGGCGCCGCAGCAGTGCTTGAACTTGCGCCCGCTGCCGCAGGGGCAGGGTTCGTTGCGGCCGACGCGGGGGGCGGCCGGCTTGGCGGGGGCGGGGCCGTTGCGCACCGTCCGGGTAAACAGCCAGCGGCCGTCGATCCGCGCGAAGGCGGACTTCTCGTGCATCGCCTGCTCGCCCTGCTCGGTGGCGAAGTAGGCGGTGAAGTCTACGCAGGCGGTGTCCGGCGTTGGTCCCGGCTCGTGCTGGTGAATGACGAGGCGGGTCCAGGCGATCTCGGCGACGTCCGTTTCCTCCACGTAGGGCTTCCGGGAGGTGGGCCGGTAGGTCTCGTGCAGGTAGCGCCAGTCGCGGGCGACGTGGGCGGTGAAACGGGAGCGCATCAGCTCCTCGGCGTTGCCCGCCGGAGCGGAGCCGTCCAGCCGCGGGGCGCAGCATTGCGCGAAGGTTCGACCGCTGCCGCAGGGGCAGGGTTGGCCGGGCGAGGGCTTGGGCAGGCCGGAGGGCACAGAAGGGGAACTCATCCGCGCAAGGAAGCCCCGCCCGCCGGAACTTGGCGAGCGGGTTTTGGGCGCCCCGGGCCGGCTTAGGCGGACATAAAGCCTAGGTCTGGGCGGGCGAAGCGACCGAGGTTGGGGAAGATCGTGGGGAGGTTGGTGGCGCTCACGCCGAACCAGCGCGCGAGGGTGGCCGCGTACTCGTCTACGCTGGTGGTCGGGATCCAAGTCCCGCGGCCGCCGCTATCGTCCGGGCCGCCGAGTACCTGCACGGGCATTTGGCCGTAGAGCGCGCCGCCGCGGACCGCCCCGCCCAGCACCAGGTGGTGGCTGCCCCAACCGTGGTCGGAACCGTCGCCGTTGGTGTTGAATGTCCGGCCGAAGTCGGAGGCCGTGAAGACCGTGACCTGATTCTGGGCGCTGATCTGGTTCATCGCCTGGTTGAAGGCGGCGAGGGAGCGGCTGATGTCCCGGAGGATGTTGCTGTGGGCCCCATTGGCGGTGTTGCCGAGGACGACTTGGTTGTCGTGCAGGTCGAAGCCGCCGATGCGGACGAAGAAGATCTGGCGCTTTAGGTTCAGCTGGCCCTGGGCGTTAACCAGCCGGGCGACCATATGGAGCTGCTGGCCGAGGCTGGTGTTCACCCCGTTGAAGGCGGTGGCGAAGGGACTGTTGCCCGTGATGACGGACGAAAGCAGCGAACTGGTGCCGAGGGCGCGGCTGGTGAGGCCCCCGAAGGCGGTCTCCAGCAGGTTGGCGTTCTGGACCGCGAGGGCGTCGTTGAGGGCGGAGGTGCGGACGCCGTTGACCGAGGTGGGGGTGCCGGCGCTACCGGTGAGGGCGACGGAGCCGCTGGTGCCGACGGCGTACTGCTGGACCGTGCGGCCGATCTGGAACGTGTTTTGACCGTTGAGGGTCATCGACATCGAGATGCGGTTGTTGGCGTTGAACGCGTCGACCAAGTCGGCCACGCGGCCGCCCCAGCCGGTGGCGACCTCGGAGAACGGGCGGTCGGCAATGCTGGTCTGCCATTCGACCTGCTGGTCGTTATGGGAGAAGAGCTGGCGCGGCCGCAGGTCGGGCCGGGAGGTATACAGGGCCTTGGTGAGGGGCTGGGAGAGGGTGCCGACATTGCCGAGCACGGCGAGGCGGCCGCCGTCGTAGAGGGCCTTCAGCTCGGTCATAGCCGGATGCAGGGCCCAGCTACGGCCGTCGCCGCCCGGAGTGGCGATGGGGAGGAGCGAGGACTGGGGCAGGGCGAGGGCGCCGCGGGCCGAGGCGTAGGCCGCATAGCCGGCGTTATCGGCCGGGACCACGAGGTTGTTCGCATCGTTACCACCGGCAAAGAAGAGGCAGACTAGCGCCTTGAAATCGGGAGCGGGGGCGCCCGCGCGGGGTGGGGTGGTCGGGGCATCGGGGCTCGCGGCAGCGCCCATCAGGCGCAACTGGGCGAGCGAGGAGAGCAGCCCGGTGGTACCGACGGAGGCGCAGCAGGCGCCGACGAAGCGGCGGCGGGAGAGATCGTGGGTCTTGGTGTTCATCGGGGGCTTATTTCTGGATGGCGCCCTGGGGGACGGTGGAGATCAGGTAGATCGCGGAACGCACGCGCTCGAGGTCGGCGCTGCCGTAGGTCGTGCCGGTGTTGGCCGGCATCGCGACCAGGGCCTCCACGAACCGGTCTTGCAGGGCCCGGGGCACGGCGCCGCCGGCGAGGAGAAGGTTCGCCCTAGCGACGAGGTCCCGGGGCGAGCGCGAGAGGGTCAGCAGGGTCGCGTCCGCGCGGATACCGACGGTGGCTTCCGCCGGATTAAACACCGAGGTGCTCCCCGGGATGCCCGTCCGTCCGGCGTAAATGTAGTTCCACAGCTGATTTGGGACGCTGATGGCCGTGGTGTCGTTGACGATCTGGTACTCGGGGGCGACGAGCCCCGCGGCGGCCAGCGGGCCGGGCTGCACGAAGTCGGGCTCGAAGAAGTTGAACACCGTCGGCGCCCGCAGGGAGGCTTGGGAGAGGGTGGCCTCGGGGTTAGGAATAAAGAAGCGGCCGTTGTTGGCCCCGCCTCCGAAGGCCCGCAGGACTCCGGTGGCCCGCAGCAGCGGCTCCTTCAGCTTGCCGAAGCTCGCCGTGGTCGCCACGGCCGCCGAGCGGGCCTCGTAATCGAGCAGGATCGCGCGCACCACCGCGCCGAGGTCGCCCCGCACGCCCGCCCCGTTGTTCGCGAAGACCTGCGCCACCCGGTACACGTAGCCCGGGCTCGGGTTGGAGGTCACCAGCCGCTGGATCAGCTGGCGCGAGAGGAACGGCCCCGTGTTCGGATGGTTAAACAAGGTATCTAGGGTGTCCTTCAGGTCCTGCTCCGCGCTCTGCCCGGCCGGGATCCGCCGGCCCGCGAGGATCTGCTTCTCGCCGGGCTCGTGGAAGTCCGCGTAGAACTGCATCGGCTGGAGGTAATTTACGGGCGCGCCGCGGAAGTTTGGCACGCTCGCATTGGTCGCGAAGCCGAGGCCGGTGAAGACTTTCGCCATTTCCGAGATCGTGCGGTTGTCGTAGGTCGGGATCGTCGCCCCATTAATGTCCACCTTCGCCGTGCCATCGGGCTGGAGTTCGACCAGCCCCACGCTGAACAGCTGCATAATCTCGCGCGCGTAGTTCTCGTCCGGCGCCGTGGTCTGGCGGCCGGTCGCGTCGAAGGTTGCCTTGGCGTTGCGCAGGGAGCTCAGGTACACGCCCATCACCGGGCTCAGGGTTACCTGCTCCAGCAGCTGCCGCGCGTTGCCGAAGGCGCCCCGCACCAGCAGGTCATAGTAATTGGCCAGCGCCCGCGGGTTGTTGAACAAGGTCCCGTTCGTGTCCGAGACGACGAAGACCTGACTCAGGGCGAACGCCACCCGCTGCCGCAGCTGGTCGGGCGCGGTCAGCGCCAGCCGCCACCAGGCGGCCTGTCGGTTCTGCTGGGAGTACTGGGGCATCTCGCCCAGCGCCGTGAAGTCCCGGAAATCCACGTCCGTCGCTTCGAGGTGCAGCGACGGCGCGAGGCCCATCTGCTGCGTGATCCACGCGTCGAGGCCGGCCCGCTGCTGGCCGGCCAGGGCTTGGATCTCCGCCAGGGTGGGACCGAAGGTCGACTGGATCAGGAAGCGGGCGGCATCGTTGTCGGTGAGGACGGTGTCCGCCAAGACCGGCGGGGCGGCGGGGGCGGCGAAGACGAGCCGGCTGCTCGATTGCAGGAACGCCCCGCGCAACTCGCCTCCGGGATAGGCGCTGGAATCGATGCTCACGAACACGCGGCCCTCCTTGAGCGCCTGCACGATCTGCGCCTTGGTGAAGCCTTCCGCGGCGTCCACCACCCAGGTGAAGCCGGCGACCTGGCCGAGGGGGAGCTTGACCAGATCCACGCCCACTTCGCCCGGGTTGCCTAGGCGCACGTAGGCCAGGGTCTGCGCGGCACTCAGGCCGGAGAAATTCGCGCTGACGAGGGCCACGTTCTCATCCGCGCTCAGCTGGATGCTGGCCACGCCCGAGGCGGTGGAACCGGCCGCCGCCGCCGTCGTCCGCAGGGTCGTGCGGAACAGGGTCGGCTGGTTAAAGAAGAGCGAGACGACCGCGCTGCGGTCCGCCGCCAGCTCGTAGCCGTTGCCCGCGACGAGGGTGAGCGTGAGGTCCTTGCTCACCGTGGCTCCTGCCGCGGCGGGCGCCGCCGCGATGCTCACGGTGGCGGACTCCGCGCCCGCGGGAATGGTTACGCTGGTCGGCACCGCGGTGTAGTCGGACCCGGCCACCGCCGAGCCGCTGAGGGAAAAGTTCACCGTCACGGCTTGGCTGGTGCTGCCGGTGCGCGTGATGCGGAAGGCCGCCGGGGGCGCGCCGCGGTTGTCCGTAGAGGCGGTGGCTGCCACCACTGAGAAGACGCCGCCCGACTCTGGGGTCAGATCGTACACCTCGACCAGCGCCACGCCCGAGGTGTTAGCGACCCCGCTGACCTGCACCGAGTAACTCTTGCCTGGGGGCAGATCGATGAGGAGGGCCGCGTCGCGTGAGCCGGCCGCAAAGGGGAAGGCGCCCGCTTCGCGGAAGGCCGCGCTCAGGGCGGTCGCGTTGGTCGTGCCCCAGTCATCGTTCGCGGCCAGTTCGCGGTTGGTGCCGGACTCGATGACGCTGATCGCCGGGTTCGCGAGGGCACCGGCGACGCCGAGGGGCGTAAGGGCGGGACCCGCGGCGCGCGCGAGGATCCGCCGGGCGCCGCCACCGGGGGCGACCGCCAGACCCGAGATCAGCACGCCGGCGCCCGTGCCTACCTGGGCGCGGGTCGAGAGATTGGTTAGGCGCGCGCGGCCGGTGACGTCGTAGACCTCCACCAGGGCGATGCCCGAGCGGTTAGCGACGTCGCGGACGATGGCTGAGTAGGAGCCGGGGCCGAGCGTGGCGACCATCGCGGCGTCGCGGCTGCCGGCGGTTAGGGCGAAGGCGCCCACGCGGGCGAAGGCGTTCGTGCCGCCGATGGTGTCCGCGGTCCAGTTGTCATTCCGCAGGAGCACGGTGTTCGGATTGGCCGCGGCGTAGAGCTCGATCACTGGATCCGGCAGCGCTCCGGCCACGCCGAAGCCGGTGAGGGCTGGGCCCACGGCGCGGATGAGGACGGTCTTGGTTTGGCCGGGGCCGACGGCGAAGCCGATGAAGGCCGCGTTGGCGTCCGCGCCCACTTGGGTGCGGCTGGAGAAGTTGGCCATCCGCTGGTCGAACTCGGCGGCGGTCAACGCGGGGCGCAGGGCGGGAGCCGCGCCGGCGGTGAGGAGCAGGAACACGCGGGCGGAGGCGGGCAGGCGTCGCAGCATCGGGGAAAAGCGAGGGTAGTCGGAGGCATTCCGTTCCCGGGCTTTCCGGAGGCAAACGAACATAGGGCCAAAGGCGAGCCCGGGTCGGCCTGCCGCGGCGAGTTTTACAAACTTTTGCCTGCGGCCGCCGCGGCGCGCTCGACAACCACGCTCGCGTGGCCTCCAGTGTCGGCGGCCGCCGCCGGCACGCCCCGTGCCGGGGTCGCCCCACTCCCCATGCGTCCCTCCCTCGCCCTGGCCCGTCGTTCCCGCCCCGCGTCGCTCCTCCTAGGTCTCGCGCTCCTCGCGCCCGCCTTCGCCGGCGACTGGCCGGGCTGGCGTGGCCCCCGCGGCAACGGCACCGCCCCGGAGGCCCGCAACCTGCCCGAAACCTGGTCCACGACCGAAAACGTGAAGTGGAAGCAGGAGATGCCCGCGTGGAGCGGTTCCACGCCCACGGTTTGGGGCGACCGCATCTTCCTCAACACGCCGTCCGTGGAGGTCCCCGGCAGCACGCCGCCGCCCCCGCCCCCCGCGCCGGGCAAGAAGGCCCGCCCCAGCCCCGCCGGCGGCCGTGGGCCCGGGGGCCAGGAAATCCTGCTCCTTTGCCTCGACCGCGCTACTGGGCGCGAGCTCTGGCGCCGCCAGTACGACCAAGGCAACAGCATCAAGATGAAGCACAATATGTCGTCCCCCTCGCCGGTGACCGACGGCAAGCTCATCTGGGTCGCGTCGGGCAATGGCGCCATCGCGTGCTACGATTTCGCGGGCAACCTGAAGTGGAACTTCAATATGGAGAAGGCCTTCGGGAAACTCGGGGTCCAGTTTGGCTACGGGTCCTCGCCGCTGCTGATTGGGGACACCCTCATCTTCCAAAACCTGCAGGGTCTGTACACCGACGACCCTTCCTACCTGTTCGCGCTCCGTGGCTCCGACGGCAAGGTGCTCTGGCGGGTCGATCGCCCCACGGATGCCGAACACGAGACGCCCGACGCCTACACCACCCCCGTCCTCCTCGAGCTTAACGGCCGGCGCGAGGTCGTGGTGGGCGGCGGCGGCTACGTCACCGGCCACGATCCCGCCACCGGGCGCGAACTCTGGCGCGGCGGCGGCCTGAATCCCGATAACTCGAAGAACTACCGCACCATCGCCTCGCCCCTCGTGCATCAGGGGATGATCTTCGTCCCCACCCGCGTAAAGCCATTCCTTGCGTTCCGGGCGGGTGGCTCGGGCGACATCACGACCAGCCACCTGGCGTGGAAATGGACGGAGCGCGGTTCGCCGGACGTGCCGACGCCCGTGGCGGATGGCGAATATCTCTATATGGTTGATGATCAGGGGGCTGTCACCTGTGTGCGCGCCAAGACCGGCGAGAAGGTTTACGGCCCGGAAAACACCGGCATCGGCCGCACCAGCGGCTCGCCCACGCTGGCCGACGGGAAGCTCTACATCACCAGCGAAGCGGCGGAGACGGCCGTCGTGGCGGTTGGCCCGCAGTACCGCTTGATCGCCAAGAATGCGTTGGACGGAAGCTATACCTTGACGACACCGGCGATTGCGGACGGAGAGATTTTCATCCGCACGGCCACCCACCTGTACTGCCTGTCCCGCCGCTGAAATTCCGATGAAGGTTACGCCCTCCACCCGCCGCCGTTTCCTCCGCACCTCCGTGGCCGCCGCGGCTACGGTGCAGGTGCTCCCCCGGGCCCTGCTCGGCGGGCCCAAGTTCGTGCCGCCCAGCGAGAAGGTAAATGTGGCGGTGGTGGGGGTCGGCGGGCGCGGCCTGCAGAATCTCCGCGAGCTGCTCGCCTTGGCCGACGTCCAGGTGATCGCGGTGGCGGACCCGGCGCGGACGTTCAGCTTGGAGGCGTTTTACTACAAGGGCACTGGCGGGCGCGACCCGGCTCAGGCCGCGGTGGAGAAGCATTACGCCGCCAAGACCCCCAATTTTCGCTGCGCGGCCTACGCAGACTTCCGGGTGCTCCTGGAGCAGGAGCGGGCGGTGGACGCGGTGCTCTGCGCCACGCCGGACCACCTCCACGCAGCGGTGTCGCTCCGGGCCCTGCGCGCCGGGAAACACGTCTACTGCGAGAAGCCGCTCACGCATAACATCCACGAGGCCCGCGAGGTGGCCCGGGTCGCCCGCGAGACGGGCCTCGCCACGCAGACCGGCAACCAGGGGCATTCGACGGTCGGCATGCGCGAGACGGTCGAGGCTATTCAGGCCGGGGTCATTGGGACGGTCCGCGAGGTCCACGCGTGGGTGGGGACGAAGCGCTGGAACCCCGCCCTTACGACCCGACCCGAAGGCTCGCCCGCGGTGCCCGAGGGGCTGAACTGGGACCTCTGGCTCGGGCCCCGCTCCCCTCGCGGTTATCACCCCGCCTACCATCCGGTCGCTTGGCGCGATTTTTGGGACTTCGGTGGCTCCAGCATCGGCGATTTCGCCAGCCACGACCTCGATGCTGCGACTTGGGCGCTCGACCTACCGCTCCCGACCCGCGTGGAGGCCTACGCGGCCGGCCCGATGGACCAGGAGATCGCTCCGCACGGCGCCTTGGTTACCTATGACTTCCCCGCGCGCGGCAACCAGCCGCCGGTGCGCGTCACTTGGTACGACGGCGGGCTGCGTCCCGTCGCGCCCGCCGCGCTGGGCGGCTTCCCGTTGCCCGGACGCGGGGTGCTGTTCGTGGGCGACAAGGGAGCCATCCAGTGCGACGGCGCCGGCGGTGCGCCCCGTCTCTTCCCGGAGAGCCTGCGCGCCGCCCCTAAGCCGGCCGCGACGCTGGTGCGTTCGCAGGGCCATCACCGCGACTGGATCAACGCCTGCAAGGGGGGAGCCCCGGCGAGCAGCGCCTTCGCGTATGGTGCGCACCTCGCGGAACTCGGCCACTTGGGGAATCTCGCCCTGCGCTTGAAGAAGCCGATCCAGTGGGATGGGGCGAACCTGAAGGTTCCGGGTCGCCCGGAAGCGGATCCCATCATCCGCGGCACCTATCGCGCCGGTTGGGAACTCGGTTAAGCCCGCCGCGCGAGCGGGCAATACCGGGGAGCGGGGGCCCGGGCGGTAATTGCCCGGTGCGGGACGTAGTTACCCCCACCGTGCAGCCTCGCCTTCCGGCCGCCGGCCCGTGATTCTCCCGGGACTCGTGCTCCGCCTGTTTGACGAATCCACTCTCTGCTTCGCCGCCGCGCTCGTCGCGACCGCCGTGGGCCTGCTCTCCGGCCTGCGCGCCCGGCGCAACGTGGCGGACTGGAGCTTCGTGGTGGGCATCTATCTGCTGGCGCTCGACCGCTTTTTCGCTGGCCTGAGCCTGCTGTCCGATACTGCCGGCGCCGTGGAGCGCTGGCAGCAATGGCGGCTGACGATCGTTTCCGTCGCTCCGGGCGTGTGGCTGGTCTTCAGCCTGACGTATGCGCGGCTCAACGCCCCCGGCTTCCTCCGGAGCTGGCGCTGGCTGTGGCCTGCTGCGCTGGTGGTGCCCGGCGCGATTGCGGTCGCCGAGTTCGGCGAACTTTTTCGGGTCCATTCCGCGCCTGACGAACGCTGGGTGCTGGTGCTCTCCGGCCCGGCCAAATTACTCTACCTGCTAATCTTGCCG
>CAIOTK010000018.1 GCA_903861185.1 uncultured Opitutia bacterium | reverse complement strand
GGTAGTTCTGGCCCCACTCGAAGGGACTCCCGAAGCGGGCGTGGTTGTGCCACATGATCGCCGCCGCGCAGCAGGCGAGCGGGACGCCCGCGGCCACCGCCAGCCGCCACCACTCCCGACCCGGCTCCCGCCGGCACCACGCCTGCCCCAGCGGGAACAACAGCATTCCTAACGCCAGCAGGCAGGTCGGCCGCGCCCCCACTGCGAGTCCTAGGCAAAGGCCGGCCACCGCGAGCGCCAGCACCGGCCGCCAGCCGTGCCACGCGGCCGCACACGCGAGCGCCGCCAGCGACGTGAAGGCGATCCCCGCAGAGATGGGCAGTTCCCACATCATCGGCCGCTGGACCAGTGCGAGGAGGTGCGTGCCAAACCCGAGCGCCAGCACCCCGAGCGGGGCCACCCACGCGTGACTCTCCGGAAAGTAGCGACGCCGGAGCCCCAGCCACAACAGAGACGCGGCCGTCACGGCCACCGAGCAAAATACCCAAGTCGCCGCTCCCGAGGTCATCTCCCGTCCGGTAATTACCCGCCAGGGCCACATCAGCGTGAACGCCGGCGTGGGTCCAAAGTAGAGGTAGTACCGCCCCCGGTAGAGGGAGATGTCCCCCATCTTGTGGGGCCCGTTCTGCGCCGGATCGTAAGGGTCCGCCAAGGCCAGCAGTTCGGGGGAAGGATCCTTGTCGATGTTCAGCTGACCCTTCTGCCAACCGCGCACCAGCAGCTTGTAGTAATCGAGGTCACCCCAGTCTTCGAACCCGTTGTTGGCCGCGACCACCCAACGGAACGCGCCCACGACGAACAGCAGCGCAGCCGCCGCCATCAGATGATCCCAAGGCCGCCTCGGGCGCGCGGGCGCCGGCGCGGGGACGACAGGGGGTGAGACGGTCATTTTCGCTGCCCGACGAGGTCAGTCAGCCCAGCCGCTGCCAAGGCGAAACCGGCGGGCCGCTTTCCCGGGACCCCAGCAAATAGCCTAGACGGCCGCCTGCCGGCCGTCGATTTTGACGGGGCCGGCACACCGGCCCACCCCATGACCTGCCCCCGCCCCCGTCCCAACACCGCCTTGTCCGGCGCCTTCCTCTGCCTCGCCCTTGCCCTGCCACGGCCCGTTGCCGCGCAGGTGGTGACCCCGGCGCCCGCCTCCGCGGCGACGGTGCCGGCCGCACCGGGGACGGCGGTCCAGCTATCCCCGTTCGAGGTGAGCACGGACCGCGATACCGGCTTCGCGGCGGCCAGCTCGATGGCCGGCGGTCGGCTCGCGACGGACCTGCGCGACACCCCAGTGGCGTACTCGGTCGTGACCCGCGACTTCATCGACGCCCTGAACCTAGTGGACCTGCAATCGGCGGCGGAATGGACCACCTCGAGCACCGTGGCGGTGGACAACGGGCAGCAGAACTTCTTCTTCAATCCGGTTCAGTACACCGTGCGCGGGTCGGGCGGCGGGCGGCCGCAGCGCAATTTCTTCCCGCAGTTCAACAACGGCGACTCGTACAACCTAGAGCGGTACGACTTCGGGCGCGGACCCAACGCAGTACTTTTCGGCAACGGCTCACTGGGCGGGATCAGCTCGGCGACGACCAAGCGGGCGCAGACCAACCGGGCGACGCGGCAACTGCAATTCGCGGTCGGCTCGTGGTCCAATTTTCGCTCGACCTTCGACGTAAACCAGCCCGTCGGGGAGCGCTTCGCGGTCCGCGCGGCCGGCGTCTGGGGTGACGCTGGGGGCTGGCGGCTGAAGGATTTCGACAAGCGACAGGCGGCGTTCCTGACGACGACCTTCCGGCCCTTCCGGGACGGCGAACTGCGCGTGGAGGGCGAGTACGGGCGCAATTCGCGGCAGGTAGCGGTGACCTTCCTCAACGACCGGTTCTCCGGCTGGAATGGCACCACTTACGCCGCGCCGCGGGCGGTGGCGACGCTACCGGCCAACGCCAACGCCATCGGCGTAGGTCGCCGGGGGGCGAACTACTTCGTGCACCTGCCCTTCACCGCGCCGGATCGCATCTTCAACTACCAGAACGACCCGATCACCCTGCCGGGCGGCAACAGCGCGACCACCCCGATCGCCGGCTATACCTACGGCACCAACACCTCCTTTAATACCGCCGGCGCCAACCTGCTCTACGAGATCAACGTGCCCGCCGGACGCTTCGACACCGCCGAGCGCCTCTCCGCCTTCCGCATCCCGGCCGAGGAGTTCACCCTCTCGCCGGACCTGCCGATCCTTGCCCAGCGATTCAAGGATCTGCAGCTCACCTACTCGCACCGCTGGGGCAACCTGCACTTCGAGATCGCCGGCGACATCAACCGCACGGCCGCCATCACCAATGGCGAGCCGAACCGCGACCTGCCCAACATCTACCTCGACATCAACCGCGTCCTCCCGGACGGCCGCCCGAACCCCGACTTCCTCGTACCCTACGGCGACGGGCAGTATATGCGCGGCTTCCGCACCTTCAGCGAGAACAACGCCCGCTCCGCCCTCGCCTACGTCTGGCCCACCCGCTTCGGTCACTTCACGGTCAACTCCCTCGCCGGCTCCAACAACAGCGAGAACACCAGCGACCACCGCTACCTGAGCGTCGCCCGCGGGACCGACCAGCGGCAGTGGGCCTTCAGCAACCAGCGCATCCGCATCCGCCGCTACTGGAACAATACCAGCCGGCCCTCGCCTGACCTCTCCCTGCAGCCGATCACCTACTACGACCCCAACACCAACGCCACCGAGACGCTCCGCCCGATCTGGGCCATCGAGGCCGACCGTCGCGACACCCAGAACATCACCACCAATCGCTTCCGTTACGCCCTCGCTTCGCTCAACGCCAAGTTCTTCTCCGGCCGCTGGGTCGTGCTCGGTGCCGTCCGCCGCGACACCTATTACTTCCAGAGCCGCCAACAGATCCACCAGGGCGACTACCCCTTGGACTGGCCCGCTACCTATCGGATCCTCCGCCCCGAGGCGCCCGCCGACTACGGCGCTCTCGCCTACACCCCGCGCGACGCCAACAACGCGGTTGTGGGTCCCACCCAGGAAGCCGCCATCCGGCCGCGGGACTCCCTCGGCAACCGCCTGCCCCAATACGCCAACGTGCGCTTCAAGGACGACTTCAACCCGCCACCGGTCCAGGGCCGGCAAGTCACCCGCAGCGTCGGCACCGTCTTCCACCTCGCCTCGTGGCTAAACCCAGCCGTGAACTTCGCCGAGACCTTCAACCCACCGGGCTCGATCGTCCGCATCGATGGTCGCTCCCTCGAGCCCACCGTCGCGACCGGCATCGACTACTCGCTGCGGATGGAGCTGCTCGGCAACCGCCTCAACCTGAACTTTGTCTACTACACCACCGAGGAGGTGAACAACACGATCCCCCAAGACGGTCCGGGCTTCTTCAACACCCTCTACGACGCCAACGTCATCGGCGACACCAGCACTACCGGGCGCAATATCCGCGGGATGGGCCGCCTACCCAACCAGTACCGCGACACCCGCCTCCGCTCCGGCGAGGGCTACGAGGTCGAGGTCACCTTCAATCCGACCCGCGCCCTCCGCCTTACCGGCAACGTTGGCTTCCCCCGCCTCTTTGAGGCCAACGCCTACCCCGACGTGCGCGCCTACATCGACAAGAACGCCGCCCTCTTCCGCCAGATCGCCAACGACGCGGGCGTGCTGATCGGCACCGACAACGTCGCCCGCGTCGACGAATCCATTCCCATCAACCAGCGCTCCTCCGACGCCAACGGCGCCGCGACGGCCTACAACAACATCCAAGGTTTCCGCCGAAACATCGTTGACGGCCGCCGCCTCCAGCAGGACCAACCCGTCGCGAACGTGTTTGCCGACTACACGGTGCAGGCCGGGCGCGTGCGCGGGCTCCGCGTCGGCGCCGGCGCTCGCTACCGCGGGAAACAAATCTACTGGTCGCGCGTCGAGGACACCATCCCGGACCCGAATAATCCCCGGGTCGCCATCGATGACCCGACCAAGGACGCGTACACCCCCGCCTACACGCCCGATGACTACATCATCGTCACGGCCACGCTCGCCTACACCTGGCGCTTCCCGCAGCGCCGGGAGGTGCAGGCGAATCTGGTGATCAACAACCTGCTCAACGACCGCGGCCCAGCTTACTCCTCCACGGCCCAAGGCGCCTACCTGATGCGCCCGCTGAACAACGATTACAATTCCCCCGCCCGCGAGACCGTACCGCGTTACTACGCGCTCAAGCAGCCGCTGAGCTTCACCTTCACCCTCACAACCAAACTGTGAGCCCGTTACTCCGCCGCCTGTTCGTCCTGCTCTTGCCACTCGCCGCGGCCGCCGCGACGACACCTGCACCCGCGACCGCGGCCGTGCCCGTGCGCGTCCTGTGTTACAACATCCACCACGGCGAGGGCCTCGACGGCCGGCTCGACCTCGAACGGATCGCCGCCCTGATCAAGGCGCAGGAGGCCGATCTCGTTGCCCTGCAGGAGGTCGAGCGCGGCACGCAACGCACCCAGCGCCGCGACCTACCCGCAGAGCTTGCCCAACTCACCGGGCTCACGGTCCGTTTCGCCCGGAACATCCCCTACCAAGGGGGCGAGTACGGCACCGCCGTCCTCTCCCGCTTTCCCATCCGCCGCGTCGCGCACACGCCGCTGAAGGTGATCGGCCAGGGAGAGCAGCGCGGCGTGCAACAGGTCTGGGTCGACGTCCACGGCACCGAGATCCTCTTCCTTAATACGCACCTCGACCACCGGCGCGACCCCGCCGAACGGGAGCGCAGCGTCGAGGAGATCCGCGCGCTGGTCGCCGCGGCAGGACCGGTGCCGGTGATCGTCGCGGGCGACTTCAACGCCACGCCCGACAGCCCCGCGATCGCCACGATGCGCGGGTTCCTCCGGGACGCCTGGACGGCGGTCGGCCAAGGGCCGGGGCATACGATCCCGGTCCGGCAGCCCAACCGGCGCATCGACTACATCTGGGTTTCCTCCCACTTCGTCCCAACTCGGATGGAGGTGCTGGCCTCCGAGGCCTCGGACCACCTACCCATCAGCGCACTCCTGATGCTCTCGCGCCCCTAAGGCGCACCGCGCGCCAGGCCGGGCTCGGCCCTCAACGCCGCAGGTAAGCCAGCGTGAGGTCGGGGAAATCGGTGAACGCTCCGTCGACCCGCGCGGCGCCGAACAGCGCGGCCTGCAACGCGGGCAGATCCGGGCAATGGCGCGGCAGGTCGTCGCGCCGAATCGTGTAAGGGTGCACCGCCAGCCCGAGCGCGCGCGCCCGGGCCACAAGGTCCGTCACCTGCGCCGGGGACCCGGCCGCCGGCCACGTCACGACCCGCCCGATGGCGGGACCGATGCCGTCCGCCACCGCAGCCACCGCCTGGAGGCCCGCTTCGGAAACGAGCCAGCCGTAATCGGTGCCCGCCCCGTCCTGACCCGCCCCGCCGATCAGCTGGACTAGTCGCCCCTTCCAGCCGAGTTCGCCACGCAGGCGCCGAACTTCCTCCCATTCGAAGCATTGCAGGAAACACGGGGCGGTCTTGTCCGCGTAGCCGAAGCGGGCGAGCACGGGCAGGACGACGCGGCTCGGGTCGCGACCTTGGTCCCGGTGCCAGCGCGGCGCTTTGATCTCGGGATAGATGCCCGCGACGCGCCCGCTGCTGCGATTAAGCGCCTGGATCAGCGTGAGTTCCTCTTCGAGAGTAGGGATGCGGAGCCCGGTCGGCGCCACCGCGGCCGGGTAACGGGCCGGGTACTGGGCCTCTCCGTTCTTCAAGTTGACGCGCTCACGCACCTCCAGCTGGCGGATCTCCGCCAGAGTGAAGTCCAGCGCGTAGTACCGCCCGTCGGGCCGGGCACGACCCGGAAAGCGGCGCGCCACGTCGGTGACCGCGTCGAGGTACAGGTCGTGGAGCACGACCGGCACGTCATCCTTGGTGAGGACGATATCCTGCTCGAGGAAGTCGGCCCCTAGCGCGTGGCCGTAGGCCTTGGCCGCGAGGGTGTGCTCGGGGAGATAGCCGCTCGCACCACGGTGGGCGACCACGAGGGGCCGCGCTGGCTGGGCGAGGGCGAGGGGGGCGAGCGTGAGGAGGAGGGCGAGCTGAGGAAGCGGGCGCATCGGGAAAGGAGCTCAGGAGGCAGAACTGGCGCTGCGGTGGCGGAGAGTCAGCGCGCTAAAGGCCATCGTGAGCACGCAGCAGACGATCATCGTGCCAAAGACGCCACCCCAACCCCAGCGGTCAGCGATCCAGCCCACCCCGGCGCCGGCGATCGCCGAGCCAAAGACGTAGCCGAAGAAGCCGGTGAATCCGGCGGCCGTGCCCGCGGCCTTCTTCGGCACCAGATCGAGGGCGTGCAAGCCGATGATCATAATCGGCCCGTAGACGAAGAATCCGATCGCGATCAGCGCCGCCATATCGATCCACAGCGGTCCGTGGCGGTTCAGGCCGTAGACCACCAGCCCGAGCAGCGTAAGCGCCATAAACAGGATCGTCGCCGGCGCCCGACGGCCGCGGAACACCCGGTCCGACACCCAGCCGCAGAGGATCGTCCCGGGAATACCGGCGAATTCAAAGGCGGCCCAGGCGAGGCTCGATTGTTGAAAGGAGAACTGCTTCGCGGTCTGCAGGTAGGTTGGGATCCAGTCGACCACCCCATAGCGCACGAAATACACGAACGCGTTGGCCACGGCGATCGCCCACAGGTACCGATTGTTCAGGACGTGCCCGAGGAAGATCTCACGGAAGGTCAAAGTGCGCTCGTGCTCGGCCGAATACGCGGGCGGGTAGTCGTCACGGTACCGCTCCACCGGGGGCAAACCGCAGCTCTGGGGGGTGTCGCGCAGGAGGAAAGCGATTAGGATGGCCAGCAGCGCGGCCACGAGCGCCGGGAAGTAAAATTTAGCGCCCCAGTCGCCAAAGAGCACCACGCCCAGCAGCGCCAGTTTCGCCACCAGACCGCCGCCGATGTTGTGGGCCACGTTCCACAGGGAGACGATTACCCCACGCTCCTTCGGGCTCCACCAGTGCACCATCGTCTTACCGCACGGGGGCCAGCCCATCCCGTTGAACCACCCGTTGAGGGTCTGCAGCAGGATCATCGCGGTCAGCGAACCGTAGATAGCCGGGATCGTCCCGAACGCGAAGGTCACTCCGGCCGTCAGCAGGAGCCCGACGGTCATAAACCAGCGCGGGTTGCTCCGGTCCGACACCGAGCCCATAATGAACTTCGAGACACCGTACGCCACCGAAAGTCCCGTCATCGCCGAGCCGAGCGCCGCCTTGGTGTATTCGGGGTGCTCCTTGAGGATGTCGGGGATAGCGAGCGCGAAGTTCTTCCGCACCAGATAGAATCCCGCGTAGCCGATAAAGATGCCGGTGAACACCTGCCACCGCAGGCGGCGGTATTCGGGGTCGATCCGCTCAGCGGGCAGTTCCGGAGCGACTGGGACGGGGCGCAGGAAAGAAAGCACGCGGGATAGGTTACCGGCCCAGCTCGGCGCGCAGCCAGCCCGGCCGGTTGGTAGTCACGCTCGCGACGCCGAGATCGATCCAGCGGCGGGCCACCGCGAGGTCGTCCACGGTCCAAACGTGCATTTCCAAGCCCGCGGCCCGGATGCGCGCGACGTCCGCGGGAGTGAGCGGCCAGCTATGCTGGAGGTCGAGCCCGGTGAAACCGGCGGCGCGGGCCTCCGCGATGACGTCATCGAGCCGGGGCGGCGCCTTGGCCTTGGGGTCGCTGGGGGCGGGCGCCTTGTAGCCCATCAGATACAGGGTGCGATAGGCGGGCAGCGCGCGCCGGATCTCGCGCAGGGTCGCAGCATTGAAGCTAATTAGGGTCACGGTCGCCGGCGTGGCCCCGCACCGCGCGAGGCTGCGGGCGAGCGCGGGCACGACCTCCGGCCCGACCTTTAGTTCGACCAGCATCCGTTTGCCGGCGGGGATGCGCGTCAACTGCTCGTCGAGGGTCGGCAAGCGCTCGCCGCGGAAACGCGGATCCTTCCAGGCGCCCGCGTCGAGCGCCCGGAGCTCCGCCAGCGTCATCTGCACGATTACGCCGGGCCGGCCTGTGGTACGCTGCGTGGTCGTGTCGTGGCAGACGATCAGCTCGCCGTCCCGCGTGAGATGGACATCCGTCTCGACGAGGTCCGCCCCTTGCGCCCACGCCAGCGTGTGGGCGGCGAGGGTGTTCTCGGGCGCGTCGTGCGAGGCTCCGCGGTGAGCGACGATTTCGACGCCGCGGGCGGAGGGCACGAGGGCGAGGACCGCGAGAAGCCAGGACGGAGGGCGCATCCGCGGGGATTCAGGGCAGCTCGCGGATCCGCAGATTGCGGTACCAAACCGGCGCCTGCGCCTTGCCGTGCAATCCCTGCAAGCCGATCGGGCCCCGGCGGCTGAACTCGCGTAGGGCGATCGGGAACTTGTTGGCCGTGCCGTCGGGGTTACGCCGCGCCTCCTTCCAGTCCTCAAGGTCGACGGCATACACCTCCTCACCGTTAAAAATCAGCGAGACCTGGCTCCCGCGGCAGGTCAGGGTGAAGCGGTTCCATTCACCGGTCGGGCGGGCCATTCGGCGCGCGGGGGCCTTCGCGTTGTAGATGGAACCAACCTCGCCGTAGAGGGCGGAGTCGGCGCTCTCGTGCACCTGAATCTCGAGCGCGGCGAGCACCTTGCTGGTGTCGCCCGAACGGAGGAACACGCCGCTGTTGGACTCGGCGGCGACCTTGAACTCGAGGTCGAGGATAAAGTCTCCGTACGGCCGCTTGGTCCAGAGGGTGTCGTGAGTCCGGGCGACGAGCGTCCCTTGGTCCCAGCCCCAGCTGCCAGGCTTGAGGCTGGCGTCGGCGAGGTCGGCCGCGAAGAGCGGCTGCCAGCCGGCGGTATCCGGATGGGGCTTCGGCGCGGCAGCGAGGCTGAGCGCGGAGGCGAGGAGGAGGAGCGTGAGGCGGAGCATAGGGGTCAGAAGCGTTTGGTGATTTCGAAGGTCGCCTGACGGCCGCGGGGATTGGCCGAGCCACCGGCGAAACCGTACGTTTCGTCGGCCAGCGAGGGTTCCGTGTCGAGGACGTTGTTGAGCCCGAGGCGCAGCGAGAGGCCGCGGCGCCAGTCCCGCGTCTCGCGGTCGAAGCGGTAGGCGATCCACGCGTTGTGGTTGAAGACCGGATCGACGCGCAGCACGTAGCGGGTAATGCCGTTGTCGTTGAACACCCGGATGTAGTCCGGCTGCCCGAGCGCGCGGTAGACCGGCTCCGTGGTTGCGGCCGACAGGTCGACGAAGGAGTGGAAGTAGCTGGTGAACCAGCCCGCAGACCAGCCGGCGTGGCGCCACGCGAGCGAGGCGCTGGCGCGCCAGCGGACGCGGCCGTTGCGGTCCAGCTCATTGAGCACGGGGGCCGCCGGATCACCTTGGGACTGGCGGCGGATATAGCGGGTGACGTCGCTGTTGAAGGTGAAGGCGCCGAAACGGGTGCGCGGGCCGCGCCACTGGACGCCAGCCTCGTAGCCCTCGAGATCGCGGCCGCTGAGGTTAATGTAATTATCGATGATGCTCTCGACCTCGCCCACCGGGGCGCGCCGCGCCGCGGGATTCGTCTGCCGGGCATTGAAGGCGGCAAAGGCCGCGCGGTCGGCGTCGGTCAGGGACTTCCGGACAACCGAGCCGTATCCCTTGTAGCCAGCGGTGCCGGAGCCGAGGTCGATGCGGTCGATCGGTGTGCCAGCGGCGAGCGCGGCCTGCACGGCAAGGTCGAGGTAAAGCTCGTCCCGCAGCAGCGTACCGGGGGCGCCGATGTTCTCGATCACGTCGTTCTGGTTCAGGCGGTAGTAGTCGAAATTGAGCGAGAGGCCGCGCACCGCGGGCACCTCGAGAACAAAGCCGGCGAGCCAGGTCTTGGCCTGCTCGGGCTGGAGCCGCTCGTTGCCCTGCCGGAACACCGTGCGCTGCACCGAGCCGTCGCTGGTAAGGCCGGTGACCTCGGAGCGGTAGGGATCGGAGGCGCCGATCTGGCGGCGGAGCGGAGTGATATTAGTCTGGACGAGGTTCGGAGCGCGGAAGGATTCGGCCGCCGAGCCGCGGAGCTTGAGCCACGGGGCGGGTTTCCAGACGAGGCTGGCCTTGGGTTTGGTGGTCTGTCCGTGGATCGAGAAGTGCTCGAAGCGGCCGGCCAGCGTCAGCTCGAGCGCCTCGAGCAGCGGCCGTCGGTTCTCACGGGTCACGAACGGCAGCGCCGTCTCGGCGTAGGCGGCGAGGATGGTCTGGTGCGCGCTGATCGGCACGTTGGAACTGAGGGCGAGGAAGTCGTTATCGCCCTCCCGCAGGAACGGGTACTCGGCGCCGGCGCCCGGAGGATTGAGCCCAGAATAGACCGCGCGCTTGTCGTCGTAGGTCTCGTACCGCACCTCCGCGCCCGCGGCGAACCCGATGCGGCCGCCGCCACCCCAGAGCCGGCCGAGACGGCCGTTGGCCTTCAGGTCCCAGATGAACAGGCCGGTGCGGCCGAAGCGGTCCTCGTCGCCGTAGACCTCGTCCACCACCGCGGTCGGATTCGCGAAGGGCCGGTCCACCGTGATCAGGTTGTTCACGACGCGGAACGTGACGGGGAAGGGATTGAAGGCGGTCTGGTCGGTACGGGCGAGGGCGCGGCGGAGTTTGGATTCGCGGACTTGGAAGCGCTCGTACTCGTGCGACTGGGCGCCGGAGGCGACCAGCGCGCTCTCCCACTCCCACGAGTCGCCGAGGCGGCCGCGGAGGCCGCCGAGCACGCGCCAAGCGTAGCTCCAGACCTCAGTGACGCGGGGGTTGAATCCTTGTCCGGCGACGTCGGCGTTCTGTCCCGGGGAAATCCCGGTCCAGAGCGATACGTCAGCGGGCTGGCCGGTCAGGCGGGGGGTGCCGTCGGCGTTGGGCGCGCCGGTCGGGTGGTAGAAGCGCACGCCGAACGGATTCCAAGGATTGGCCGCGGGCAGGTAGATTCCCGGGTCGTCGGTGTTCTTGAAATTAACAGGCTCGCGGCCGGTACGGCTGTAGGCGCGGTAGAAGAGGAGGTCGCCGAAGAAATCGATGCGGTCGGTGAGGGGCCGGTCGACAAAGGTGGCGAACTGCACCCGGTCGGTCGCAGGCACGAGGATCTTCCACTTGTTCCAGTTCGCGTAGGTGGCGTTCTCCGGGCTGTCGATGTTCTTGGAGAGGGCGGTCTGCTTGAAGCTAACGCCGGCCGGGCTGGGCCAGAGATAGAACATCCCGTCGGCGGCGAGGCTGGCGACGCCGGCTGGCGGGGTGGTGGCGGTGGTGATGCCGACGTTGCCCGTGGGGCGGGAGCCGACGAAGGTACGGAAGTCGGGCTGAATGAGGCCGCGCTGCCACTGGCCCCACTGGTTCACGTTGTTGGTGTTGGCGAAGTCGTTGTCGCGGACGGTCGTGCCATTGGCGTCAACGAGGGGCTGGCCGTTCCACGGGGCGGGCAGGTTGCGGCCGAGGCGGAGGTCGAACTCGCGGGCGAATCGGCGCTGCGAGGCGGCCAGCGCATCGCGGTGGAAGACGTCCAGCGAGTAGGAGACGTGGAGGCGGCCCGACTTGAAGCCCGCGCTGTAGGTCGCGCCCGCCTCATTCGCGCCGCCGTGCTGGGTCATCGAGCCGCGGAGGGTGAGCTGGCGGCCGGTGTAGGTGCGAGACACGCGGTTATTGATGACGCCCGCGGCGGCATCCGAACCATAGATGGCGGACGCGCCGTCACGCAGGACCTCGACGCGCTCGATCAGGGCGCGCGGCACCGTGTTGATATTCACCGCCAGCGAGGGCACGCCGTTCTCGGCCATCGAGATCGGATGTGGCACGAGGCGGCGGCCGTTGAGCAGGGTAAGGGTGCTACCAGAGCCGATGCCGCGCAGGTCGACCGAGGCGACGTCGCCGCGGGCCAGCTGCGGGCCATTATTGATCTCGGTAATCGCCGAAGGCTCGGCTACGCCGAGGGTCTCGAACAGCTCCGCCATCGTGGCGGCGCCACGAGCCTCAAGATCCACCGGCTCCAGCACGGTCACCGGCAGGGCGGTCTCCGCATCGGTGCGGCGGATGTTAGAGCCGGTAACCACGAAGGCCTCCAGACGGACCGACTCGGCGGCCGGTTCAGGGGCGCGGGGCGCCGGGGCCACCTGAGCCGGGAGCGCGCTCGCGGCGGCCAGCAGGAAGACGGGAAGAGAGCGCGGCAGGGATCGCATGCGCCCCCGATCCCGGGATTTTCCCGGCCCGGCGCGAGTCTAAACCGCGCCGGTAACACGACCGTCACCGACCGCGGTCACCCCCCCTTCTCGCGCTTCTTCTTGGCCGTGGGGCTGGTACCCGAGCCCTCGGGGATGTCGTAGGTCCAGGGCATCACGCCGACCCGGTCGGCCCAGGCCTGCCATTGGGCAGCCATCGCACGGACCCGCTCAGGCTGCGCGGCCGCGAGGTTACGGGCTTCCGTGCGGTCGCGGTCGATATCGTACAGCTCCCAAGCGCCCCCGTGCTTGGCGACAAGTTTCCAAGCTCCGAGGCGCATCGCCTTGTTGCCCTCGTGCTCCCAGAAGAGCGGGCGGGCCGCGGGCGCGGCGGCGGGGTCGAGGAACCAGGGGCGGAGGCTGCGGCCCTCAAGGGGGATGATTTGCTCGCCAGCGTGGCGCTGGGGGTAGGTGGCCCCGGCGACGTCGAGCGCGGTGCCCATAAGGTCGATCAGGTGCGAGGGCTCGTGGACCAAGCGGCCGGCAACGCCCGCGGACCGCATCAGGGCAGGCCAATGGGCGATGAGCGGCGAGGAGATGCCGCCCTCGTGGACCCAGTGCTTGTACTCGCGGAAGGGGGTGTTGCTGACGTTAGCCCAGCCGCGGCCGTAGGCGATGTAGGTGTCGGGTCCACCCGGGAGCACGCCGTAGCCCACGCGCATCGGCCAGCCGTCGCGGGACTGCGCGGGGCGATTGGTGAGCAGCAGGGTCTCCGGCGGCACCGGCGGGAGGCTCGGCCGGGCAGCGCGGGGCTTCCCCTCCCCCGTCCGGCCGTTGGTCTCGGCGCAGCCGCCGTTGTCGTGCAGGAAGAGGATGAGGGTCTGGTCGAGCTGGCCCTGCGCGCGGAGCTCGGCGACCAGGCGGCCGATGCCCTGGTCCATTACCTCGATCATCGCCGCGTAGACCTCCATTCCGCGGGCCTCGAAGACGCGGTCCTTAACCTGGGCGAAATCCTCCGCGGCCGGGCTAATCCCCCACTCCGGTCGGACGACCCCGAGGCGCTGCTGGCGCTCCCAGCGGGCGGCGCGGATGGGCGCGTAGCCCTGGTCGTACTTGCCGCGGTGCCGGGCGATGTCGGCCTCGCGGGCGTGCATCGGCCAGTGCGGCGCGGTGTACGCCACATACATAAAGAACGGCTTCCCACCGTGGTCGCGCGCGTGTTCGCGGACGAAGCGGACGGCGTGGTCGCTGATCGCATCGGTGTAGTAATACTCGGCCGGCTTGTACTCCGGGTCGTTGAACGCCGAGATGAAGGTCTCGTCCCGCATCAAGGCGCTCGGGTCCCAGAAGCTGCCCGAGCCGTGGATAGTGCCGTAGAAGCGGTCGAACCCGCGCTTGAGCGGCCAGTTCTGATTGCGCTCGCGCATCCGTTCCACCGGGCGACCCGGGGTCACGTGCCACTTGCCCACCATATAGTTCCGGTAGCCGGCCGGCCGGAGCGCCTCCGCGATGGTCACGCCGCGGCGGGACAGTTCCCCTTGGTAGGCCGGCGTGCCGAGGTCCTCGACCATATGCCCGATGCCCGCCTGGTGGGGGTAGAGGCCGGTGAGGAGCGAGGCCCGCGTGGGGCAACAGCGCGCGCCGTTGTAGAACTGCGTGAAGCGCAGCCCGCCCGCGGCAAGGGCGTCGAGGTGCGGCGTCGGGATCTCGCCCCCGTAGGAGCCGAGGTCGGAGTAGCCCATATCGTCAGACATAATCACGATCACGTTGGGCCGGGGAGCCGCGGCGGGCGCGGCGAGCGCGGCAGCGGCCAGCAGACTCGGCAGGAGGCAATGCAGCGGGAGCAGGAACGGGAGACGCATACGGGGAGAGCGGCGCGGGGGTCCGCCGGCGGGAGGGGAAACAGAAGCGGCGGCGCGGCTCCAGCCGAAACTCGACCCCATCTCCCGCCTTGCCGGTTCCGGGGGCACCGTCCACGTTCGCGCCCAGTTTCATGGCCTTCCCTCCTCCTCCCCCCGTGCTCGCCCGGCGTCACCTGCCGGCCGCGGACCTCGGGCAGAACCCGGCCGAGGCGCTGCTCACGGTCTACGCCTGGATGCAGCTCGCCCGCGCCGCCGACAACCGCATCCTCGACCTCTTCCGGCAGGGTCTCATCCGCGGCACGGTTACCGGCGGCCAAGGCAACGAATCCCTCATCGTCCCGCTCGCGCTGCTGGCGGACAAGACCACGGACGTAATCTCGTTTACCCACCGCGACCTCGGCGGACATCTGGTGTGGAGTGGGCACCTCTGCGACCACCTGAACCAATACTTCGCCAACGCCGGCAGCCCGACCAAGGCCCGCGAGGGCAACATCCACCACGGCGACCCGGCACGGCGGTCGCTGCCGATGATCAGCCACCTCGGCGCGATGCTCTCCAACGTGGCCGGCGCCACGGATTCCCAGCGGCGCCTCGGCCGCCCGGCCGTCGGCTTCGCCTCCTTCGGCGACGGCAGCTCCAGCACCGGGGACGTCCACGAGACGATGAACCTCGCGGCGCTCCTCGGGCTCCCGATCCTGTTCGTCATCCAGAATAACGGCTACGCCTATTCCACCCCGACGAACGAACAGTTTGCGGCGGGCACCGAGCTCTGGCGCCGCGCCGCCGGCTACGGCATCGAGGGCGCGACGGTAGACGCCACCGGGGACGTCCTCGAGACGACCCGCGTCCTCGCCGCGGCGGTGGAGCGAGTGCGGACGACCGGCCGCCCGTACCTGCTCGAGGCCAAGGTGCTGCGCCTGCGCGGGCACGCGGCCTACGACACCTGCGATTACCTGCGCCCCGGCGAAGCGGAAGGGTTCGTGGCGCGCGATCCCCTCCCCCGGCTCCGCGCGCGCCTCGCCGCCGAGTTGCCGGCCGGCCGGCTGGAGGCCGTCGACGCCGAGTTGGGTGCTTTCCTTGAGGCCAGCGTGCGCATCGCCCTCGCCACCCCCCGGCCCGACCCGGCCGGGATGACGGACGACGTCTTCGCGCCCGACCCCGGGCCGCTGCCGTGGCAACCCTCCGTGCCCGCGCCCGCCACCGCGGGCGGCGCCCCCGCGGATCCGGCCGGTCCGCAGTCGCTCAACTTCGCCCAGGCCCTCAACGCCGGCCTCCGCAAGATCCTGCGGGAGCGCGCGGAGGCCCTCGTGCTCGGGCAAGACATCGGGACCTACGGCGGGGCGTTTAAGGTGACCGACGGCCTGCTGCGCGAATTCGGACGGCCCCGGGTCCTCAACACGCCCCTCGCGGAGAGTGCCTGCACCGGCTACGCGATCGGCCTCGCCCTCAACGGCCACCGCCCGATCGAGGAGTTCCAGTTCGCCGACTTCGCCACCGAGGCCGCGACCCAGATCACCCTCAACGCGGCGACGATGCGCTTCCGCTCCGGCGCGGCCTGCCCGCTGGTGCTGCGGCTGCCCTGCGGCGGCGGACTCACCTTCGGGTCGTTCCATTCGCAGGAGCTGGAGTCCCTCTTCCTGTCGATGCCAGGGCTGAAGGCGCTCTACCCCAGCACTCCGCAGGACGCGTTCAACGCGCTGCTCGCCGCCTACGAAGACGACAACCCCGTGCTCCTGCTCGAGCACAAGGGCCTGTATCGCCGCGGCCGCGCGCCGGTGGCTTGGGAACCGGCCTACCGCGACGTGTGGTCGCCGCGGAAGGTGCGCTCGGGTGACTTCGCGACACTGGTGACCTACGGCGAGATGGTGCACGTCGCCGAGGAAGCGGCCGCCTATTTCGCCGCGGAGTACGACCTCGGCTTCGAAATCTTCGACCTGCGCGCGCTCGCGCCGCTGCGGCTGGAGACCATCCGGACCTCCCTCGCCCGCACCGGCCGCCTCGTCGTGCTGCACGAGGGCCGCCGCACGCACGGCTTCGGTGCGGAACTGGTCGCGCGCCTCGTCGAGGAAGATTTCCGCGCGCTCAAAGCCCCGCCGCTCCGCCTCGCCGCTCTCGACCTGCCGGTGCCCTTCGCGCCCGAGCTGGAGCAGGCCTTCCGCCCCGGTCGCGACTCCGTCATCGAGCGTCTCACCGCTTGGGTCGGTTGACTCCCCGCCACCGATGCCCCGCCGCCGCTCCCGCCCCGACTGGTCCCGCGTCCGCCTCTTCGCGATGGACGTCGACGGCGTGCTGACCGACGGAACCGTGCTGATCCTCGCGGACGGTGGCGAGGGCAAGTCGTTCTCCATCCTCGACGGCCACGGCCTACGATTACTGGAACGGGCGGGCGTAACCACTGCGTGGATCAGCGGCCGGGCCTCGGAGGCCACCACGCGGCGCGCGCGCGAACTTCGAATCCCGCATTTATTCCAAGGCCGGCTGGATAAGCGTACGGTCTTGGCGGACCTGGCAGGCCGTCTGGGGCTGACGGCGGCAGACTGCGCCTATATGGGCGACGACGAGATCGATGTGGAGGCGCTCCGCTGGGCCGGGATTGGCATCGCACCCGCGACCGCGATGCCGGCTGCCCTTGCCGCTGCTGCCTTCGTCCCGGCGCGGCCCGCCGGCCACGGCGCAGTCCGTGAAGTCTGCGAGCTGATCTTGGCGGCCCGGACCGAGCGTCCCGCGAGCCGCCCACGGCGCACCCCCGCGCCCCGAGCCCGATGAAGCTGCGCCGCGCCGGCTTGCTGCCCCTCGTAGGCCTCCTCACCGCCGGGGAACCCTCGCCCGCCCCGCGCATCGCGCCGCCCGCCGCCACCACCGCAGCCGCGGGACCTGCGCTGCCCAATTCCCCCGCCGTCAACTGGGTACTGCCCATCTTCAGCGACAAGGATGGCCACCGGCTGATGAAGCTGCAGGGCACCGAAGTGCGCCCGGTCGAGGGCCGCGTCGCGATCACGAACCTGATGATCACCACCTTCACCGGGGACGCTCGCGCCGCAGTGGACAGCATTCTGCTGAGCCCGCGCGCCATCTTCTCGCCGCAGGATCACACCGCCCGGGGGGAACAAACCGTCCGGTTCATTCAGGACGACGTGGAAGTGACAGGCACCCGGTGGGCCTACGACCACGCGGCGAAAAAGGTTTCGCTGGAGGGCGACGTGCGCGTCACGTTCCGCGCCCGGATCACCGATATCCTGCGATGAAACTCCGCCGCGGCCTCGCCTGCCTCCTTCTCGTCCTCGGCCCTCGCCTGCCCGGCGCCGCCCCTGCCGCGCCGGCGACCCCGGCCCCCGCAGCCGCGTCGCTGCCGCCAACGACCATCGAGAGCGGGGCGCTCGAGCTCTTCAGCACCGAGAAGGAGACCACCTTCACCTACAGCCGCGGCGTGCGCATCACCGCCACCAACCTCGTGCTCACCTGCGACCACCTCGTAGTCGTTGCCCGCCGCACCGGCGACCCGGCCGCGCTCGTCGGCCGCCAGGAGAAACTCAAGTCTCTCGTAGCCTCGGGCAACGTGCGCCTCGTCCAGGACGACCGCGAGGCGACGGCCGACCGCGCCGAAGTGTTCCCGGACGACGACCGCGTGATCCTGACCGGCAACCCGGTGGTCCGCAGCTTGAAGGACGGCTGGGAGCAGCGCGGCCCGCGGATGGAGCTGCTGCGCGGCGAGCGACGCGCGGTGATCCGCGGCGAGGGTGCGGAGCGGCCGCGCACGGTCCTGCCAGCCTTGAAGGATCTCGGTTACGACAAAGTCCCCGAGCGACGCCCTGCCCCCGCCAACGCGCCCACGCCTGCCGAGCCGCCCTCCCGATGAACGCTCCCGTCGAACTCGCGACGGAGGGCCTCGTCAAGGCCTTCGGTCCCCGCAACGTGGTCAATGGCGTGAGCCTGCGCTTCCGCGCCGGAGAGGTCGTCGGCCTGCTCGGGCCCAACGGCGCCGGCAAGACCACCACGTTCTATATGATGGTGGGGCTGATCCCGCCGACTCGCGGCACGGTGCGCCTCGGCGGGTTAGATCTCACGCGGCTGCGGATGCACGAACGCGCCCGCCACGGGCTGGGTTACCTGCCGCAGGAGGCCTCGGTGTTCCGCAAGCTCACGGTCGAGGAGAACATCCTAGCGATCGTCGAGGCCGTCGGGATCCCCCGCCGCGAACGCGCCGCGGCCGTCCAGGCCCATCTCGACGAGCTACACCTCGGGCCTGTGGCCCAGCAGAAGGCGTTCACGCTTTCCGGCGGCGAGCGCCGCCGCCTCGAGATCGCCCGCGCCCTCGTGTCCCGGCCGCAGTTTCTGCTGATGGACGAGCCCTTCGCGGCCATCGACCCGATCTCCGTTGCCGAGGTGCAGAAGATCATCCTGCAACTGCGCGACCGCGGCATAGGCGTGGTCATCACCGACCACAACGTGCGGGAGACGCTCCGCATCGTGGACCGCGCTTACCTCATCCACGAGGGCCGCGTGCTCACCGAGGGCACGGGCGACTTCCTGATCCACGACGCCCAGGCGCGGAAGTTCTACCTCGGCGAAGGCTTCAACCTCTGAGTCCCCCCATGCAGAAATCCGTCCACGGGATCACCGTCGCCCACTTCTTCGAGACGTACCGCGAGAAGCTGAAGCTCGAGCTGCTGGTGGGCGCCGAGGGCCTCCACCGGCTCATCCTCGAAGGGACCGTCAACCGGCCGGCCCTCGCCCTGACCGGGTTTTTCAAGTATTTCGCGCACAAACGCATCCAGATGTTCGGCGCGGCGGAGATGACTTACTTGAAGACCCTCTCGCACCCCCGCCAGGTGGAGGTGCTCGAGCAGATGGTCCGCCGCGGCATCCCCTGCCTCGTCCTCACCCGGAACTACCAACCGACCCCCGCGCTCCGCAGCGTCGCCGCCCGGATGAAGCTGCCGCTCCTGCGCAGCCCCATCATCACGAAGAATTGGGTCAATCTCGCCACCCTCGCGGTCGACAACGAGTTCGCGCCCCAGGGCTCGGAGCACGCCACGACCCTCGACGTCCGCGGCATCGGCGTGATGCTCCGGGGCGACTCCGGCATCGGCAAGAGCGAGTGTGCCCTCGCCCTGATCGAGCGCGGCCACTCGCTGGTCGCCGACGACCTCACGATCATCCGGCTCCTCGACGAGCGCGAGCTAATGGCCTCCAGCCGCCCGCTCAACCGCGGCTACATGGAGTGCCGCGGCATCGGCATCATTAACATCGCGGAAATGTTCGGCGTGAAGTCCGTCCGCCGCGAGAAACGCATCGACCTCGTCGTCACCCTCCGCGAGTGGACACCCGAAGTGATCGAGGAGCGCACCGGGCTGGAGGTGAATCATTACCGCGTACTCGGGATGGACGTCGCCCACATCGAGCTCTACGTGCGCCCCGGCCGCGACATCGCCCGGCTGGTCGAGGTCGCCGCCCTCACCCACGCGCTGAAACTGATGGGGCACGACCCCGCGAAGGATTTTAACGACCGCCTGATCGCGTTCATGCGCGACCAGGCTCGGCAGCCCGCCCCCACCCGCATCAAGCCTGTCGTCCGCCCTCGCGACGGAGCCTGAGCCGTCCGCGCCGCCCGCACTCGGGGCTCGCCGGCCCCGCCCGCCCGCCTACCGTCCCCGGCGATGCCCAACCCTCCCGCCCGTCCCGACGGCCGCGCCGCCGACCAGCTGCGCGCCATCTCCTTCACCGCCGACTTCGCCCCGCACGCCACGGGCTCCGTCCTCGTCAGCTTCGGCCAGACGCGCGTCATCTGCGCCGCCACCATCGAGCCGGGCGTACCCCTCTGGATGAAGCAGCAGAAGGTGCCCGGTGGCTGGCTCACCGCCGAATACTCGATGCTCCCCTACTCGACCCACGAGCGGAAGGCGCGCGACATCTCCCGCGGCAAGCTCGACGGCCGTACCGTGGAGATCCAGCGGCTCATCGGCCGCTCCCTCCGCGCTGTCGTCGACCTCGGGAAACTCGGCGCCAACACGCTCTGGCTAGACTGCGATGTCCTCCAGGCCGACGGCGGCACCCGCACCGCCGCCATCACCGGCGCCTACGTCGCCGCCCGCCTCGCCGTGCAGCGCTTGCTCGACGAGAAGCGCCTCGCCGAAAACCCCCTCACCGACTCTGTCGCCGCCGTGAGCGTCGGCCTCTGCGCCGGCCAAGAGGTACTCGACCTCGCCTACCTCGAAGACAAAGACGCCGCCGTGGACTTCAACGTGGTCGCCACGGGCCGCGGCCAGTTCGTGGAGGTCCAGGGTTCCGGCGAGGAGGCGACCTTCTCCCCGGAACAGCTCGCCAGCCTCATCACCCTCGCCCAGCGCGGCCTGCGCGAGGTGAGCCGCGTCCAGACCGCCTTCCTGACTCAGCGACTGCTCGCGACGCCGGCCCGCGGCGCAAGCGCCGGCTGAAATTTTCAGGAAAGTTCATTTTGACTCGCCGGGCGACGCGCGAACCCTACGCGTCACCCTCATGCCTGACGTCCGACTGCCCTCCTTTCGCGCGGTCCTGCATCCCGCCTCCCCCTCCCCCGGCGAAGTCGCCGCCGCCACCGAGCTGGCGCGCTTCGCGGGGCTGACCCCGGCCGCGGCAGCCGCGCCCGGAGGCGGGCTGGCGGTCGCGCTCGCTTCACGGGGCTGGCACTCCGCCGCGCGCCTGCCGGCCGGAGCTACGCAGCAGGAGGGGTGGATCTGGCTGCGGTGCGCGGAGGACGGGACGGGCGAGATCGTGGCAACGCACGGGGCGTTTCTCTTCTCGGCCGTGCGCCTGCTCGCGCGGGGGATCGGCGACTTCACCCGGGAGCGGCTGGCGGAGGGCGTGTTCCTGCCGGCCTCGTTCCCGTGGCACCGACCGCACTGGGACGCCTGTTACACGCAGTACTGGCGCTCCGCGCGCGGGTTCGACCCCGAACAGTACGTGGCCGCGCTGGCGGAAGCAGGCTTCACCCACTGCGAGGTGAACGGACTGCAGGCGCACTTCCCCCACGAGGATCTCGTCGCCCACGAGTATTACCCGCAGTTCTACTCCTACCAGCCGGGCTTCAACCACTTCGTGGCGACGGAGCTGACCAAGGGCCTCTGGCCCGCGATGTACCTCGACGCGAACCTCGAGCACCTGCGCAAGCTCGCCGCGGTGGGCCGGCGATACGGGCTGCTACCCGGGGTCTGCATGTTCGAACCGCGCACGTTCCCTGAGCGCTTTTTTCAGAAGTACCCGACCCTGCGTGGCGCCCGCGTCGACCATCCGTTCCGCTCCCGCCTGCCGCGCTACACCCTCGCGCAGGACCACCCGATCACCCAGCGCCATTTCCGCGAGGCGTTACAGGCGCTGATCCGGCAGGTCCCCGACCTTTCCTATATGTCGCTGTGGACGAACGACAGCGGCGCGGGCTTCGAGCACTCGGCCTCGCTCTACGTCGGCCGCAACGGCGGACCCTACCTCATCCGCGAGTGGCGCAACCACGACAAGGTGGCCGAGGCGTCGGGCCAGAGCATCAGCCGCTTCCTCGGGAACCTGCGCGCGGCGGCGGAGCCGCTCAATCCGGACTTCGACGTGATCCTCCGGCTCGAGCCGTTCAAGATGGAGCACGACCACATCAAGGCCGGGATGGGCCCGCACGTCACCTACGAGGCGCCCTCGCTGCTGGTTCGCGGCTACTCCCTCCCGTACCCGCACCCCAAGTACCCCGAGAACGTGGGCGTGGCGGGCAGCATCTTCCACGGAACGATGGACGCCGCCGAGGCCGGGGTGCTCCGCGCCGGGCGCGCGCAGGGCATCGAGCCAGTCCTGCAATATTCCGCGAGCGGGGTGATGAACCACGAGCCGCTGCTCGGC
>CAIOTK010000017.1 GCA_903861185.1 uncultured Opitutia bacterium | reverse complement strand
TGATGAGCCTCAACGTCTGCTCGCGGGAGGAAAAGGCCGCCCTGCAGACCGCGCTCGAGTCAGCCCGCTTCAACAGCCCGCACGGCCGCGAGGTGCAGCGCTGGCTGCGCCACGGGATCGGGGTCCACCACGCCGGACTCCTCCCGAAGTATCGCCTGCTCGTCGAGAAGCTGGCCCAGCAGGGCCTGCTCAAGGTCATCTGCGGTACCGACACCCTCGGCGTGGGGATCAACGTTCCCATCCGTACCGTGCTCTTCACCCAGCTGTGGAAGTACGACGGCAAGAAGGCGGCGGTGCTCACCGTGCGCGACTTCCGCCAGATTTCCGGACGGGCCGGGCGCAAGGGCTACGACGACCGTGGCTTCGTGGTCGTGCAGGCCCCGCCCCACGTGATCGAGAACCGCCGGGCCGAGGAGAAGGCCGCCGCCAGCCCCGGCCGCCGGGCGCCCCCCAAACAGCGCGCCCCGGAGGGCACGATCGCCTGGGACGAACGCACGCTGGAACGCCTGCGCACGGCCCCGCCCGAGGCGCTGGTCTCCCGCTTCGAGGTGTCCCACGGGATGCTCCTCCTGATGCTCTCGCGGCCGGGGGACGGCTGCCGCGACCTCCAGCGCCTGCTGCGCGAGTGCCACGAGACCCCGCACCGCCAGCGCCTCCTCCGCAAACGGGCGTGGCAGCTCTTCCGCGCCCTGGTGGAACGCGGCATCGTCGCCCCTCGCCCGCGCGGCGGCAGCGGCCCCAAGCTCCAGGTCAACGTCGAGCTGCAGGACGATTTCTCCCTCCATCAGGCGCTCTCCCTCTACCTGATCGACACCCTGCCCCGCCTCGATCCGGAGGACCCCGACCACGCCCTCAACCTCCTCACGCTCTGCGAGGCCATCGTCGAGGATCCGGACGCGATCCTCCGGCGCCAGGTGGACCGGCAGAAGTCGGCCAAGCTTGAGGAACTCCGCGCCGCCGGTGTGCCCTACGAGGAACGAATGGAGCGGCTGGAGGAGATCGAACACCCGAAGCCCCTGCGCGAGTTCCTTTACGAGACTTTCAACGCCTTCGCCGCCCAGCACCCGTGGGTCGAGCAGGAGAATGTCCGGCCCAAGTCGATCGCACGGGAGATGTACGAGCGCTACCTCTCGTTCGCCGCCTACGTGCGCGAGTACGAGCTGCATCGGGTCGAGGGCGTGCTGCTCCGCCACCTCGCGCAGGTGTGGAAGGTCCTCGCCCAGACGGTGCCCGACACCGCCAAGACGGAGGCGGTGCGGGAGGTGGAGGACTATCTGGGCGAACTGATCCGGGGCGTGGACTCCAGCCTGCTGGAAGAGTGGGAACTCCTAGTGAACCCCGCCGCTGCGGCACCACGAGACGATCGTGAACCGGCGGCGCCCGCGCGTTCCGGCCGACCAGACGTCACCCGGGACCGGCCCAGCTTCCGTCGACTGGTTCGCGCGGCGCTCCTTGGGGTGCTCCAGGATGTGGCGCTGCGGGACTGGGAGGGGGCAGCGCAACGCTTGGGCGCGGATGCTGCCGCGGGGCCAGCGGGCGACGCTCCGGGGCCCTCACCGGCCCGCCGAGTCGAACAGACCTTCCTCCCCTACTTGGAGGCGCGCGGCCGCTTACGGCTGGATCCTGAGGGGCGCTCCGCCCAGCACACCCACTGGACCGCAGGGGGCCAACCCGGCAGCGACGAACCCTGGACCGTCGCGCAGACGCTCGTGGACCCCGAGGGGCTCAACGACTGGGAGGCCGTCTTCACGGTGGCGCTCCCCGCGTCGCGGGCCGCCGGCCGCGTGGTGCTTGAACTGGCGCACGTCGGCCCCATCGGCGGGCCCGCCCCGGGCTGAACCGGCGTTGCCCGGCCGCCGCCGGGCCGGCGCCGGCGGGACGATCACGGATCGACGAGCACCCCTTCGGCGCGCAAGCGCTGGAGCTTGTACGTCAGCGCCCGGCGGCTGATCGCCAGCTCGCGGGCCGTCTCGGTGCGGTTAAAACGGTTTTTCCGGAGCGTCCGCAGAATCGCCTCCCGCTCGATCTCTTCCAGCCGCTGTAGGTCGCGCGGAGCCTCCCCGGCGGGCGCAGCCGCCGCTAGGATCCGGGCCGGCAGGTGCTCGGGCAGGACGATCTCGCCGCGAGAAAGCAGGGCGGCGCGCTCCATCGCGTTGCGCAGTTCCCGAACGTTGCCCGGCCACGGGTAAGCTTGGAGGGCCGCCGCCACCGAGGAGGAGAACCGGGGCTGCTGGCGCGAGAACAGGGCACTGAAGTGGCTCGCCAGCGGGAGGATGTCCTCCGGGCGCTCCCGCAGCGGGGGCACGTGGATTTCCATCCCACTGAGCCGGTAGTAAAGGTCCTCTCGGAAGCGGCCCGCCGCGAGCTCAGCCGCCAAATCTCGGCTGGTCGCCACGAGCAATCGCGCGCGGGACCGGACGTCCCGCGTCCCGCCCACCCGGCGGAACACCCCTTCGTTCAAGAGACGCAGGAGTCGGCTCTGGAGGGCCGCCGGCAACTCCGCGATCTCGTCCAAAAACAGACTGCCCGCCTCGGCCTGCTCCAGCCTGCCGGTGCGCACCAAGCCCCCGGGGAGCTCCTGCCCGAACAACTCGGCCTCCAACTGGGCCTCCGGCACCGCGACGCAGCCCACCTTGACCAACGGGCCGCCTGCCCGGGTGCTCCAGCGGTGAATCAACGCGGCCACCACCTCCTTCCCCACCCCGCTTTCCCCCGACAACAAAGCGCGGGAATCGGACCCGGCGATCGCCGCGGCATCCCGGCACACCGCGCGCAGCAACGGGCTCACCACCACGACATCCGCCGGCAAGGGCGGCACCGCCACGTCCGTGGGGACCGGCGCGCCCCCCTGTACCGCCAACCGCACCGAAGCCATCAACTCATCGAGGTCGATCGGCTTGGCCAGATAGTTCAGGGCCCCGTCCCGCATCGCCGCTACGGCGCTCCGGACATCGGCGAAGGCCGTGACCAGCAACACCGGTAGCCGGGGGTGCTGTTCCCGCACCCGCCGGAGCGCCTCCAGACCCGACATCCCGGGCATCCGGACGTCCGTGATCATCAGGGCGTACGGTTCGCGCCCCAGCAGGTCCAAGGCCGCCGCGCCGGACTCCGCGCCCCGGGTGCGAAAGCCCTGCCGGCGCAGGAACGTCTCCAGCAGGTCCCGCTGGTCGGGGTCATCGTCAACAATCAGGATCCGGGGGTTCTCGGCCTCGGGTCTCATACGGCGGACGAGGGCCTCAGCGGCGCCATCCGGAACACGGCGCCCCGCGGTTGATGGGCCCCGCAGGTAATTTCCCACCCGTGCGCCAGGGCAATCTGGCGGACTACCGCCAGACCGAGACCGACGCCGTCCTTCCGCTGGGTGACATACGGTTTGAAGATCTCCTCGCGGTCCGCCTCAGCCACGCCGCGGCCGTCATCCCGCACTTCCAAGGTAACCTCGCCCCCGGGACCGGAGGTGGCCGCGACCTCCACCCTTCCCCCCGCCTCGACGGCCTGGATCGCATTGAGCACCAAGTTGAACAAGGCCTGCCGCAGCAGCGCCTCGTCAGCGGCCACCCGGACCGGTGCTGAGGGCAGGAGTAGAGCGACCCGCTTCTCCTCGAGGTCGGGACCCAGCGTGCGGCCCACGTCTGCGGCCAAGGCCGCGAGGTCGACCGGACCAATGACCGGCTGCCGGGGTTTGGCGTAATCGATGAACTGATTCAGCTGGACCGTGACCCGGTCGGCCTCCTCCAAGATCGCGGCGGCGTGGGCGCGCCAGCGCGGGTCGGCAGCGGGGTCCATCGAAACCAGCTGCGCGTGACCGCGAATGAGGTTGAGCGGATTGCGCGTCTCGTGCGCGAGGCCAGCGGCGGCGAGGTTCATCTGCGCCAGGTGCCCGTTCATCTCCCCCGCCTTCAGCAGCCGCACCTGCAACTCGTCGTTGCGGCTCCGGTTGCGCCACGCCAAACCGGAGACGATCGCGACCCCCAGCCCCATCGCGCCCACGAGGGCCCGGAGCAGGAAGTCACCCCGCACCGCCCGGTGCAGCTCGGCGGTAGACAGCGTGATGACGAGGCTGTGGACGCCCTGCGTGCGGAGCAGGGCCTCGTATTCGCCCTGATCCATCCAGGCCGGCCGGCCAAATTGGAACCGGGGCACGGCGGTGGTCCCACCTTCACCGTTGGGCCGGGCCGCAGGTGTCCGCGCGGCCTTCGGCATCCGCTGCCCGCTGACCACCACGGCCGCCGGCAGCGGCCGCTCCTCGCCCGTACCGCCCGCCTGGCCCAAATCCATCAGGTTGAGGAGCACCAACTCCTGCGCGCGCCAATGCACGCCGCGCGCCCGCAACGATTCCGGGGAAAGATCGATCGGGCGGCCCGCACTGGCGATCGTCTCTCCGGTGGGTCCGAGCAGGGCGAGCCCCTCGAGATCCCCGGGATGAATGAGCGCCTGCAGGGTGGACTCGATGCGCTCGCGGGCCACCAGCAGGCCGAAGCGACGCTGCGACCGGACGATGATGCCGAGGGTGGAAGTGATGTCGCGACCGCGGTTAACCAGCGCTAGGGAGGCGGCGGCCTCGAAACGCCGGTGTTCCCCCCACTGCCAGCCAAAGAGCCCCACTACGCCGGCGCAGAGGGCGGCGAGCAGGCCGAAACGGCGGTTAAAGAGCCGGGCGGGCATCGGGGTGGAACCGGAGAATCGCCCGGATCCGCCCCGCTGCCAAGCCCCGGCTCAGCGGCCTAGGGCCGGCGCCGGACGTCCCAGCGCCTTCTCCAGCCCGTGCTCCTCGAAGGCTTTCCCGGACAGTTCCAGCTTGGCGCGCTCGCGCTCGGTCGTCGTGGACAAGTCCTCCGGCGTGCGGATCACGTGCGGGGTCAGGAAGATCAGCAGCTCCGTCTTCACGTCCGTCTTCTGCTTCCGCTTGAAGGCGAGCCCCACCAATGGGATGTCCCCGAGCAGCGGAACCTTGCTGTCGCGGTCACCCAACTGCGAGGAGATCAGGCCGCCGATCACGATCGTTCGGTCGCTGGGCGTGACGACCACGGTGTCCGCCGAGCGTTTGTCGATGACCGGCGAGCTAACGTTGTTGCCGATGGGGATGCTAGTAGCACTGAGCGAGGAGATCTCGGGCGAGACGATCATCTCGACCAGTCCCTCCTGGGTAATGAACGGGGTCACGCGCAGGATGATACCCACGTCCTGATACTGGACCGTATTGATGGTGGTGTTGGTCTGGTCGCTGACCCGCGAGTTGGTGATGATCGGTACCGACTGGCCGACCATAATGGTGGCCTGCTGGTTATTGCGGGTGAGGACCGAGGGGCGGGAGAGGATCTCGGTCTTGGTCACCGCGGATAGAGCGCGGAGCGTGGCGGTGACGTCCTGGCCCAAAATGCGGTAGAAGGCACCGTATTGGGTGCCATCGGCGAGCGCATCGGCCACGCCGAAGCGGGTGGTGGCGATGCCGCGGGGCTCGCCCTTCACGGCGAGCGTCCCGTTGAAGACTCCTTCCGCCCCGAGGTCGACCCCCTTGTCGTGCGTCACCTGCACGAAGACCACGTTGATCAAGACCTGAGGCTTGGGCTGGTCGAGGCTGGCGATGATGGTGCGGATGTTCTCGTTGGTCTCGTCATCTGTGACGACGATGAGGCGCCGGGTCTGGAGGTCGCTGGTGATCGTCGCTTCGCCCACCATGGTGGAATTCGTATACTGCCGGGTGGAGCCGGCCGAAGCGCCGCCGCCCCCGCCGCCGGTGGTGGCGCGGGAAGTGGAGTTCGACATCGTGGAGGGGCGGGCCGCACTGGAAGTCGCGGGCCGATTGCCTCCGGTGCTCGGGGCCTGAGCGGCGTGAACGAGTCCGGAGAGGGCCAGCGCGAGGCCGGTCGAGAGCAGGAAAGGGAATTTCATGGCGGGGAGGGGCGGAGGGTTTAGCGGACCCCGCGGGTGCCGAGCGTGATGTTGGAGCCGGTCGCTTGGGAGTTGGCGGAGGCTCGGGTGGAGAGCGGATCCACCTCCTGTGACCCGGTGGTGCGTACATTACTTCCTTGGAACAGGTTGCGGAGCACGCTCTCGACCTGCTTCACGTCACCGTGCTCTAGGGAGTACACGAACACCTTCTGCTTGCGGGCGGTGCTCGCATCGAGCTGGCGCACGATCCCATCGACGTCCTCAAGGGTTTCCTTCGAGGCGCTCACGATCACCGAATAGGTGCGCGGATCGGCCACCGCCACCACGGGCGTGCCACGGGACGAACCGCCGCTCGAGCGTGACCCACGGCTGGACGAGGCACTAGAGCCTCGGCCGCCGGGTCCACCGGAGCCGCGCGCCGCGGCCATCGCGGCGATGGCCGCCCCGGGACCACCGCCAAAGCCGGGGAAGCCCCCGAAACCGGGCATCTGCGACGTGCCGGAGCGGGCGCCGGACTGGCCGCCCCCGAAGATATTATTGATGAGCGCCGCCATTTCCTGCGGATCGGAATTCTTCAGCTGGAAAACCCGCATCGAGGCGACGGAGCCCGCGGAACCGTCGAGCGCGGCCAGCAACTCGACGATGTGCCGGACGTTGCTCTGGGTATCCGTCACCACGAGTGAATTGCTGTCCACATTTGCCGTGATGGTCGCGGAATTGGGCAGGAGCGTGGCGAGGTCCGTCGCCGCCTGGGTGGCATCGATCCGCTCCAGCGGGATAATCTGCATCACCAGCTCGGCATTGTCCGGGATCTGGCGGGGATCATTGCCGGTCCGGATCGGGATGGCCCGCTTGCGCGCCTCCTCCTTGGAACTCACCACGAGGGTCCGCCCCTTCAGGGTGGCCGTGTACCCGCTCTTGTTGATCGCTAGGTTGAGCAATTGCACCGCCTCGGGGCGCGAGACGGGCTGGGCGCTCCACATATCGATGGTGCCCCGCACCGGGGTCTCCAGGACGATCACGAAGCCGGCAGCCTCGCTGAGGTAATTCAGAACCGTCTCCAGCGGGGCGCCGCGGAAGTTGAACCGCAGGCCGGCGGAGGTGTCGCGGGCGGGGCGCTCAGTCGCCGCAGGCGCGGATTCCGGGGCGGGCGGCGCGTCCGGAGCGGCAGCGGCCGGGGCTTGGGCGCGCACGAGGGCTCCGCCCGCAAGGGTCAGGGTGAGGAGCAGGGGCAGGATGGGCTGGGTGTTCATTCTTTAAGCTGTTTCTCGCGTTGCTTCATCAGGCGTTTGAGGACTTCGGAGGCGTTGGCCGGCACCTCTACGGGGGCGGATTCGGACCGGGAGCGGGCCTCCGGGACGGGGGAGGCGGAGGCGGTCCATTCGCCCCCCTCCACCCGCGTCAGGCGCTGCGCTACCGCAAGGGTGTAGGTTCGTTCACCGGCGCGGAGCTCCACGGCCGAGGGGGAAACCGCGACCAAGGTGAACTCGCCCAGCCGGCCCCCGGCGGCCGCCTCGCCCTTGAGGCGGGGATCATCGCTATGGAACACGGCTGAGGTTGCCGCGCCGAAGCCGACCACCCCCACCAAGGCGACTTCCTCGGTGCGCACGGGCTTCTCTTCGGGCGCCGCCCGGGTCCGCGCGGTGCGGTTCGGGTTAAAGATGTTGCGCTCCGTGACGAGGGCGAAGGCCTCGAGGCTGCCGGCGGGCGCGGTCAGGGCCGCCGCGGGGGCGCCAGTGGGGGCGGGGGCGCCCTCGGAGGCCCGCCGGCGTTCCGCGGCCGGCACGGCCACGGTCAGCGCGGCCAACAAGGGGAAGAGCGAAGCACGGTTCATCGCCGGCCCTCCAGCGGCACCAGCCGCAGCCCACTCACCAACAGACCGAGGGAGAGTTTACCCCCGGACTCATCCCGCGCGTTGAGCTCCAGCGAGTCGATCCGCAGCGCGAGCGGAGACTTCTCCACTTCGTGCAGGAACCGCACGAGGGCGGGCAGCGTCCCCGTCACGTCCACCCGGCATTCCAGCAGCGAATACTGGCTGGTCTGACCGCGCTTCCATTGCGGTTTGATCGAGGCCACCTCCACCCCGCCAGCGCGGCCCCAGCGGTCGAAGGCGGTCAGCAAGTCCTGCTCCGCCTTGGCCGGATCCTTGGGCAGCGCCTGACCCTGCATTTCCTGCCAGAGCCCGCGCGTCCGCTCGCCCCGGGCAGCCGTCGATTCGCCCTCGGCAACCAGTTTGCGTAAGCGCGCAATCTCGGCGCTCCGCGCCTGCCAGGCACCGGTCAGCGGGCTGAGCACGAGGCTATCCAGCAGCAACAGGGCCAGCGCGACGCCGGTCAGGATCAGCAGCCAGCGTTGTCGATCCAAGGGAGGTTTACTCATGGCGTGGGGGCTCCGTTCCAGCGAAAGTTGAAGGTGAACTGGGCCGGGGTCTTGCCCCGGATCTGCTCGATCTTGACCGCCTGCACCTCCCGCGACTGGCGGAGCAGGTCCTGCGTGCGGAGCAGCGACGCGTTGTCGCGGGCAGTCCCGGAGACGCTCACGTTGCTCTGACCGTTGATCTCGAAGGACTTGGCGGTGACGGCGCCGGTCTCCGGGAAGCATTCGGTCACCTTGCGCAGGATCGAGAGGTTCCGGAACGAGGTGTCATACCAGGAGCGGTACTCGCGGATCCGGGACTGGACGGTCTCGAGTTCCTTGACCGCGGGTGCCATCGCCTCCCAGCGCGAGCGGAGGGACCACAGCTGGTACTCCTGCCAGCCAAAGCCGAGGCCCGCCAGCAGGAGCAGGCCCGCCACCGCCGCGCCCGCCGTCGCGAGGCGCCGGGAACTGTACCGGGCGGCAAGTTGCGCCCAGCGGCTGGGTCGCGGCGGCAGGAACTCAAGGCCCCCACCCTGCCCGCTGGCCCGTGCGAGGGCCAAGCGCTCGACCAGTTCCTCGCCGGGCACCCGACCGGGCCCGGCTGCCACCACCTTGAGGTTCGCGTCGTTCGCCCACGCCTCCACCGCCGTCGCGAACCCTCCCACGAGGGCAGGATCGCCCTGTAGCCCAAGCCGGCGGAGCGCTGGCCGCGCCGCTTCGGGTACCTGCTGCAGCGTGATCCGCAGCTCCCGCAGCAGGGCCGCCGAATGCAGCACCCGCTCGCCCGCTTCCGACTCAATGGTCGCCTCCAAGGCGCGCCACGCCACCACCGCCCCCTGCAGCCCGACCAGCAAAACGGCGCCTTCGCCCTCGAGCCAAAGCGTGATCTGGCCCTCGGCCGCGGATCCCAGTGCCCCGGGCACCGCCGTTAACGCTAGGGTGAAGCCGGCCGGGCGGAGCCCCGCCGCTCGCAACACGAGATCCAACTTGTCCAACTGCGCCCGAGCCACCGCGAGCAGGGTGACCCGCCGCTCGCCTTCGGCCTCCCAGCCGGAGCGGACAATCTGCAGTTCTTCGGGCGCGCTCGGGAACCCGCGTTCCGCCGCCAGTTGCAGGAAGCCGCCCAGATCATCGCCGGCCAACCCCGGCGGCAACGCCACCGGCAGGGTCATCACCCAAGCGGGGGGCAGCGCGACCACCACGTGCCGCTCCGCCACACCCGCCGCCTCCAACTGGTTGCGGATCTCCCGGCCGACCAATTCTGGCTCAGGATGCAGAAGGTCGAGGGTCAGCGGCGCGCTGAAGGCGCGGACCTCCGGCGGCGCGGACTTCCCGCGGCGGACCAGCGCCGCGCGCAGGTGGCCCGGCTCGAAGGCCAAGACGAGGAAGGAAGGGGGCAGGCGGTGGCTCATAGGCGATTGCGGGTTTCCCGCAGCAGTTGCCGGGCGCTAGGGCCGAGGGCCCAGCCGCTGGCCGCGAGATCCTGATGATAGACGATCCGCGGGGTCGATCGACTCGCGTCGAAAACGGTACGGGTCCGGGCATAGCCCCGGCCCCCGCGGGCCACGGCCACCACGTCCGCGGTGAACTGGTAGGAGCGATCCGTGATATACGGCCCCGCGCGAGTGATCGAGCCGCGGCTCAGCACCTGCGCCAGCCACGCAAAGGAACCGCGGACCGCATCGGGGTTCGCCAGCCGGTAAGCGACGAGCGCCGGGGCGTTCTCGGGCCCAATACCCGGAATACAGCCCAACACCACCTCGTCGGCCGTATTGACGTTGATCCGCCCGGTCACGGTCGAGCCGGAGCTGGTCGTCACCTCATCCCGGATCTGGGCCCATTCCTCCGCGGTGAAACGCCCCTCCACCATCAATTCCGCCGGACTGCGCAACTCCTGGCTGCCCAAGGCGCGCACGATCTCTTGGGCACGCCCCCCCCCGAGCCGGCCGAGCACCTGGAGGAAAGCCGGGGACTGCCGGGACTGCGCCGTCGCGACGTTCAGCCGCCGCGAACCATCCGGGCGGGTGTTCGGCTCGCGGCTGTACACGGTCACATACTCGAGGAGTCCCGGTTGAATCAGGCCGTCCGCGTTGTCCCGCGGCGCCGACTGCTCGCCATCGTTCTCGTTCTCGTCGAGGATGCCGTTCCGATTCACATCCTCACCGAGCAGGACGTCCAGCGAGGCCCCGTAGACCAGCCGCAACTCGTCGACGGTCTCAAACGGAGCGCCCTTGTTCAACCGCGGCGGATCGAGCAGGCCATAGGTGCTGTCCCCGCCCCCGCTCTGGCTGCGGGTGCGCCAGGCCACGATCGCATCGACCAGTTCCGGGGTGATCCCCGGCAACAGCTCCAGCATCGAACGCGGGGCGGAGTTGAGGTTGAGCTTGGAGGCCTCGTCCACCAGACGGAAAATCGGTTCATCGCCCGGCCGCTGGTCCGGATCGCGCCCGAGGAACCAAAAAGCCGCCTCCCCGACCGCGAGGGCGTCGGCCCGGTAATCGTCCGGATGCGGCACGGTGCCGTTTAATCCGAACTGACTCAGCACGAACGCGGCGTACCGCGTCCCCGCGAGCGCCGCCTGCCGGGCCTCGGTCTCCATCACTTGGTTGTTCGCCGCCCGCAGCTCGGCCGACATCTGGTCCGCAAAGTACACGGCCAGCGCGACGAGGCCGAGGCAGACCCAGAGGACAATGATCATCACGGAGCCGCGGCGCCGCGCGCTCCCGGGGGAAGGTTGGCAGCTCATGGCAGCGCGCCCTCCTCCTCCTGCGCCAGCGAGGCGGTGGTTTTCACCAACACTGGCACCACCACCTCGTAGGTCCCCGCCGGCCCGCCGCCCGTTTCCCCCGCAAGGACGAAACTGAAGCGCAGCGCCGAGGGCAGGGTCTCCGTCGCCGTCGAATCCCACGTCTCGGTCCAGCCTAGCCCATCAAAATAGCTTAGCGCCGCCGACTCCACGCCGCCCAGCACCAGTTCCTCCTCGGGCAATCCCTCTTGTACCGGAAGGAGGTTGCGGGTGACGGCACGAATCAGATCGCGGCCGGCCCCGCCGGTGGCCGAGGGCACCAAGAAGTACGCGACGCGCTGCTGATCTGCGAAGGGCGTCCAGCCGTCAATTCGCCCGGTGTTCGTGCTCAGATCGGGGGTCACCCGCTCGCCTATCGCATCCGCCATTGAACCGGAGAATGGGCTGGTCTGCAGGCCCTGCGCGAGGGAGGTCTCGCCGCCCGGGAGCATCAATCCGGCGAAGTCCCGGCGCAAGATACCCACCGCCCGTTGCACCCGCCGATCCTCCTCGATCCGGGCGTGGGTGGTCTGATGCAACCGCAACGCCCCAAAGTAGCTGGTCTGGATCACGATCAGGACGACCGACCCGACCACGATGCCGATCAAGAGCTCAAGGAGCGTGAAGCCCCTCGGAAAGCGGCCCTGGCCTGGACGTCCGCGACGCATCAGCCCTGCCCTCCGGTGGCATTCTCCGCGGTGCCCGTCGCCGGTAGAAGGGTGGCGAGGGCGATCTCCTGCGCTGCCCCGCGCACCGAGAAGGTCACGGTCACCGTCGCCTGCTGCAGGGCGTCCTCGGGCCAGTTCTCCACTCGTACGGCCCAAGGATATTCAAACGGCCCCTCCTGCGCGACACCACTGGAGCTGCCGGACGCGAGCTGGCCCTCGGCCAGCAGTTGGCCCAGCACCCGTTCCCCCACCCGCACCGCCGCCGCCTTGCGCCGGCCGAGCTCGCCGGCCCGGCTAGCCACGGACATCGCCTCCATCGCCACTGGCACCACCAGCGCGATGAGCATCAGGGAGGCGAGTACCTCCACGAGGGTGAAGGCCCGCCGCGCAGAAAGCCGTTCAGGGCCGGGCATTGGGCGTCCGGATCTCATAACCGAGCCGGTTGGCGGTCAGCGCGATCTCCAGCGCGCCCCCGTCGTCCTGGCGTAGCACCACCCGCGACGGCGCCGCGGGATCGGGAAAACCATCCGGATTGAAGCGGATCGCCGGCCGGTCCGCGCTCAGGCCAAGCCGCTCGTCGTCCTGCTCCGAAACCACCGCTTCGCCCGCGATGGTCACCTCGATGCGCAGGCTCGGCTCTAGGCTAAATTCGAGCCGGCGCACCTCCCCCAGCCCGCCAAACCCCGGGGCCGGCTCCACCCCGTACGCCGAACGCACGGGATCAAACCAGACCATCACCGGAACCGCCTCGGCCGCCGCCTGGCTGCGGGCATAGTGCAGGAGCGACAACACCCGCTGCGCCTCCCCGCTCAGCGCCCGCCCCTTGAAGAAGGAGGCCATCCGCGGGGCCACGACCGAGGCCACGGTCAGCAGGAGCACCATCACCACGATCAGCTCCACCAACGTAAAGCCGCGCCGCCCCGCGGGAAGCCGCGGGGAACGGGCAGGGCGATCGTGGTGGCCGGAGCTCATCCCGCGTGCATTCGGCTCAGTTCGCGGCCGCGCGGCCGTTCACGATGTCGTCGGCCGTATTCGCCTGACCATCGGGACCGACCGAACGCAGGTCGTAGCCCGAGGGGTTCACCCGGCCCGGGAACTCATAGAGGTAGGGCCGGCCCCAGGGGTCGGCTGGGATTTCGCTCTTCAGATAGGGCCCGCGCCAGTTGGGCACGTCCGCCGGCGCGGCTACCAGCTGATTGAGCCCATCCTGGCCCCGGGGATAGCTGCCCGTGTCCACCTCAAAGGCATCGAGCGCTGTACCGAAGGTGGAGATTTGGGTCTGCGCCGCGGTCATCCGCGCCTGCTCGGTACGGCCGGTAAACTTCGGCAACACCAGCGACGCCAAGATGCCGAGGATCACGAGGACCAGCAGCAGTTCAACGAGGGTGAAGGCGCCGCGACGGGCGCCCCGGAGGGCACGGGGGGGACGGGAGGTCATGGGGAAGGTCATTTGATGTGGTCCTGCAGAGAGAAGATCGGGATCACCATTCCGATGAAGATGGTGCCAATCAGCGCCGCGATGACGAAGAGCATCACCGGCTCCGCCAGCGCCACGACCGCCTTCAGCTGGCGGTCCAGGTCGCCCTCGGTGGTGTTGGCGATGCGGAGCAGCTCGGCGTCGAGTTTGCCACTCTCCTCAGCCACGGAGATCATCTCGACGATCGCTCCCGGGAATAGAGCGCGGTTCTGGGCGAGGCTCTTACCGAGCGCTTTCCCCTCCTTCACCCGGTCAATCGAGTCCGACACCGCATCGACCAAGATCTGGTTGCCGATCGAGCGCCGCGCGACGTTAAGGGCATTGATCAAGGGCACGCCCGCGCCCAGCAGGGTGCCCAGCATCCGGCAGAAGCGGGCCATCGCGAACTGGGCCAGCAGCGGACCCAGCGTGGGGACGCGCAAGATCCAGCCTTCCCACGCCCGGCGGCCGCGCGGAGACCGAAACCAGTGCCGCGCAGAAAGGACCCCCACCGCCAGCCCGGCCGCTAAAAACAGCCCGTAACCGCGCACGGCGTCACTGACGCCCACGATTATTCGGGTGATCAAGGGGAGCTCCGCATTGAACCCCTGAAAGACCAGCTGGAACCGCGGGATAAAGAACACGAGCAGGAAGATGAGCACCCCGAGGGCCAGCAGCAGCAGGATCGCCGGATACATCAGCGCCGTCGCCACCTTGCCCTTCAGTTCCTTCTCCCGGGACTGAAAGTCCGCGATCTGGGCAAGCACGACGTCGAGGAATCCACCCGCCTCCCCCGCCTCGACCATCGCGACATAGACCCGCGGGAAGGTCTCGGGGGAACGCGCCATCGCGTCCGACAACGGCATCCCGTCGATCACCAGATCGTGCAATTCCTTCCACTTCGCCTTGGCCGCGGGCTCGGCCGCCTCCCGATGGATGATCACTAGGGCCCGGCTGAAGGGCACCCCGGCGGCCAGCAGGCTCGAAAGCAGCCGCGTGAAGTTCTCGAGCGTCCGCGCGGAAATCTTGTTTCCGCTTCCCAGCGATAAACGCAGCCCCAGCCCCGCCCCCGTCCCCGCCTTGGCGCCGCCGCCCGCCGTCCCCGCCGCCTCGCCCAACCGGATCGGCCGCAACGCACGGCCCTCCACCAACCGCAACGCCTCCTGGCGGTTCGGGGCCTCGATCAGGCCTTCGACCGCCACGCCATCCGGCTGCAGGGCTTTGTAGGCGAACTGGGGCATCGTCGGATCAGGATGCCGCCGGCGCCTTCGCCGCGCGGGGATCCTCCTCGTGGACGGTCGTCACGCTCAAAATCTCTTCGATCGTGGTCCGGCCCTCGCGCACCAGCCGGCGGCCATCCTCCGCAAGGGTCGTCATTCCCGCCCGCCGCGCCGCGTCCCGGATCACGTCCGTGGAGGCATTCTGGAGGATCAGCTGCCGGATCTCGTTGTTGGTGTCCATCCACTCGAAGATCGCCTGCCGGCCGTGGAACCCCGTCTGGCGGCACTCGCGGCACCCGACCGCCCGGTAAATCGGGGTCTCGTCCGGAATCCCGATGCGCCCGCGGTACGCCCGTGCCGCCGGCGAATCATCCACCGCCTTGCACTTCGGGCACAGTAACCGGACTAGCCGCTGCGCTAGCACCGCCTCCAAGGAGGACGCTACCAAGTAGGGTTCGACTCCCATATCCACCAAGCGCGTCAGCGCGCCCGGGGCATCGTTGGTATGCAGGGTCGAAAAGACCAAGTGGCCCGTAAGCGAAGCCTGGACCGCGATCTGGGCGGTCTCTTGGTCGCGGATTTCACCAATGAGGATCACGTCGGGATCGTGCCGCAGGATCGACCGCAGCCCGCGGGCGAAGGTCAGCCCGGACTTCTCCGAGACCTGGATCTGGTTCACCCCCCGCAACTGATACTCGATCGGATCCTCGATGGTGACGATCTTCCGCTCCGCATCGTTGATCTCCTGCAGGGCGGTATAGAGGGTCGAGGTCTTACCGCTACCGGTAGGGCCCGTGACCAAGACAATCCCGTGCGGCAACTCTAGCACGCGCCGAAGGCAGCTGTACTCGCGCTCGTGCATCCCGAGATCGCGGACGCCCCGCAGGGCCGAATTCTGGCGCAGCAGGCGCATTACCACGGCCTCGCCGTGCAACATCGGGATGATGGAGACACGAATGTCGACCTCGGCCGCCTCGATGCGCACCTTGATGCGGCCGTCTTGGGGCAGGCGCTTCTCCGCGATGTTCAGGTGGCTAAGGATCTTCACCCGGGCGACGATCGCCGGCTGGAATTTCTTGATCTGCGCCGGCACCGGCACCTCCTGCAGCACGCCGTCGATCCGGTAACGGATGCGCAACTCGTCCTCAAACGGCTCCAGATGGATGTCCGAGGCCCGCAGCTCAATGGCGTCCTTCAGCACCTGGTTGACGAAACGGATGATCGAGGCGTCCTCCGCCGCTTCGTCTAGGTTAGTCCCAGCGGCCGCGTTCTCATCGACCACCTGCAGGCCGCCCTCCTCATCGAGGGTCCCGATCGTGTCGGCGCCCACCCCGAGCCGCTTCTTCAGCTCCCGCTGAATCGCCTCGGCCGGAGCCAGCACGGGCCGGAGCCGGAGCCCCGTGAGGGCCCTCAGCCCATCGAGGCCCTGCGGGTCGAACAGGCGGCTGGTCGCCACCTCAATTTGATGGTCGATCCGCCGCAGCGGCAGCAGCTCATCCCGGAGCAGCAGGCGGGCCGGGAAAAGGGCCAGCACCTGCTTGTCCGGCTCCAACTCATCCAGCCGGGTGAACGGCACCCCATACTCGCGGGCCACCCAGCGCAGGACCGCCTCCTCGCCGGTTTCCGGCGTCCCAGGCTGACGCAGATAAGCACGGGCGTCCGCCTCAGTCAGTTGGCAAGCGGCCACCATCCGGGCCAGCGGCTCGGGCAGGGTGGCGGAGGGAGTCGGGGCGGCAACCACGGGAAATCAGGGCAACATCCCGGCCATCACCGCCATTGCCTCTTGGCGCATCGTGAGCACGGCGCGCAAATCCTCCTGGGCGCGGGCGAGCTTCGCCTCGCTCTCCTTGCGCTGGTCGCGCAGGCGATCCAGCCGGGACTTGATCTCGGCATCGGGCAACTTGTCCCGGAGCGCGCTCGCCAGCGCGGTCATCTCCGCAGACCCACCGCCCGGGCGGGGGCCTCCGCGGCCGCTACCGCCTTCGTCGCGACCCGGCCCGCCAGGAGCCCCACCGCCGCCCGGCCCGCGGCCCATCATCATCATTCCCGGTCCGCCGGGCGCGCTGCGCCGGAGCTCAGCCACCTTGGCGATCCGCTCGGAAATTAGCTTCCACTCCTCGTCATCCTTGACCTCCATCCGCTCGCGCAAGCCGGCGAGCATCCGGGCCTGCATCTCCTGCGGATTAAAGCCGCCCCGGTCTCCGCCGCGATCTCCGCCTCCCTCCCCTCCCCGACGCCGGCGATCGTCACCCGCTCCCGGGGTGTTCTGAGCAGAAGCAAGGGTGGCCAGCAACGAGGCAACGACCAGCGGTAACACCGCCAGACGGACAAACCGGGAAGACACTCGGGGATGGGTATGCATAGGGATCCAGACCGGGTTGACGCAGCCCAGCGGACAGGGTTGCAGCCCGCCAAGACTGGCGTGCAGAAAGCCCCGCGACGCGCATCCCTTGCCCAGAACTAGGCACCGGGCGGGCAATTTTTGCCCACGCTC
>CAIOTK010000016.1 GCA_903861185.1 uncultured Opitutia bacterium | reverse complement strand
GCGGGCGAGGACGGCCGGAGCCACTTCACCCTGTTCATTTTGAGCGGCCGCGTGAAGGACGAGCCGGGCTATCGCCTCAAGACCGCGCTGCGGGAGATCGCCCTCGCACACAAGGGCGACCTCCGCCTGACCGCTAATCAGAATCTGATCATCGCCAACGTGGCCGCGGCGGACCGGCCGCGCATCGAGGCGTTGCTGGCCCGCCACGGCTTGGCGACCGCGAACGATGCTTCCGGCCTGCGGCTCAACGCCCTCTCCTGCGTAGCCTTGCCGACCTGCGGCCTAGCCTTGGCCGAAAGTGAGCGCTACCTCCCGGAATTAGTCAGCCTCCTCGAGCAGGAATTTGCTGCCGCCGGACTGGCCCGAGACGCGGTTACCCTGCGCATCACCGGTTGCCCGAACGGCTGCGGCCGGCCTTTCCTCGCGGAGATCGGCTTGGTCGGGAAGTCTCCCGGAAAGTACAACCTCTATCTCGGCGCGGCCTTCGATGGCAGCCGGATGAACGCCCTCTACCGGGCGAATGTGCCGGAGACCGAGCTGCTGGGCCTGCTCGGACCCATCATCCGGCGTTACGCGGCGGAGCGCACCCCGGGCGAGCGCTTCGGCGACTTCACTGTGCGCGCCGGGTATGTGACCCCCACTGGCCGCGCGCAGGACTTCCACGAGGCGAAGGCCGCCCGCTGAGCCGGCGGGGCTCGGCCATTCCGACCCCGACCGAAATCAGGGCCCACTGCCCTCCTTCACCCCGCCCCTTCATCGGTAACGCCGATGGGGGCATAGGTAGCATCGATGGGACAGCTCGGCCGGAAACGGCTAGGCTAGCTCCCGCGTCGTCTGGCAATCCCGCCAGCGACGCGCGTACCCAACCGATGCCCTCCCCTCGTCCGTCCTCCTCCCCCTGCCCGGCTCATTCACCGAATGGGCGCCAACCCCGCCGCTGGCGCGCGCTCGTGATCCCAGCGCTGTTCGTTTGCCTGCCACTCCCGGCGACAGGGTGTTTTAGCCTCGCGGTCCGGATTCCCGCTCAGGTGAAGGGGATGAAACCCGATCCCGGCACCGCGCTAGCCGCCGCCGCCGCGGACGTGGTCACCGCCCCGCTCCAGTTACCCCTGATCGTCGCGGCCGGAATCGGGGAAATCCGCCGCCGGAGCGAACCAGAACGGCCTTCCGCGCTAACCGCCACCGATCCCTAAGGGGGCCAAAGAAAGAGGGCGGACCGCCTACCCCTAAGCGGTCCGCCCATTGCTTTCTTACTTACCCCAACACCTCCCCCGCTAAGCGGAGGAGGAAGTGATACGCCGCCATTAGTACCCTCGTTCCCTCCGAAGTTCCAGCGGCGGAAGCATTTTTTCCTCAGCTTTCCGCCGGCGGACGACGCGGCGCCACTGGCGGACCCCACAGGCGCAGGAGCAACTCGGCCAGATTCCGCATACTGACGTTCCCAAGCGACTGACCCGGCGAAAGTTGGAACTCTCCCGGCCGCAGCGCGGCCCTTTCCGCGGCGTAGCGGCGCAGCTCGCCGTCCAGCCGGGCGGCCCACGCGTGAGGGTCGGGATTTTTTCCCGCCTCGCCCTGCAACTTTTCCCGCCAATGCTGTCTCTCCTCCTTATGCGCTTGCAGATGATCGAAAAGCAGCTGTTCGCTCCGGTTGAGGCTCATCGCCGCCACCGTGGCCCCGATGGTCGCTGAAACAACCGGAAAACACCCGCGCCCTTATGAACACTGATCCCCTTCCCGAACCTCAACCGACCTCGAATATGTGGCAGAAATTCACTGAGCAGATCCCGGCGATCATTTTGACCGCCCTCCTCGTCATCGGCGCCGCCTTCTGGCTGCACCAGCAGACTGTCTCCCAGATGGCCCTCAAGCAGCAGACGGAGCTCGCGCCTCTGCGGGAGGCCAACGATGCGCTCAAGGCCGCCTCCGAGGAAAACCGCCGGCAGATCGAGACCACGAACAAACTGCTCCGCGACGCCGTAGCCAAGCGCGAGGCGGATATGTTTCGCACCGACGAGGAGATTCAGAAGCTAAACACGGACCGGATGAACGCCCTCGCCGAGGCCATCGCCAAGAAGGTGATGCCGTTCAACCCGCTGCCGAAGTCTCCGGAGGAGGCCGAACGCCAGCAGACCGAGCAGGTCGACAAGGTTTCCGGCCGGATGGCCGAGCGCATCCAGCCCATCCTCTCCGAGATGGCCCGCGACCAGAACCTGACCCGCGACTCGATCAACCGCTACAGCGAGCGCGTGTCAGAGCAGATCGGCTCCGTGCTCACCGCCGAGCTGGCGAAGAACCAACAGCTCAATAACAACCTCCAGCAGACGCAGGCCGTCGCGCAGGACGCGCTCAAGCTCTCGCACGAGATCACCGCGCTGTACCTCAGCTCGTTCAAGGACCAGGGCATCATCACGCGCCTGCTCAGCCTGCCGGCCAATGTGGTGAAGGACGCCGCGAGTCTCAGCATCGTGAGCAGCAGCGATCGCAAGAAGGTCGAGGAGACCCTCGTCTCCAAGATGGCCGAGATCGACCGGAAGCTCAGCGCCTTGCAGGCTGCGGCCCCCGCCGCTTCGACGCCCGCCCCCGCTGGCCCCCCGCTCAGCGCCCCAACGCGCCCGGCCAAGCCCTGAAGAGGCCCCAGTGGGGGAAACGGCCAACCGTTTCCCGATCGAAACTTAAAAGCCCCGTCCTAGGACGGGGCTTTTTTGGGGCCGGATGAGGCTCGGTTCTCAGCGCGCCAGTTCGAAGCGATCCGCGTTCATCACCTTGTTCCAGGCGGCGATGAAGTCGCGGACGAACTTCCCTTGCGCACCGGACTCGGCGTAGACCTCCGCCAGCGCCCGCAGCTGCGAGTTGGAGCCGAAGACCAGATCGACGCGCGTCGCGGTCCATTTGACGTCCCCGGTCTCCCGGTCGCGCAGCTCGAAGGCCTCCTCCGCCGGCGAGGTGGGACGCACCACGTGACCCAT
>CAIOTK010000015.1 GCA_903861185.1 uncultured Opitutia bacterium | reverse complement strand
GCCCTGCTCAGCGCACTCGCCCCCGGCAGCTACACGCTGCAGGCGGGCGCCGCGCCCCTCCCGGCTCAGCCGCCGGCAAACTTCGTCGCGCCCAGCCCCACCGGCTCCGTCTTGGTCGAGGTCTACGAAGTGCCCTGAAGGCGCCTCCCGCGGCTCGCCGCTCGACGTCCGGCGGCGCCGCCCTCAGCGTTGCTGGAGCGATGAGCACCCCGGCCCCCCAAAAATCTCCCCTGCGCGTTGGCATCGTCGGCGGCGGCCTGGCGGGGCTCTCGACGGCCGCGCATCTGCTGCTGGCGGCGCCGGGGGATTTCACCGTCGAGGTTCTCGAGGCCGCGCCCTTCGCGGGCGGCCAATGCGCCTCTTGGCGCGACGCGCGGGGACGGACGCTCGAGACCGGGATCCACCTCGCGTTCCCGTGGTACCACAACTTGGCGGCGCTCGCCGCGGCGATCGGCCAGCCGCTCCCGTTGCGGGAGACCGATGGCAATTACTACGTTTGCAACGGCGCAACCGGCCGCGTCGATACTCTCCTCGCGGGTAAGTCGGTGCTGAAGACCCTCGGTGGCTTGGCGACGTTTCCCGGCCTCACGCCGGGGGAACGGTGGCAACTGGCGCGGCTGATTGGCCGGATCCTGCGGATGGACGATGCGGCGGCGGAGGCGCACGACGGCCAGACGGTGGCCGAGTTCCTCGCGGCGCAAGGCGCTACGCCTGCGCTCGCCCGGCAGCTCGGGCTTGCGGCGGTGACCATTCAGGGGCTGCGGCCCGAGGAGGCGGGTGCGACTTCGTTCCTCAAGTTCCTCCGCACGATGTACGGGAGCACCGGCCGCTTCGACACCGCGTTTTTCGGCGCGCCCCTCGGGGAGGCCCTCGTGGAGCCCCTCGCCGCCTTCGTCCGCGCGCGCGGCGGCCGGATCCACCTCGGTTGCGCCGTAGCCGGGATCGAGGCGGGCGCGGACGGGCCCGGCGTGCGCTTGCGGGACGGCACCGTCCGCCGTTTCGACCACGTGGTCGCTGCGGTGCCCGGCCACGCGCTCCCCGCGCTGGTGCCGCCCGCTTGCCGGGACCAGCCGCCCTTCGCGGGACTGGGCGATCTCCGGGAGACCCCGATCGTCACGCTCACGCTTTGGTATGACCGAAAGGTGCTGCCAGACGGGAACGTCTACATTTCGAATCGCGACGCCCGACACGGGCCAATTTTCGACGCCGTCGCGGACAAAGCAGACCATTGGCGCGGCTGGCCGGGGCTGAACCACGCCGGCAGCATCGTGCAGGTGCTGATCGACGCGGCGGACGATGTAGCGGGCCTGGCCGACGACGTGCTGGTGGCGCGGGCGGTGGCGGATCTGGAGCGGTTCTTCCCCGGTTGCCGCGGAGTTCGTCCGGCCGACGCGACCGTCCTACGCCTGACTGGGACGTATTGTGGCACGCGGCCCGGGTACTGGTCGCGGGTGCCGCGGACGCCGGGGTCGGGGTTGCCGGGGCTTTGGCTAGCGGGCGATTACACGACCGGGCCGTACCACTACGGGATGGAATCGGCGGTGCGCTCGGGCAAGGAGGTGGCGAACCGTCTCTTGGCGTTGCGCGGGCGGCCGGAGCACCCAGTACTGCGTCCGCGGTATCTGCCGTTCGTCCGCGCCTGAGCGGGGACG
>CAIOTK010000014.1 GCA_903861185.1 uncultured Opitutia bacterium | reverse complement strand
CTTGGCGCGGAAGTTCGATGAGGCCGCGCTCCGGCCCGGGGCGGACTTTTTCAGCGCCCTCGCCACCGGTTCCTTTCAGGGGCGGCCGTTAACGCGGGCCGAGCAGATGGGGTTCGCCAACCTAGCCTTCGCGGGCGGACGCGACACCATCATCCACACCCTCTGCTGTGCGCTCGCGCACTTGGCCGCGCGGCCGGAAGACCTCGAGTTTCTCCGCGCGGACCCGCGCCGCATCGTGCACGCGGCGGAGGAGTTCTTCCGGGTCTTTATGCCGCTGACTCACATCGGTAGGGTGTGCCCGGCCGGGGCGGAAGTGCACGGGGTCAAGGTGGCCCCTAGCGAGCGAGTTTCCCTCTGCTGGGCCTCGGCGAACTTCGATGCCGCGGCCTTCCCGGAGCCGGAGCGAGTGAAGCTCGACCGCCGGCCCAACCCGCACCTGTCCTTCGGCTTCGGCCCCCACTTGTGCCTCGGGGCGCCGCACGCCCGCCTTATCCTGCGTACCCTGCTGCGGCTGTGCTGCGAACGCGTGGGCCGCGTGACGGTGGTCGCGGCGCGAGAACGGGTGGAGCGGGAGGCAGGTTACGACCGGCCGCTCGGGTTTGAGTCGCTGGAGCTGCGGCTGGAGCGCATTTGAGTGGCGCCGCCGGGGGAACCGCGCATCGTCCGCCCCGTGTCCGCCGCGCCCTTCCTCAAGCTCCGTCCGAACGTCCGACCGCGTGCCCTCCAGGGGCATCCGTGGGTCTTCACCAACGAGGTGGAGGCGCCGCTCGCGGCTGAGTTTGATGGCGAGGTGGTCGAGTGCCGCGACCGGACCGGACGGTTCATCGGAACGGGCATCCATAACTCCCGGTCCCAGATCGTCTGGCGCCGGCTGAGTCGGGACCGGGTGACGCTGGATGCGGACTATCTCCGCGGAGCGCTGACGCGGGCCATCGCCCGCCGGGCCCCGGAGGCGGCGCGCCGGCTGGTCTGGAGCGAGTCGGATGATCTGCCTGGCGTGGTGGTGGACCAGTTTGAGGATGCCGTGGTGGTTCAGCTCCAAACCCTCGCGATGGAGCGGCGCGCGGGGCTGATCGGGGATCTCCTGGCGGAACTGCTCCGGCCGGCGGAGGTGATCTTCCGCAATGACGCCTCCATTCGGAGACTTGAGGGCCTGCCCTTGGAGGTGCGCACCCGCTCTGGCCGGCCTTGGGAGGCGCGGTGGGTGCGGATTGGTGGATTGGAGTACTGGCTCGACCTCCAGGCGGGACAGAAGACGGGTTTCTATCTGGACCAGCGTTTCCAGCACGCGGCGGTGGCTCGGCACTGCGCCGGCGCGCGGGTGCTCGATGCCTTTTGCAACCAAGGTGCCTTCGCGCTGCAGGCTGCGCGGGCCGGTGCGCTGGAGGTGCTTGGCCTCGATAGCGCGGAGGACGCGGTCGCGGCGGCGCGGCGCAATGCCGAACGCAACGGGCTGAAAGCGGAGTTTCAGGCGGCCAACGTCTTTGATTGGTTCAATGATCCTGCCCGCGGCATCGAGCCGTTGTGGGATGTGATCATCTTGGATCCGCCGCCCTTCGCGAAGTCGCGTTCCGCACTCGAGGGTGCCCTGCGCGGCTACAAGGAGATTAACCTGCGCGCGGTGAAGCGACTAGTCCCTGGAGGCCTGCTGGCGACCTACACTTGTTCCCACCACATGCAGGATGCTGAGCTCCGGCACGTGCTGGCGGAGGTGGCGGCGGATTCCCGGCGGCGCCTCCGGGTCGTCGACTGGGCGCACCAGCCCACGGATCACCCGGTGCTCGCGACGATGCCCGAGAGCGAGTACCTGCGCGGCTACCTGCTGCGGGCTGAGTAGCGGCCGGGGCGGGGCCGCCGCGGTCACCTCAGGCTCTGGTCGAGCTGGCGACGCATCGCGCGGAGCTCGTCGAGCTGCCGCTGCAGCGCCTTTTTCTCCTCGGGCTGCTGGGCGATGGCGATCTGCTCGATGAGGTCCTTTTCCGCCTCGAGCAACTCGACCCGCTCGGAGGCGACCCTTTGGCGAAAGGCGGCCGAATTACCGCCGAAAATGGAGAGCGTCCGACTGACTTGCGCGTCGTTGAGCGCCCGATCGGTCTCAGTCGACTTCAGGTTGCGACGCTCCCGCTCGATGGCCTGCTCCTGCTGGTTGAGCTCTTGGGCGAGGCGGTAGTCGCGCTCAGAGAACTTACCCTTGCGCACCTCGACCTGCGGGAGCACGGCGGGCGCTTCGGGCGCAGCCGACGCCGCGGGCGCAGGCGCCGGAGCGGGGGAACTACTGGGGGGCGCCGTTGGTGCGGTTGAGACCGGTGCACCCGGTGCGGGGACCGCCTTTGCGGGAACGGGCGTTGTACGGGCTCCTTCCGCCATCCGGGCGCGCAGTGCCTCTTTGGCCGCGGACTTCGGGGCGGGCTCCTCAGCCCCGGGAAGAACGGGCACCGTAGCGAGGAGGAACAGGACGACCGGGGCCTTCATCGTTTTCATCGTTCAAGCTAGGCCCGGAGAGCACCCCTGTCGAGGCCGGGCCGGGCTTTGCGGGCAAGCACGGGGCGCGGGCCGGCGGAGCTCGCCGGACCCGCGCTGCGCACCTGGGCTCAGAGGCCCTTGAGCATCTTGCCGCCGTAGATCGCGCTGGCACCAAGCTCTTCCTCGATGCGGAGGAGCTGATTGTACTTGGCCACGCGATCCGTGCGGCAAAGCGAACCGGTCTTAATCTGGCCGGCGTTGGTCGCGACGGCGATGTCCGCGATGGTTACATCCTCGGTCTCGCCCGAACGATGGCTGATCACGGCGGTGTAGCGGGCCTCCTTGGCCATCTCCACGGCGTCGAGCGTCTCAGTGAGGGAGCCGATCTGGTTCACCTTCACCAGAATCGAGTTGGCGGTGCCGGTATCGATGCCCCGCTTGAGGAACTGGGTGTTGGTGACGAAGAGATCGTCGCCGACGAGCTGGACCCGGTCGCCGATGGCGTCGGTGAGCTTCTTCCAAGTGTCCCAGTCACCCTCGGCGCAGCCGTCCTCGATCGAAATGATCGGGTACTTGGCGGTGAGGCGACGGTAGAACTCGACCATCTCCTCGCCGGAGAGGACATCGCCGGAGGACTTCTTGAAGACGTAGGCCTTCTTCTCCTTCACGTAAAACTCGGAGGCGGCGACGTCGAGGGCGAGGTGGATGTCACGGCCGAGCTTGTAGCCGGCGCCCTTCACCGCGAGGGCGATGGCGTCGAGCGCCGCCTCGGTGGACTCCAGCTTGGGGGCGAACCCGCCCTCATCGCCGACGGCGGTGGCGAGGCCCTTTTCCTTGAGGACCTTCTTGAGGGAGTGGAAAACCTCGCAGCCCATCCGCAGGCCTTCCGAGAACGAACGCGCCCCGGTCGGCATGATCATGAACTCCTGGAAGTCGATCGGCGCGTCCGAGTGGGCACCGCCGTTCATAATGTTCATCATCGGCACGGGCAGGACCTTCGCGTTGGGGCCGCCAATGTACTTGTAGAGGGGCTGGCCGAGGGCGTTGGCCGCGGCGTGGGCGGTAGCGAGGGAGACGCCGAGGATCGCGTTGGCGGCGAGCTTCGCCTTGGTGGCGGTGCCGTCCAACTTGAGCATCGCGTGGTCAACGCCGACTTGGTCGCAAGCGTCGTGGCCAATGAGGGCGGGAGCGATCTTCGCCTTCACGTTTGCGACCGCTTTCTGCGTCCCCTTGCCGAGGTAACGCTTCTTGTCGCCGTCGCGCAGCTCGATGGCCTCGTGCTCGCCGGTGGAAGCCCCGGAAGGAACTGCGGCGCGGCCGAGGGCGCCGCCGACGAGGCGCACGTCGACCTCGACGGTCGGATTGCCTCGGGAGTCGATGATCTCACGGGCGGTGATGGCGGAGATGGTGGTGTTCATGGATAGAAGAGGAGAGGGGCGCCACGACGGGCGCACAGAGTTCGGAGAAAAGAACACCTCCCCCGGGAGGGGAAGGGAAAAGTGCTCGCCGGCGAGTTGGTTCAATCCGTCCGGAATCCGTGCCGGTGGCCGAGGGCGAGGCAGGCCTCGACGCTTTCGATGGCTTGGGAGCAGGTCCCGTCGCGCAGGGAGGCGGCGGCGGCACAGACCCCGAGCTCGAGGCAGCGAGGAAGCGGCCAGTCCTCGTGCAGGCCGAGGAGGATCCCGGCCGCGAGGGCATCCCCGGCACCAGCGGTGCCCACAATCTCCGTCGCCGGCATCCGCACCGCAGGCTGCCAGTGGCATTCACCCTGGGCGGAGCAGGCGGCGACGCCCTCGGGAAAGTGGATCAGCGCCCACTCGCGCACGCCGAGCGCCAGCAGTTGCCGGGCTGCAGCCAACACCGCATCCCGATCCAGGCTCGCGCCGCGCCCCAGCTGCAGCCCCGTGAGTTGCTCGGCCTCGTAGTCGTTGGCGAAGAGGATATCCACCTCCGGGAGGACGGGAGCGACCAGCCGACTGAAGAGCTGGGGCCGGGCGCTCACGCAGTCGACCGAGGTGCGCAGGCCGGCGGCGCGCGCTCGGCGCAGCACCTCGGCGGAGCGGGGCCGGCCGTCGGCACCGGGCGCGTCGAGGGCATCGAGCAGCAGCAGGTAGGCGAGGTGGAAGTGGCGGGCGCGGCTAGCGGCGAAATCAAAGTGTTCCGGCGCGAGTAGCGCGCTGGCTCCCGGGTCGTGAAAGAAGGTGCGTCGGCCGGTGCCCTTCTCGGTCATCACG
>CAIOTK010000013.1 GCA_903861185.1 uncultured Opitutia bacterium | reverse complement strand
TCATCTCGATGAAGTAGAAGTTGCCCTTGGCATCGACGAGGAACTCGATCGTCCCGGCATTCTCGTAGGCGGCGGCCTCGGCGGCCTTGACCGCGGCCTTGCCCATCCGCTTGCGGAGGTCCGGGGTGAGGAAGGGGGAGGGGGACTCCTCGATCAGCTTCTGGTGGCGGCGCTGGACGCTGCAGTCGCGTTCGCCGAGGTGGAGGACGTGGCCGTGGGAGTCGGCGAGGATCTGGAACTCGATGTGCCGGGGCTTCTCGATGTACTTCTCGATGTAGACCGCGCCGTTGCCGAAAGCCTTCTCGGCCTCGCCGCGGGCGACGTAGTACTCCTTGGCGAACGAGACATCGTTATGGGCGATGCGCATCCCGCGGCCGCCGCCGCCCGCCACGGCCTTGATAATGACCGGATAGCCGATCTTGCGGGCAATCTTGACCGCCTCGGTCTCCGATTCCACCGGACCATCCGAGCCGGGGACGATTGGGACGCCGGCCTTGCGCACCGTATCCTTGGCGATCGCCTTGTCGCCCATCATCTTGATGGACTTGGACTTGGGGCCGATAAACTTGATGTTACAGGACTCGCACTGCTCGGCGAACTTGGCGTTTTCCGAGAGGAAGCCGTAGCCGGGGTGGATGGCGTCCACGTCGGCGATTTCCGCGGCGCTGATGATCCGGTCGGCGCGCAGGTAGCTGTCGGAGCTCTTGGGACCGCCGATGCAGATGGCTTCGTCTGCGAGTTGGACGTGGAGTGACTGGACGTCTGCCTCGGAGTAGACGGCGAGGGTTTTGATGCCCAGTTCGCGGCAGGCGCGGACAATGCGCAGGGCGATTTCGCCGCGGTTGGCGATCAGAACCTTTTGGATCATGCCGGTCCGGTGCGAAGGGTTACTGCTTAATCTTGAAGAGCTTCTGGCCGTATTCGACCGGCTGGCCGTTCTCGACCAGCACCTCGAGGACGGCGCCCTTGGTCTCGGCCTGGATCTCGTTCATAATCTTCATCGCTTCGATGATGCAGATCACGGAGTTCTCGACCACCTTGGTGCCGACGTCGGCGAACGGTTTACTCTCGGGGGAGGCGGCGCGGTAGAACGTACCGACCATCGGCGACTTCACGTAGGTCACGCCGGCTTCATCGCCCGCGGGAGCGGGGGTGGCGGGGGCGGCGGCGGGAGCCGGGGCGCTGGCGGACGCGGGCTCGGCGTAGGCGAAGGGGGGATTTGAGCCGGGGCTAGTGGAGACGATGGGGAGCCCGGTGGCGCCGCGGCGGATCTTCAGTTTGAAGCCTTCTTCTTCGACGGCGAACTCCGTCAGTTCCGAGCGCTTCATCAGATCGATGATCTGTTTGATTTGTTTGAGGTCCACGGCGTGCTTGGGTTGTGGGTTGAGCGGCTGGGAACGTTAGTCCGAATTAGCGTTCGGTCGTTCAATCTTAAGCCCGGCTGGGCTGCAATCCCCGATTTTTGGGCCCGGAGGGCGGGTGCGTCTGGGGGAGTGGGTGGTCGTTGGGGGAGCCTTTTCGGGGCTAAATAACGGCTTTTACGGGTGTTTTCGGGGGTTTTGAGCGTTTTTCGCGCGGCCGATGATGCGGGTTAAGGGACGAAGCCAGAGGCGCAGGAATTGGTGGAAAAACCCGTTATTCGGGGCCCAAAAGAGGTTAAAGGGACCAGATTTCGGGGGGCCGGGAAGGCTTCGCGGACTGGGTTTTGGTCCCTTCGGCCGGGGCGACGCGCCCCAGCTACACCGGACCACTTAAGCTCGAACTGAGCTTTCGGCTGGAACGGCAGCGGCTCGATGTAGCCGGGGGCCCGCCCGCCGTAGCTTTAGCGAAGGTGGGCGCGTCGCCCCGGTGAGCACCGTCGCGCCCGATGGGGTGTCGCGCCCGATGGGGTCAGGCCGTTAGTTGTTAGAAGCGTTCTCGGGCAAGGAACGAGCGCCCACGAAACTAGCGATTAACGGCCTGACCCCGTACCGGCCCCCGCGGATCAAGCCCCCGCGGTGCGGCGGCGGAAGCGCAGCGCGAGCAGGCCGGCGCCCGGGAGCAGCATAAGCGCCGTAGACGTTCCGTCCGGCACGCCAGAGGAGGAGGATGAGGAGGAGGTCGCGTCGATTTCGAGGGAGGCGTAGCTCCGGTTGCTGCTGGCACTCCAGGTCGTGAAGTTTGTGGTGCTGAGCTGGGAGCCCTGTAGCCAGCCGGCGGCACTCGGCGTCGGGGTGGCGCTTGAGTTGTATGTCCAATTGAGATCGCTTCGGAAGGCGGTCGCGGGATCAGGAGCGGGGGTAAACCAGTAACTAGCTCCACCGGAGAGGGTCACGGGGGAGGTGAAGGTGAACGTTTTAGCACCGGAGGAATAAGCGTCGGTCAGGGTGGCGGAAGTGCCGACCAGCGTACCGAGGTTGCCCGCATTATCCGTCCAAATTTGGAATGCCCAGCTGGCGGAGACATTGCCACCAAGGATTGAGACGCTCGAAACAGACCAGCCGGAGCCTGCCCCGGTGGTCACTTTGACCGCTTCACCCGAGCCGGGAAATCCACCCGAGCCGGCGTAGACATTAAAGGAGCTGGGCGAGCCGGAGGTGACGGCGGAATGGTTGCTCAGGACCACGGCCCCGTCGACGAAAGGGGCGAAGGCCAAGGCGGCGAGCGTGGCCGCCAAGGAGAGGGAGGTGCGGGGCGCCGCAGGTACGGGGAGGTTGGGCATAAGTTCGGTGCCGCCGTAGCTTTTCTTATGCCATAGAAATCACAGATGTGATTTCTAACATAAGAGCCTAATTATAAAAGTTTTAGGATTTTCAAATCTTATCTCAAGCCCGCTGCAGGAAGAGGAAGTGTAAAGAATTGCGTCAATGGGCGGCTCGCGGGACGGAAACGCCTTCACTTTGGCATCGCGCCGGCTTGGGTGCGGGGAGGAGATGCCGCGGTCGGGAAAC
>CAIOTK010000012.1 GCA_903861185.1 uncultured Opitutia bacterium | reverse complement strand
TTGAATTTCTACGAGGCCCGCAAGGAACCGTTCACCCTCAAGTTCGCGGGCCTCGACGGCAAGGAGACCGACCTCTCGCAACTGCGGGGCAAGGTGGTGGCACTCTATTTCTGGAGCACCACCAGCAAGAGCTCCACCGACCGTTTCGATCCCCTCAAGCAGGTGTATTCCGACTATCGCCGCCGCGGCTTCGAGGTGGTCACCGTGTGCCTCGACAAGGCCGAAGACCGCGCGAAGGTGGAGCAGCTGGTGAAAGCGGAACGGATCGCCTTCCCGGTGCATTTCGATGGCAAGGGCACGCGCAATGACTTCGCGCCCAAGTTCAATGTCACCAGCGCCCCACGCCTGCTGGTGTTCGACCAGAAGGGGATGCTGCAGATGAACGTCCAGGGTAGCCCCGTCGGGCGGATTGTGGCCGACACGCCCCAGAACCAGCTCGAGCCGACCGTGCGCCGGCTGCTGGGCATCAAGTAAGCGGAACCGGGCGTGCTGTCGCCGGACTTTCTCGCCCGTTTCGGCGGCCTCGGCCGCCTCTTTGGCGCTGCGGCCCTCGCCCGTTTGGCGGCCGCCCGCGTCGCCGTGGTCGGGGTGGGTGGGGTCGGCTCCTGGGCAGCGGAGGGGCTCGCCCGGAGTGGGATCGGCGGGCTCACGCTGATCGATCTGGACGATGTCTGCGTCACGAATGTGAACCGGCAGCTGCCGGCGCTCGACGGCCAGATTGGCCGACCGAAGGTGACGGTGCTCGCCGAACGGATCGCGCTGATCCACCCGGGCTGCCGGGTGGAGACCAAGCTGGAGTTTTTCACTGCGGCGACGGCTCCTGCTCTGCTCGCCCCCGGCTTTGATTTTCTGATCGATGCGGTCGACCGGATGTCGCACAAGGCGCTGCTGATCGCCGCCTGCCGGGAGCGGGGCATCCCCGTGCTCGCCGTCGGCGGGGCGGGCGGACGCAGTGACCCGGGCGCGCTGCGGACGGGCGATCTAGGCGAGGCCGGGGACGAACTCCTGCGGCAGGTGCGACGCAAGCTGCGGCGCGCGCACGGGGTCGCCCCGGGCGCCGCCCGCGGGGTCACGCGACTCGGAGTACCCGCGGTCTGGTCGGCCGAGGATCCGGTCTATGCTTGGGCGGACGGTACCTGTAATGCGCGGCCCGAGCCGGGTGCGGCGGTACGCCTCGATTGCGCGGCGGGTCTAGGGAGCGCGGTCTTCGTGACAGGCCTCTTCGGGCTGGCTGCGGCCGGCGAGGTCGTGCGCCGGATCGCCCGCGGCGGCGAAGGCACGGCGGACGTCGTCGCGGCCGCCCAGGATAAAGTCCCCGCTGGGACCGCGGGCTGACCGCCCTTTATTCGGCCCGGCGGCGGATCGGTGTAGCCGGGGCGCGCCGCCCCGGGCAGGGGAAACGTGGCGCATCCCGCGGGGCGATCCGCCCGTCCGGAGGCCGAGGCGACGGACTCAGGGTGCCCCGCCCAGCACGGCAACCTCGATTCCCCGGAGTCGCTGGAAGCCCCGGTCAAAGGTTACCAGCCGCAGCCCGTGGCCGTGGGCAAACGCGGCGAGGTACAGGTCCGTCCAAAGTTTGGTCGCCGGCTGGTTGAGCGCGGCCCGGGCGCGCCAGACGGCCTCGAGGGTCGGCGGCTCCGATAGGAAGTGGGTGCCCGGCCGAGCGAGTGCTGCGTCGTAAAGGCGCCAGGCCTCCTTTTGCGTGCAGACGTCGACTCCCATAATCGCGGGCGTGGTCAGATGCCGCAGCAGAGCCATCTGCGTGATCCGGCAGAAGACCAGCGGTCGTCCGTCTCGGCCTGCCACCCAGTCTTGGGCGACGGTATGGTGCGTATGGCCGGCAGTGGCTAGCGCCAGCCAGACATTCGCGTCCGGCAGATCCCCGGCACTAGAGCCACGCATCGAGTTCGGCCGGCGTCGGGTTGATCACGTTCTTGCCTTTACGCTGCAGCACGAGAAAGCCGTTCCGGCTGCGCAGCCGTCCACGCGGCGCGACGGAGCGGTGCCCGGTATGCGGCTGGAGCTGTCGCCGCAGCGCCTCCTCGACCACATCGCGCAGCGTCACCCCGCGCAGGGCGGCGGCCGCCTTGGCTTCCTTGAACAGCGGGTCCGGCAGGTCGATCGTGGTTCTCACAAAAGCATATTTATGCCTGAGCCCACCTAGGGTCAAGTGCCCCGCCCGGAGGCAACCCGCCCCCGCATCAGCGCCAGTCGATCCGCGCTTGCCGGGTCGCCAGATCCACCCGCACCGAAGCGTGGGCGAACTCGCGGGTGGCAATCAAACCCTCCCAGACCGAATTACCCCGCGGCGGCCCCAGCGGACGCACCAGTTCAGGATAAGGCTCCAACATCCCGTGAATGTCCGTGTAGCCCCAAGAGTAACAGAAATGCGCGCCGGGCTGCGCCGCGATCAGGAAGCAGGCCAGCGGGAAGGTGATCCGCTCCCGCGCCAGCGCGAGCAGCTCCGCCCGGGGACGCCGCATCTGCTCCGCATCGAGCCAATTGAAGCCCGGCCAGCCCTTCAGCACGATAAACTTACCCTTCGCCGCCGCCAGCGCGAGGGACTCGAGGTCCGTCCGGATGTCCTCGGCACGGTCCGTCTTGAAGCTCCCAAAATGCTCGATCATCAGGCCGTCGATCCCCTCCCACTCGAGCAGTTCCCGGAAGTCCGTCGTGCGCAGGCCGTTCACGACGATGATCCGCTCGGGCCCCAGCTTCCGCCGGGTCAGGGCGATCATCTCCCGCAGCCCGGCGACCACTTCCCGGGCCTTGGCCGCGCCCACTTGCCGCGCGAGGCCCGGCGCGAGGGCCTGCGGCAACGCGTCGATGAACACGCCGCCCAAGGGCGCGTCGCGGTGCGCGGACGCCACCACGTCCGACCACCATTCCCGGAACGCCGGCTGGGAGGGATCGGGGCGCGGCGTGCCGGACGGGTGCCGCACGATCTCTCCGGCGGAGTCACGCAGGGTCCATTCGGGCCGGTAGGTGGCGAACGCCGCGTAGCCCGGCCAGTTGATGAAGGCGTTCAGGTAGAACAGGACCTTGGCCCCGGGCCGTTGCGCGACGATCCGGCGCGCCGAGTCCGCGATTCCCGCCTCGGTGCTCCCGTGCGGCACCACGCCGTGGCTCTTCTCCAGCGCGATCAGGGAACTGTGCTGCGCGACAAACGTGACTTCCGCGTCGGTGAGGTCCCCGCTGCGCTTGCCGAAATGGAGGTTCAGCGGCACGCGATCCCAACTGAAGCCAGTGAGCCGCACGACCCGGTCTAGCGGGTCGGATAAGGTCGGCTCCGCGGCGCCACCCGCGGTTGCGGCCGCGGCCAGCACGAGCGCCAGGAGCACGCCCGGCCGGGCGATCGGGTGAAAGGAGGGGCCGGGGCGGGACGCGGGCATCGGGCGGGCCGGGGCGGGTGCGGAGGCCTCAGAACGTGCCGCGGAGGCCGAAGGTCCAGAGCGAGCCGAAGTCGAGGCGCGAGCGGAACTGCGCGTGCGCCGGCGTCGTCGGCCCGTGGATCTCGGTGTCCTCGGTGGCGTCGTTGATGTTCCGGAGATTGGTGAAGAGCGCGAGGCGCCGGGTGAGGCTATACTCGGCCGAGACGTCGACGTAGAGCCGCTTAGAGCCCCAATTATAGGTGCCGGGCTCAATGCTCGGACCGGCCGCCACGATCGCGCGCCGCTGCCGGCCACGATAGTTCCAGTTGATACGGACGTTGTACTCCGGCCGCGTCAGGCTGATGCCCCAACTGCCGCTGCGCGGGATGTAGCCGGCGAAGTTGGCCGTAGCTGTCGCGTCGCCCGTCACCCGTTGCGCGCTCGCATTGGCAAACACCTGTACGCCCCGCGCCCAGCCAGGCAGGCCGGTCAGCGCCTGCTTGTAGCTGAAATCGACGCCGGTCAGGCGGACCTGGCCGGGCAGATTCTCCTGCGTGGTGACGTCGAACTTACTGAACAGCGCCGGGTCCAGCCCGTAGAGGGCGAGGAACTCCGGCGTCGCGTCGAGCACGGTCCCGCCGAAGAAGTCCCGGATGTCCCGGCGGAAGGCGCCCACCGAGAGCTGGCCCACGCCGGCGAAGTAGTACTCGAGCCGGGCATTGGTCGTCTCGGCGCTCCAGGCCTTGATCCCCGCGTTGTTGACCACGATCCGATTGGCCGGGTTCGTGGCATCGCTGTCGGGATCGGGTAGGTTCAGGCCCCCGGCGTACTGGTTGAGGTTCGGCCGGCCCACCGAGGAGTAACGGGCCGCGCGCAGAACGAGGTTCTCGCGCAGGTTGAAGGCCGCGTTGAGGCTGGGGAACAGCCGAAGGTACTCTTTCTCGACCTGCGTGCCCCGGGCGAGGAAGGTCAGTTGGGAGACGGCGAGGGCGTTGGTGGCCGGGAAGATCAGGGCCGGCGTGCGTCGGTTGGGCTCGGTCGGGGTCGGGCTGGCGACGGTGATGACCCGCCCGCTCGCGTCCCGCTGGTAGTTGCGCGTGAGGTCGGTGAGCGGCCCCTCGGCGTCAATGTTGGTCTGCTCCGCCCGTAGGCCGCCCGTAAGGCGGAGGCGCCGCGCAAACAGGGCGACGTCCCCGCGCAGGTACGCGGAGGAGACGGTCTCCTCGATGTGCTTCGAGTTGGTGACCGAGGCCCGATACCGCGCATTTTCATCGGTGGTGAAGTGGGTGGGGTTCGCGCGCTGGTATTCGAAGAGCCGCGTGTTGCCGACCCACTGGATCTGGGGGAATCCGTAGCCGTGCGCGCGCTCGGAGAGCTCGGGCGCCCAGAAGGGCGCCGCCACGTCGTCGCCGGCCAGCGGACTCGTGCTGGTGCGGCCGTCCCGGCCCACGAAGGTGAAGGTCCGGCTGTCGTCGCTGCGGAGGTCGCGGACGCCCTGGCGGCGGTCGAGGCCCGCCTTCAGGCTCACCGGCACGCGCCAAGGCAGGTCCCGGCCCACGTTGAGGAAGGCGGTGCGCTGCTGGTCGTTGTTCTCGGGCTGGCCACTGCCCGCGCTCTGCACCGCGTAGGTCGCGAGGGCGTAGGGGTCGATGGGGGCACCGGTGGCGCCGTCGGTCACGCTGATGCGGTTGGGCCGTAGGTAGAAAATATCGTCAAAGGCCACGGTCACTCCGGTGCGGCGGGCGCTGGAGTTCGCGAAGTAGCCGCGCCCGAGGTCGCCACCGTTGTACCGAGCGCGGGAATAGCCCACGCCGGCCTC
>CAIOTK010000011.1 GCA_903861185.1 uncultured Opitutia bacterium | reverse complement strand
CGTGATGACGTCCGTCTTAGCGAGGGTGAAGCGCGCCTGGAGGCCCTTGGTGGGGCGGACGAGCACCGTCAGGTCGAAGCCCTTGGAGGTTTCGGTGGAGAGGATGCTGCGGTACTGGTTCACATCGTTCCACGAGCGGATATAGCGGGGGTCGTTCGCGGTGATGGTATTGGGGTTCATTAGGTTCTCGACGTCCCCGGCGCCGAAGCTGGAGGGCGTCCAGCGGAACTCAACATTCTGACGGTCGATCTGGAACACCCCGAGCGTGAAGGACACGCGGTTCTCCCAGACGGCGCCCTTGAGGCCGAGCTCCTTGGTCACCCCGGAAATCGGCCCGAACACTTGGCGATCGAACGTCCGGGCGTCCTGCCAGCGGAACGAATCGGAATAGACCGCGTAGATATTCACGTCCGGATTGAGGACGTAGGTCAGGCCGGCGGTGTAGCTGGTATTGAAGAGGTGGAGGTTCTCGTTCTCCACGTATTCCCCGGGGAGGGCGTCTTCGCGGCTGGGGGGCGCAATGTCCTCATTGTAGGGGCCGAAGCGGCGGGTCCCGCGGTACTCGTAGGTGCGGTTCCAGTCCCAGCGGACCCCGAAGAGGGATTGGAGGCGGCCTTTGAAGTAGCTGCCGTTGGCGGAGACGGCGGCGGCGTAGGCTTGGCGCCATTCGGTGCCGTCGGCGGCATTGCCGAAGGAGAGCTGGCGGGCCTGGAAGTCGGCGTTGGCGGGGAGGCGGTCGAGCGTGAAGCGATCGAAGAGGGCGCGGGAATAGAAGGCGGGATCGTCGAGGTAGAGGCGGAAGCGAACGCGGTCGTTGGTCTGGTTGACGGCGGGGACCAGGCCGTTCTCGAAGCGCTTCACATTATAGAGGGCCTTGCGGTAATTATTGGTGAAGTCCTCGCGGTACTCGGCGCTGCCGATGAGTGTTTGGCGCATCCAGGAGAACGGTTGGAGCGGGAGGACGGCGGTGCCGCGGAAGGCGTCCACATCGTTACCGAAGCGTTTCCAGTCGATGCCGGCGGTGTCGATGTAGGGGCGGCCGTTGACGTCGAGGCTGACCGTGCTGCTGAAGAAGTTATCGTTCCGGAGGCCGTCCTGGTTCTGGTGATTGTAGGCCAATTCGAGCCCGAGGCGGCCGAGGCGCTGTTCGATCGTGATCGAGTAGGTGCTGAAGGGGCGGGCTTGGCGGTCGAAGGAGCCGCGGAGGTTGTAGTGCTTGGGGAAGCCGGCGACGCGGCGGGTGCCGGTGAGGGCGCCGGCGGCATTGCGCATCGCGACGTCGACGAAGCCCCCCTCGAGGAGGGAGAGGGAGCCACCGGCGGCGCCGTTGGTGGAGCTGCGGTCAGCGGCGGGGAGGGAGGACTGGTTGAACCAAGCGCCGTCGGAGGTGTACCAGGGGCCGGCGCTGGTGAAGCCGAGGGAGCGGGCGGATTGTTCGCGGACCGTGATCCCGGAGAAGCCGCGGGCGTTGTCGAAGTCGCCCCGCTCCGCCTCGAGGCGGATGAGCGTATCGCGGAAGGGCTGGTAGGTGACGGCGAGCGTCTCGCCTTCGAGGCGGTAGGCGGAGGCGTCCTGGAAGGTCTTTTCTTGGCGGCGGACCGCGTTGAGGCGGAGGGCGAGGTTATCGCGGAGCCGGCGGTTCACATCCAGCTGGTAGCGGTAGGCTCCCTCGCTGCCCTGCTGGAGCATCAGCGTGCCGAAGTTCTTCATTAGGGCGCGCTTGGTGAAGACGGAGCCTTGGCCGCCCGGCTCGACGTCCCCGAAGATGAGCGAGTTGGAGCCCTTGCCGAAGTCGATCCGTTCGACGTTGTAGGTGTCGCTGGGGACGTACCAGCGGAAGTAGTTGCGGGAGACGTTGAAGCGCTGGGAGAGGCCGCGGAAGGAGAAGTTATCCTGCTGGTTATCGTTCTCCATCGTGGGGGCCGCGTAGACATTGGCCACGAAGAGGGCCACCTCGTCGGCGGTGTTGAGGCCCAGGTCCTCGATGAAATCGGCCGTAATGGCGTCGATGTTCACCGGGACGTCTTTCAGGGCCTGCTTGGTGCGGGTGGCGGAGAGCGTCTCGTTGGCGGACCAGCCGGTCTCGCGCTCGGTGGAGAGCACGAAGGGCGAGAGCTGCACGACCTCCTCCCCGCTGGTGGGGGGTGGGGTGGCGGGGGCGGCGGCGCCGGCGAGGGCGGCGGGCAGCAGGGCGAGCCACAGGGCCCGCAGGGACGGGCGAAGGGAGGCGGGGGGTAGCAGCATCCCCTACGCCTCCCCGAAACGCGCCAGAGGTCAAGCGCGGGGGCCGGGCGGGGCCGTCCCGCGGGGCGGGCTGGGCCGCCAACGGAATGCGTCTAGCTCAGCGCCAGTTGGTGAAGCGGGGGGCGAGTTCGAGGCCGAAGTAGCTCCGGGCGTTGCCGAAGCAGATATTGCGGACCATCGCGCCGACGGCCGCGTAGTCCCCGGGGATGAGGCCGGCGGCCATATCGGTTCCGAGGAGGTTGCAGAGCGTGCGGCGGAAGTACTCGTGGCGCGGGTAGCTGACGAAGCTGCGGGAATCCGTGATCATCCCAACGAAGCGCGAGAGCAGTCCGAGGTTGGAGAGGGTGTTGAGCTGCCACTCCATCCCTTCCTTCTGGTCGAGGAACCACCAGCCGCTGCCGAACTGGACCTTGCCGGGGACGGAGCCGTCCTGGAAATTCCCGATCATCGTCCCGAGGACGTAGTTATCGCGCGGGTTATTGTTGTAGAGGATCGTGCGCGGGAGCTGGTCGGTGGCGTCGAGGGCGTTGAGGTAGCGGGAGAGGGACGCGGCCTGGGGGAAGTCGCCGATCGAGTCGAAGCCGGTGTCGGGCCCGAGGGTGGAGAGGAGGCGGGCGTTGTTGTTGCGGAGGGCGCCGAGGTGGAGCTGTTTGACCCAGCCGCGGGCGTGGTCCCAGCGGCCGAACTCGAGCATCAGGAAGGAACCGTAGCGGGCGGCTTCCTCGGGGGAGGCGGCGCGGCCGCGGCGGGCGGCATCGAACACCATCCGGGCCTGCGCGTGGGTGCAGGGCTCGGCGAGGGCGCTTTCGAGGCCGTGGTCGGAGACGCGGGCCCCGGCGGCGTGAAAGTCATCGTGGCGGCGTTTGAGGGCCGTGAGGAGGTCGTCGAAGGACTTAATCCCGCCCTTGGCGGCGGCGGCGCCGGCGAGGCGTTCGAGCCAAGCGTTGAAGGCAGCGGGCTGGCCCACCGCGAGGGCCTTATCCGGGCGGAAAGCCGGGTAGACGCGCGCTTCCAGCTTACCCGGCGAGCGGCGAATCGCGGCGTGGTGCTCGAGGGAATCCGCCGGGTCATCTGTGGTGCAGACCACGGCGACGCCGGACTGGTTGATGAGGTCGTGGACGCGGGTGCGGGCGAGGCGGGCGTTGGCCTTGCGCCAGATGCGTTCGGCGGAGCGGCCATCGAGGAGATCGTTGACCCCGAAGTAGCGCTTAAGCTCGAGGGCGGACCAGTGGTGGAGGGGGTTGCGGAGGGTCTGGGGGACGGTCTCGGCCCAGGCTTGGAACTTCTCGCGCGGGGAGGCCGCGCCGGTGATGCAGCGCTCGGG
>CAIOTK010000010.1 GCA_903861185.1 uncultured Opitutia bacterium | reverse complement strand
GTCGAACAGGAGCGTCGGCCACGCGCCGTCCCCCAGCCGGTAGTCCACGCTCACCGCAACATAACCCGCCCGGGCCAGGGTGCCACAGACGTTGGTGGCGCGAGCTTCGTTTTTGGTCCCGCCCGTCCACCCGCCCCCGTGAATCCACACGAATCCGGGCCGGAGCTCCGTGCCGCCGGTGGCCGGGAGGTAGACATCGAGTCGCTCCGTCCGGTCCGGCGCGAGGAAGGCGACGTCCCTTTCGACCGTGAAACCGGCGTCCGCGGCGCGGGAGGGAATGACCGCCAGCAGGAGCGCGAACAGGGCCGTGAGGGTGGGGCGCATAGGGGGCTGATGCCGGGGCCGCGGGGGCGCGTCAACGTCCCGGCGCCGGCCCACTCACCAGGCGCAGAGGCTGTCCACGTGCCGGGCCGAGCCGTCCCGCGCCCATCCGTCGAGCTGGGCCTGGTCCTTCAGCTGTTGGCCCCGCGCGCGGGGAACGGCCGCGAAGACGCTGGGGCATTCCGCCACCGCGGTCATATCGCCCCAGAGCTTCTCAAACTGGGCGACGGGGAAGACGTCCTCCTGCCCGTGGCCCCAGCGGCGCTTCACTTCTTTGAGCGTGACGTAGGTGGGCAAACGGGCAGCGAGCACGCGCACGGCGGCGGCGGTCCGGACGGGGTCGGCGGCCTCGGCGCGGGTCAGACCGAACAGGTCCAGCAGGCGGTCGATGTCCACCCAGCACGTGTTCGTGCTGTAATAAGTCAGCGCGAACTCGTCCTCTTCGCGGGGCAGCGCGAGCCCTTCGACCAGCCGCAAGCGGCCGTCGACGCGAGCGAGGCCGCCGCCGTGGTCTTCGAGGCGGCGCGGGATGACCTCCCAGCCAAGCGTCGCGCCCGAGCGCCGGAACCAGCCGAGCAGCGCGGGATCGAGCGTCGCGCCCAGCGTGTCGATGTTGTGCACGAGCAGCGTGCGCAGGGCCGGGCGCTCCGCGAGGAGGCGGGCGAGGGTGCCGTTCTTGAGCAGGTTGGGCAGCTCGAACCAGTGGCCGACCGGGTGCAGGCACTGGGCGGGCAGGTTGTCCGTGTAATCCGCCCCCTCGCCGGCCGCCCGGGCCCATTGGACCAGTGCCGCGCGGACGCTGCCCCGCACCTTCTCCTTTTGCTCGTCGAGCCGCTGCTGGGCGGTCTCTTGCCAGGCGAAGTGCAGGTCCCGCTCCATCGGTACCAGCCGGAGGCCGATCGACCGGCCTGGGGAGAGCAGCGCCTCGGTACCCGGCACCGGGCCGATGCCCGCGAGATGCCCGGCGAGGGCCGCGTGGGTGAGATGCGAGGTGGTGAAGACGTGGGGAATCGTGGTGCCGTGCTCGGCGGCGGTGCGGCGCGACTTCGCGAGGTGCACCTCGGCGAAACTGCGGTGCCGCCCCGCGAACTTGGCGAACGGGTGCAACGCCTTGGCTACGCCCGCCCCCTGAGTCCACCGGCTGCCCACGCCGGCCGCGTAGGTGACCACTGCAGCCTCCCCGCGACGGAGGGCGGCGGCGCCCTCGGCCCGCAGCTCGGCGGCGGCGGTTTCGGCGGCGAAGAGGTCCCCCGGGGCGACGTCCTCGATCCGGGTGCTCGGCGGCAGCCGGTTGCGGGCGAGCCCGATGCGCCCGGCGCGGAGGTCGGTGCGGATCTGCTCGTGCTGGTCCCGGTCGAAGCCGTTCCCGTCGAGGAGCCGGTCGAGCAGGCCGGCCTCGCCCTCGGCGCCGGAGGTGCCGGGCAGGAGGCGGTCGAGCAGACTGGGCAGCAGCGCGGCAAATTCGCCGCCTTGCCGTGCGGCGCGGGTGAACTGCTGCAGGTCGGCGCGTTCGCGGGGGCTGAGGTCGCGGGCCTGGCGGCGCAGCCAACCGGGCACGGCCTGCTGGTAGAAGGCCGGCGGCAGCAGCGCCGCCGCACCCTCGAGCCGCGCGGCCACCGAGCCCTCCTCGTTGAGGGCGAAGTCGTACACCACGGGATCCATCGCGAAGGGCAGCGCGGGCTCCAGTTCCCGCTTGGTCGCGAGCATAATCGCGAGGAGCCGCTCCTGCGCCTCCGCTCGCCGGGCCGGGGCGAAGATGAAGCCCATCCCGCCGCCCGACATCCCGCCCAGCATCCAGAAGCCCCAGAAGTCCTCCCCGAAGGCGGCGCGCGTCCGCTCGATCACCAGCTCCGTATATCGGTTGCTCACCCACGGAATGATGGTCTGCAGCGGGCCGAAGAAATTGGCCGTCAGCGCCTGGCCCAAGCCCCGGATGTCGCCGGCGGCCAGGAGGCCGAGGATCTCGTCGAGCGTCGCGATGGCCCGGCCGCGCGCCACCCATTCCTCCGCGCTGCGCAGGAGGTACTTCTCGGTGGCCATCTCCAGAATTGGACCGACGTTCTGCGCCATCCCGCCGTGCACCAGCACGAGCGAGTCTTGCAGGGCCCGGCGGGCCGCCGCGGGCACGCGATCCGGTCCGAGCAACGTGTGACGGGGCAGCAGGCACCCGCGGCTGATGCCGTGTTCGGGATCTCCGGGCCGCGCCGGCGCGCCTTCGATGAGCTTGATCCCGGGCCACAGCCCGCCCGAGTCCTGCCAGCCGCCACCGGACCCGCCCAACCACTCCCCGAGAATCGCGCGCGCCGCGACGATCCGGCGGTCCGCCTCTGCCAGCGGCCCCTCAAGGGCACCGATTTGGCCCGTCGCCCGCATACAGACCCCGATCAGCGCCCCAAGCAGGTTGGTCGACACGGCGAGGCGGGAGCCTTTGGGGATCCGGTTGACGTTGCTCACCAGCTCGAAACCTCGGCCCGGGCCGAACATCGCGCCGAGCAGCGTGCCCAGCTCCGCCCCCGAACGCTCGATGCCCGGCGGCACGATGCCCGCGGCGATCACCGCCGCCTTCAACAGCCCGAGGTGGTCTCGGCCGAAGTCGAATACGTCGTCCAGCGTCGCCAAGCAGGCCGACGCCTCGAGGTCGACGCTGGCGAGCCGAATCACGGGTTCGTCGATGACTCGGAAGTAGGCTTCGATCGGCGGGCGCGGCCCGGTGTCCCGCCCGTGGACGCCGAGATCAACCGACAGGTTCAGCACCCGAGCGCCCTCCGGGAAATCCATCCCGAGGAAAAAGATGTCGCTCCAACCGCAGTGGGTGAGGTCCATCCGCACCGGGGTGCGCTCCCGCAGGAGCGGGTGCGGGCCGTTCCCGCCGGGGGCGAGCAGGTCGCTGCGGACGCGGAGTGGCTGGTCGAGCGGATGGCCCAGGCGGAACATCCAGGCGTTGCCCTGCGTCGCGCGCACGGTGCGGCGCACCTGGTCGGCGAGGGTCTGGAAGGCGAGCGCGTGGTGGGCGGCTGCCAGCGCGCTGCAGAGCGTCTCGCTCGGCCCGTGCGTCTCCTGCGCGCGCCTAAAGGTGGTGATCGCCTCCTCAAAGCGGCGCTCGAGCAGGTGCCGGAAGCCGTCGGGCGGCACACGGCCCAGCCGGTTCAACCCGGGCTGCGCCGGCAGGTGATACCGGTGCAGGGAGGCGAGAAACAGGAGGGCGCGGACCCGCCGATACAGGTTGTCCTCGCGCCGCCGGTAGGCGTCGAGTTCTGCCCCTGCCGCGAGCAGGGCAGGGAGGTCACGGCCGGCGCACCAGGCATCCAGCGCCTGGTCGCGCGTTGCGGCGGCCGGCGAGGTGATGAGTTCGAGGACGCTCATATCCGGGGCTTAGTCAGCGCGGGCGGCCACGAGCTCGAGCAACTGGGTCAGCACGCGATCCCGGTCGCGGCCGGAAAGCGAAAGCGCGAGCTGCGCGTAGAGCAGGCCGTAGGGCGCACCGATATCGAAACGCCGCCCAGCCACGCTGAAGGCCAAGTAACGACGACGAGCGGCAAGGGCGTGCAGCGCCGGCGACAGACCCAGCGGGCGACTTGGGTCGCGCGCGGCCTGCTCCTCCAGCAGCGGGAAGAGCTCTGGCGGGAGCACGTGCAACCCGAAGAAGCAGAGGTAAAAGCCGGCCCGCAGCCCGGGCACAATCAGCTGTTGTTCCGCCACCGTCGGCGTCGGTTTCTCCAACACCGTTTCGACCTGGTAGAGCGGTCGCTCCCCGCCAACGAGGCGCCCGCCCACGGCGCCGAACGCCGTCAGCTGGCTCTCGCGCGTGGGCAGCACCGCGGAGACGGAGGCCTGCTCCGCCACGGCGACGTCGATCAACTGCCGCGCGCAGCCGGTGGCCGCGTGCGCCACGTGCAGGTGGTCGCCCACCAGGTGCAGGAAACTCTCGTCGCCGACAAAGGTCCGCCCGCAGAGGATGGCGTGGCCGTAGCCGCGCGGCTCCGCCTGCGGCAGGAAGCGGACCCGCCCGCGGAGCCGCCCGCAGGCCTCCCCGTACCGCGCCTCATCGCCGGGGCACACCACGACGCCGAACTCCTCGATTCCGGCCGCCTCCGCCTCCTCGAGCACAACTTGCAGCGCCGACTTCGGCTCGCCGGTCGGATCGATCAGCGTCTGGAGGGGCAGCGTGCGCTGGCGCGGGTTGGCGGCGGTGACCAGAGCTTTACGGATCTTCATCGGGAGCGGGGGAGGGCGGCGGCACGGTGCGCGTGGGGCGTGCGGCCCACAAGCCGGAACCGGGCGGGCTCGCGCGGCGGCTGCCCGCGGCGAGATTCTCCGCCCGGCGGATTGACCGGCCCGGCATTTCCGTTACGCCTTTTCCTCCTATGCCCGCGAAGTCCGCCCGCCGCCGTCCCGCCCCGTCGCACCCCCTGGTGCTCCCGGGCACGGTGTACATCACCCGGCAGGTGCACTTCAACTCGGCCCACCGGCTCTTCAACCCGGGCAAGAGCCTCGCTTGGAACCGCCGGCAGTACGGCCTTTGCACCAACCCGCATTGGCACGGCCACAATTACGTCCTTGAGGTCACCGTGGCCGGCGAGCCGCATCCGGAGACGGGGTACATTATCGACCTTTCGGAGCTCAAGCGGATCCTCCACGACGCGGTGGTGGACAAGTGCGACCACCGGAATCTCAACGACGAGGTGGATTTCCTGCGCGGCACGATTCCTTCCACCGAGAACCTCGTCATCGCCTTCTGGCGCGAGATCGAGCCGCACCTGCCCCGCGGCGCCCGCCTCCACCGGGTGCGCCTGTACGAGACGCCCCGCAACTTCGCCGACTTTTACGGCCCGAACCCGCCCCCCTGAACCGGGGCTCGGCCCGCGCGCGGCGGTTATCGTCCCCCCTGCCGCCCGGGCCTCCTCCCACCAAAAACGAGATGAAGCAGAAACCGATGTTCCTCCACGAGACGGCCGGAGGCGTGCCGCCGCTCGTGAGCCGCGGCTTCGATGCCGGGTTCAAGCCCGGCGCGGGCTACGCGGACACCCTGCCCGATATGATGGAGGCGGTGAACGCGGCCGAGGGCGCGCGCGTCCCGATCCAGCAAGTGGGCTGCGCCAATTTCCGCCTGCCGCTGCGCTTCCGCACGGCCGCCGGTTGGGAAGTCGTGCTCGAGACCTCCGTCACCGGCACGGTCTCCCTCCAAGCCGGCCTCAAGGGTATCAATATGGGCCGGATCATGCGCTCGTTCTACGAGCACGAGGACGAGGTCTTCACCTTTGAGACGCTCCGCCGGCTGCTGCGCAAGTACCAGCGCAAGATCGACGCCTTCCACGCCCGTATCCGCCTGTCGTTTTCCTACCCGATCCGCCAGCGCAGCCTCCGCAGTGGGCTCTCCGGCTGGCAGTACTACCGGGTCGCCTTCGAGGGTACGATGGACCGTACCGGCGCCTTCCGCCGGGTGATCGAGTTCGACTTCGTCTACTCTTCCACCTGCCCCTGCAGCGCCGAGCTCGCCGAGCACGCCCGCCACACACGCGGCGCCTACGCCACGCCCCACGCCCAGCGCTCCAAGGCCCGCGTCCGCGTCGCCTTGGCCCCCGGCCGCGCGCTCCCGATCGAAGACCTCCAGGCCCATTGCCTCCGCGCCCTCCGCACGGAGACGCAGGTGATGGTCAAACGCGAAGACGAGCAGGCCTTCGCCGAACTCAACGGGGCCCACATCAAGTTCGTCGAGGACGCCGCCCGACTCCTTTATCGGGAGCTGGCCACGGACGCCCGTATCGCCGACTTCGAGGTCGCCTGCTCCCACCTCGAGTCGCTCCACTCCCACGACGCCGTGAGCGTCATCTGCAAGGGCGTGAAGGGCGGCTTCACCGGCGACTTCATGGACTTCGCCTCGCTGCTCTGCTGAGGGCCCCGTGATGCCGCCGCCCCGTCCCGCGTCTCGGCTCCGCGGCCCCGTGGTGCTCATCACCGGGGCCTCCCAGGGCATCGGCGCCGCCCTCGCCCGCACCTTCGCCCGCGAAATCCCCGGCGTCCGCCTCGCCCTCGTCGCCCGCTCCGCGGCCCGCCTCACCGCCGTGGCGGCCGCTTGCCGCCGCCGCGGGGCCGCTGCCGCCGAGGTGTTCCCGGCCGACGTGACGGACGCCGCCGCGGTCGAGGCGCTTGCCGCTGCCGTCCACCGGCGCTTCGGGCCGGTCGAGGTGCTGATCAACAACGCCGGCGTCTTCCGCGCCGCGCCCTTCCTCGAGACTAGCGTGGCGGAGTTCGACGCCCTTCTCTCCGCGAACCTCCGCAGCGCCTTCCTCGTCTCTCGCGCCTTGGTGCCCGCGATGCTCCGCCGCCGCCGCGGTGATGTATTCTTTCTGAGCTCCATTGCCGGCCTCGGCCCTTACCCGGGCGGCACTGCCTACTGCGCGGCCAAGGCCGGGGTCACGAGCCTCGCCCGCGTCCTCCGCGCCGAGACCCGTGGGCGCGGCCTCCGGGTCTGTTGCGTCCACCCCGGCGCCACGTGGACGCCCTCCTGGGCCGGCAGCGGCGTCGCCCCCGCGCGGATGATGCCCGCGGAGGACATCGCCCGCGCCATCGTCGACGCGCACCGCCTCTCGCGCCGTACCGTGCTCGAGGAACTCATCCTGCGGCCCGCCGGGGGCGACCTGTGACCGCGGCCGCGCCCGGCGGGGCCCGCTCCCCCCTTGCCTCGCCTCCTCCGGCCTGTTTGCGTGCCGCGGCCGTCCGATGACCGACGACGTCGAAGCCGCCCCGTCCGCGCCCGCCGCGGCCCGCCACCTCGCCCCGGGCGACGTGGGGCTGGTGGCGCCGCGCGATTTCGTGCACGCGGAACCGTTCACCTTCCGGGGTGGGCAAGTGCTGCCGGGCTTCAGCCTCCGCTATGAGACCTACGGAGAGCTCAACGCGGCGCGCGACAACGCGATCGTTGTCTGCCACGCGCTCAGCGGCGACCACCATTGCGCCGGCTGGCACTCCCCGGCCGACCGCAAGCCGGGTTGGTGGAACAACCTGATCGGCCCCGGCAAGGCGGTCGATACCCGCCGCTTCTTCGTGGTTTGCGCGAACGTCCTCGGCGGCTGCCAGGGCTCGACCGGCCCCTCTTCGCTCAACCCCGCTACTGGCCGCCCCTACGGCGCCGCCTTCCCCCCGGTGACCATCCCGGATATGGTGCGCGCGCAGCGGCGGTTGCTGGACCATTTGGGCGTTGCGGCGGTGCACGCGGTGATCGGCGGCTCGATGGGCGGGATGCTCGCGCTGCAGTTCGCGATCGAGTACCCGCGACTGGTGCGGCGCGTGCTCGCGATGGCCACCACGGGCCGGGAGAGCGCCCAAGCCATCGCCTTCAACGAGGTCGGGCGGCAGGCGATCATGCAGGACCCGGCGTGGAACCGCGGTGACTACGCGCTCGGCGAGGGCCCGCGAGTGGGCTTGGCCATCGCCCGGATGATGGCGCACATCACCTACCTTTCCGACGCCTCGATGGACCGAAAGTTCGGGCGCCGGAAGCGCCGCGCCGCCGACACGGAGCCTTCCGCCTTCGATGTGCAGTTCGAGGTCGAGGGGTACCTTCGCCATCAGGGCCAGAGCTTCATCAACCGGTTCGACGCCAACACCTACCTCTACATCACCCGCGCCCTCGACCAGTTCGACCTCGAGGAAGCGGCGGGCTCCGTGGAGGCGGCCTTCGCCCCGGTCGAGGCGGAGACGCTCATCGTCGGCTTCACCAGCGATTGGCTCTTCCCGCCCGAGCAGAACCGCGCGCTCGCCCTCGCCCTCCTGCGCGCCGGCAAGCGCGCCAGTTATGCCGAGCTCGCCACCGACCTCGGCCACGACTCCTTCCTGCTCGAATCCGAGGAACTCTACGCCCTGGTCCGCGGCTTCCTCGACCGCCCCGCGGCTTCCGCCGTCTGACCGCCCCCGCCGATGGAAAAGCGCACCGTCGATATGCAGATCATCGGGGACTGGGTGGAGCCCGGCACCCGCGTGCTCGACCTCGGCTGCGGTCAGGGCGACCTGCTCGCCTACCTGATGCAGACCAAGGGCGTCGCCGCCGTCGGCGTGGACCTCGAATTCAGCCGCATCACGGCCTGCGTCCGCCGCGGCGTGTCCGCGTACCAGGGTGATATGACCACCCTGATGCGCGTCTTCCCGGAACGGCACTTCGACCGGGTCATCTGCTCCCGCACCGTGCAGGAGCTGGCCGAGCCCAAGGCGGTTATCCTCGAGGCGCTCCGGGTCGGCCGCGCGCTCACGGTGGGCTTCGTCAACCACGGCTTCTGGAGGAATCGCGTCGCGATGCTCCTGCGCGGCCGGAAGGTGCGCAACGAGGTCTACACCACGGCCTGGTTTGAGAGCCGCCCGGCGAACCCGGTGACGATCGCCGACTTCGAGGACTTCTGCGCCGCCCACGGCATCCGCGTCGCCCGCCGCGTCCACCTCGCGGGGAACTGGCGCGATCCCTGCCCGCTGCTGCCCAACCTCTTGGCGGGATACGCGCTGTACGACCTGACGCGCGCCTGAGCCGCTTGGGGCGCCGCGCGCAAAAGCTGTTTGCACCCTAGCGGGCTTTGGTGCGTCCTGCCGGCGTATGCTGACTCGCGTCCTACCCCTCCTCGCGTTGGCCACCGTGCTCGCCGCCTCGGCGCGCGCCGCCAGCGATGTTCAGATCACCGCCGTCGACGACCGCCTGAAGATCACCGTCGCCGGTAAGCCGTTCACCGAATACATCTACAAAGGCACGCCCCGCCCCATTCTCTACCCGGTGCTGGCCGCGGACGGCACGGAGATGACCCGCCACTATCCGATGCGCAAAGGCGTGGCCGGTGAGGTCGAGGATCACCCGCACCACCGCTCGCTCTGGTTCACCCATGGCGACGTCAACGGCGTCGATTTCTGGGCCGAGAACTCCGATAAGAAGGGCCGGATCGTGAACCAGTCCGTCAGCCACGCGGTGGCCGACGGCGCGGCGCGCATTATGTCCCGCAACCGCTGGGTCGGGCCGGACGGCGCGGTCCACCTCGAGGACGAGACGGTGATCCGCCTCCACGGCACCGCGGACGCCCGGTTCATCGATTACGAGGTCACCCTCAAGGCTCCGGCCGGCAAGCCGGCGGTCCTTGGCGACACCAAGGAGGGCTCGATGGCGATCCGCCTGCCGCTTTGGATGACCCCGACGCACAGCCAGGGCCGGGGCAAGAAACACGAGGGCAAGGGGACGATCGTGAACGCCGAGGGCGTGCGCAATGACGCCACCTGGGGCAAGCGCTCCACGTGGGTCGACTACCACGCGCCGCGCGACGGCAAGGTCTACGGGGTGGCGATGTTCGACCACCCCGCGAACCCGCGCCATCCGACCTGGTGGCACGTGCGGACCTACGCGCTCTTCGCCGCGAATCCCTTCGGCAAACACGACTTCGAGAACCTTAAGGACCAGCCGAAGGCGGGCGAGATGGTGATCCCTGCCGGGGGCAGCGTGACCTTCCGCTGGCGGTTCTACTTCCACTTCGGCGACGAGCGCGCCGGGCGGGTGGCCGAACAGTACCAGGCCTACGCGGCGCGCCGCTGATCGGGCCCCGTGCGCCGCGCGCCGCTGCTCCTCCTGCTGCTGCTGGCGCGACTGGCCGCCCAAGGCGACGAGGCGGTGGCTCTGCCGCCGTTCCTCGTCGAGGCCCAGATCAAGGGCCGCCCTTGGCGCCACGGCGAGGCGATGGGTTTCGAGATCCTCTCCCGCTGCTCCGACGGCACCACGCGGCGGGTGGTCGAGGCCCACCACCGCCTCCACGAATTGCTGGGCGAGGTGCTGCCGCCCGCCCTACGCTGGCAATCGACCGTCCCCCGTAGCCTCATCCTCTTCGACGAGGAACTGCAGCCTGCGTCCTCCCAAGAGGTGGTGCGCCGCCTGCTCCAGCCCGGGCTGGCCGGCGCCCCCGACGATCCGCCCGCCCCGGGCCCGCGCGGCCTCCGCCTGCCGGAACCGGGGCGCCGCTACAACTTCCTGCCCAACCTCCGCCTCTGGGACCGCGATGCGCTGGCGATCTTTATGATCGTCCGCCGCGACGACTTCGAGGCGGACCGGCTCTCGCTCACGCTGGACTACGTCCGCTTCCTCGTGACCCAGCGCGCGCCCGCGCTGCCCGGCTGGTTCGTCGCGGGCTTCCTCACGCTCTACCAGCGCGTGGTCTTCGAGGACGGGGAACTGGTGTTCCCGGCGCTGGACTGGCCGTTTCCGCCCGCGGCTGAGGGCGCGCCAGCGGTGGCGGCGATCGAGGACCTAGTCCTCCCGCGGCTGCCGCCGACGGCCGACCCCGCGTCCGTCGCCGCGCGCCGCCGCTGGCTAGCGGAGGCGGCGCTTTTCGTGCGCTGGGGTCTGGAGGCCGACCGGGGGGCGCACCGGGCCGGACTGTGGCAGCTGGTCGAGCGCGGTGCCGTGGAGGGCTATTCGGCGGAGCTGTTCCGTGAGTGCCTCGGCCTGGAGCCGGCGCAGGCCCGGGAAAAGCTGGCCGCCTACCTGCCTCGGGCGATGGCCCAACCTGCCCGCTTCGCCCCGCCGCGGCGCGCACGCTTGCCGGCGTTCTCCCTTACCGAGGCCTCCGAACTGGACGTCGCGCGTCTCAAGGGCGACTGGGAACGGCTCGAGGTCCCTTATGTGCGCGAGATTTCCCCGACGCTCGCCCCTCGTTACCTTGAGCAGGCCCGCCGCACGCTGCGCCGGGCCTACGACCGGGGCGTCCGCGACGCGCGGCTCCTCGAGGTGATGGCGCTTTGCGAACTCGACGCGGGTGCGGATGAGGCGGGCGCCGAACTGCTGGAATCCGCCGCGGCTCTCGGGCGCCTCCGACCTCGCGCCGCGGCCGAGCTCGGCCGGCTGCGCCTGGCGGCGCGCCGGCGCGAGGCGGAGAGCGGCCGGCTTGACGCCGACACCTTGGCCACCGTCCTCGAGCCGCTGTTCGCGGCGCGGGCCCTCGCGCCTCCGCTGGTCGAGGTCTACGAACGCATTGGTGAGGCTTGGGCCGCGGCGGCGGTGCGCCCGACCCGCGGGCACCTTGCCGTGCTGCTGGAGGGGATTCGCCTGTTCCCGCGCCAGACCGCTCTCGTCCTGCGCGCGGCGGAGCTCCACTTGGAACACGGGTACGCGGAGGAGGGCGCCTCACTTCTGGACGCGGCCGAGCGCCTGACGGAGGAACCGACCACGCGGGCCCGGATCGCCACGCTGCGGGCCGGAATTCCGGTCGCGCGCTGAGTTCATTCGCGCGCGGGATCGGCGGTGCCTTCGACGGGACGCGTCGGTTTTAGGGCGTGTGGCGTTTGGCCTTGGAGCGGCCGCCGCGCCAGACGTCGTACTGCGGATCCGCGTACTGCTGGAAGAACGCATCGAGCCGGCCGGCGAGTTCCGCCCGGCGTGCTGCGGTGCCCGGTTGGCCAAAGAGGTTAAAGCGCTCCTGCGGGTCGCGCCGCATATCGTACAGCTCGTGCGGCCCGTCCGGGTGGCGCGCGACGTACTTCCAGTCGTCCGTGCGCACCGCCCGCGTCGTTTCCATCTCGTAGAACACCACGGAGTCCCACGCCGGTCGGCCGCCGTTGAGCGCTGCGGAGAAGTCGCGGCCCGGCGAACGGGGCACGGTGGGCATTCGTTCCCCCAGTCCAAGGTGGGCGAGCACCGTCGGTAGGAAGTCGTAGTTGCTCACGAGGAGGTCGCTGGTCTGGCCGGCGGGGATGCGGCTGGGTTGGCGGAAGATAAGCGGCACCTGCATCATCAGCTCGTGCGCCCCGGTGGGGCGGAAGTGGTCGCCCATCCCCCACATCCCGTTCTGCCCGCCCATCCAGCCTTGGTCCGAGGTGTAGACCACGAGGGTGTCATCGCTCAGCCCGAGCCGCTCGAGGCCGGCGAGGACCTCGCCCACGCCGTCATCGACCCCGCTGACCTCGGCCGCCGTGCGCTCCATCGCGAGCTGGCGGTTGTGGAAGGCCTTGTTCGCGTGTTGCCAGGGGTGCATCGCGTCGACCGGGAAACTCTGGAATTGGCGCCCACGGTAGTACGCCGCGTGGCGATTGCGTGGCGGGTTGTTCATCAAACCGCCGAGGACGTAGGGCCCGTTGTAGGCGAGGAAGAGGAAGAACGGCCGCTCCCGGTTCCGCTCGATGAAGCGCAGGGCACGGTCCGTCCACAGGTCCGTCGTGTAGCCCGCCTCCCGCCGCACTTTTCCGTCCTCGATCACGTCTTGGTCGTAGAACTCGCGCGTGTGCCCGTCGGGCTTCGTCACCCAGTAATCGAAGCCCTCGGAGGGGGTGAGGTTGGCGCCGAGGTGCCACTTGCCGCTGAGGCCGCAGGCGTAGCCTGCGTCGCGGAGGATTTCCCCGAGGGAGGTGAACTCGCGGAGCGTGTTGTACGCCTCGGGCCCCATCATATAGCGCGGGTCGAGGAATGAGTGCACGCCGTGCTGCGAGGGGAGGAGGCCGGTCAGGAGGGTGGCGCGCGTGGGCGAGCACACGGGGTTGCTGGCGAGCGCGCGGGTGAACCGGATGCCCTCGCCGGCGAGGCGGTCGACGTGCGGGGTGCGGATGTCCGGATTGCCGTAGCAGCCGAGGGTCCACGCCCCCTGGTTGTCGGTCAGAATCAGGACGAGGTTGGGCGGGCGGGCGGCGCGGGGCGCGGCGGCCGTGAGGGCCGGCGCGAGCAGCAGCGCGGCGAGGAGGACACAGGCGGGGCGGGGGAGGGGCACGATCCGGGATAGCGCGCCGCGGCGGAGCTTGCCAAGCCCGGCTGCGCTCAACCGGGCCCGGTCTCGGTTCCCCACGGCGGCAGAAAGCCCCAGCGCCGGGCCGAGAACAGGCCGCGGTCGCTCAGCTTCAGGTCGGGAATGACCAGCAGCGCCAGAAAGGAGAGCGTCATAAACGGCGCGTCGAGGCGGGAGCCCAGTGCCTTAGCGCGGCGGTCGAGCGC
>CAIOTK010000009.1 GCA_903861185.1 uncultured Opitutia bacterium | reverse complement strand
GCGGCGCGCCGCGAATCCGCCACGCGGGGCTTGTCGGCGGGGGGGCGTTGCGGAAGGCTCCGCGGCGATGACCCCGCCTCGGGTTTCCCCGTCCCTCTGGGCCCGCCTGGCCCGCCTTTCCTTGGCCCAATGGATGCTGCTGGCGGCCGCCGGCGGGGTGCTCTGCGGGCTGCTGGCGCCGGGCGTGGCTTCGTCGCTGGGGATCGTCACCGATGTCTTCCTGCGGCTAATCCGGGCCATTGTGGCGCCGGTGTTGGTCGGGGTGCTCATCCGGGCGGTCGGCAGTGCGGGCAGTCTGGGGGATCTGGGGCGGCTCGGCTGGAAGTCGCTGTTGCTCTTCGAACTCTTCACCACGGTGGCGCTACTGCTGGGGTGGGGGGCGGCGCTGCTGTTTGAACCTGGGCGGGGCGTGGCCTTGGCGTCCGCGGCGGCGCCGACGGTGAACGCGTGGTCGTTGCGGGATCTCGTGGTGAACGCCTTCCCGACCAGCATCTTCGATGCGATGGCGCGGGGGGATGTGCTGCAGATCCTCGTCTTCTGCCTGCTCTTCGGCCTCGCGTGCCTGTCCGCGGGGGAGAAGGCGCGGCCCGTGCTGGATCTGGCGGAGGCGGTCGTGGCGGTGGCGTTTCGTTTCACACACCTCGTGATGTTCCTCGCGCCGCTGGCCGTCTTTGCGGCTTTGGCGGGTACGGTGGCTTCGAGTGGAGCAGGGGTGTTGGCCGGCCTGGCGCGGTTCGTCCTCGTCTCCTGGGGCGCGGAAGTCCTGTTCCTGCTCGCGGGCTTCGGCGTGGCCTTGGGGGTGGCCGGGGTGCCGCTGCGACGCTTTCTGCGGGCGGTGCGGGAGCCGTTTCTGATCGCCTTTGCCACCACCTCGAGTGCGGCGGCCCTGCCCCAGACCTTGGAAAACCTAGAACGCTTCGGCGTGCCCCGGCGCATCCTCGGGGTCGTGGCGCCGCTGAGCGTCAGCCTGAATCTTTGCGGCAGTACCCTGTTCCTCGGCTTAGCCACGCTCTTTATTGCGCAGGCGGCCGGCATTGCCCTGTCGGTGGAGCAGCAGTTGCTGATCCTCGTGACCCTGAAGCTGACCAGCAAGGGGGTGGCGGGGATCCCGCGGGCCAATCTCGTGGTGCTGGCGGCCCTCTTCCAGAGCTTCGGGTTGCCGCCGGAGGGGCTCGGGCTGCTGCTGGCGATCGACGCCTTCATCGATCCCATCCGCACTAGCGTGAACGTGGTCGGCCACTGTACCGCCCCGGTGGTGGTCGCGCGCTGGGAAGGCACCCGTTTCCCGGCACAACCGACGGGGTCAGGCCGTTAATCGCTAGAACGGCGTGGGCGCCCGGATCGGATGCTGGCCGTAAACTAGCGATTCACGGCCTGACCCCGTTCCGCCTGAGCGCGGGCTTGCCTCGGCCCGCCCGTTGTCGCCCCCTGTGCCTATCCCCGGATGAGCCTGCTCCCCCTGTTTGACCTCTCTCTGCAAGGCCGTGCGGACGTGCGCGGCCTCGAATTTCTCCAGCCCGACGGCACGGTGGCGACGCGGACCTTCGGGGAACTGGAGGCCGGGAGCAACCGCCTTGCCCACCTGCTCCGGGCGCGCGGCCTCGGGACGGGCGATCGCCTCGCCTTCTTCCTGCAGAACCGGCCCGAACTGATCGAACTCTGGCTCGCCGCGGTGAAGCTGGGCCTGACCCTCGTCCCGGTGAACGTCCTCTACCGGGCGCGGGAACTGGCCCACATCGTCGCCGACTCCGCCCCTACCGCGGTGGTGACCACGCCGGACCTCGCGGCCCACCTGCCGGCGGGGACGCCCGTCTGGGAGGTCACGGCGCTGGCCGCCGCGGCCGCCGCCCACGAGGCGACCCGGATCGCGGTGCCCGCGGATGCGGACACGCCCCTGGCCCTGATCTACACTTCGGGCACGACCGGCGCGGCCAAGGGAGCAGTGCTGACCCAGGGTAACTTCGCGACCAACGCCCTCACGCTGGTCACCGCGTGGCGGATCACCGCGGCGGACCGTTTCCTGTGCAGCCTGCCGCTGTTCCACGTGCACGGCCTCGCCAACGGCCTCCATTGCTGGCTCCTGAGCGGGTGCGTGCTGCGGTTGACCGAGCGGTTCGAGCACGCGCGGGCGGCGGCGTGGTTTGAGGAGTTCCGGCCGACCCTGTTTTTCGGGGTGCCGGCGATGTTCATTCGACTGCTGGAGCTGCCCCCGGAGCAGGCGCGAGTCTTTGGCGGCCGGCTGCGGTTGGCGGTCTCCGGCTCGGCGCCGTTGCCCGCGGAGGTCCACGCACGGTTCCGCGAGCTCTACGGATCCGTGATCCTCGAGCGCTATGGGATGACCGAGACCCTGATGAACGTGGGCAACCCGTACGAGGGCGAGCGGCGGCCGGGGACGGTCGGGCTGCCGCTGGCGCACGTGGCCCTGCGAGTGTGCGACGAGGCGGGCGCGCCGGTGCCCGTGGGTACGTCGGGCGAAGTCTGGGTGAAGGGCCCGAATGTCTGCGCGGGCTACTGGCGGCGGCCCGAGGCGACTGCGGCCGCGTGGCGCGACGGCTGGTTCCGGACCGGGGATATTGGGGTGCTCGCGCCGGACGGTTACCTGACCCTGCAGGGGCGGCGGAGCGACCTGATCATTTCCGGCGGCTTCAACATCTACCCGCGGGAGATGGAGGAGCTGCTGCTGGAACAGCCGGGGGTGAAGGAGTCCGCCGTGGTGGGCGCGCCAGATCCGGTGCGCGGGGAGGTGCCGGTGGCGTACGTGGTGGCCGGACCGGACTTCGATGAGGCGGCCGTCGCGGCGCGCCTGCGGGAGCAACTGGCCTCGTTCAAGCAGCCGCGGGCCTTCGTGCGGGTGCCGGCGCTGCCCCGGACGGCCTTGGGCAAGGTCCAGAAGCACCTCCTGCCGCCCTGGCGGGCCTGAACGCGATGAACCCCGCCACGCTCTCGCTGATCGCCCTGGTGGCGGTGATCGTCCTCAGCCTGACGTCGCGGATTAACATCGGGGTTCTGGCGGTGGCGTTGGCCCTGCCGGTGGGGGTGGGAGCGGCGGGGTGGAAGCCGGAGGCTGTATTGGCGCTGTTTCCCTCCAGCCTGTTCCTGACTTTGGCGGGGGTGACCCTGCTCTTCGGGGTGGCCCAGACTAACGGCACCCTGGAGGCGCTGGCGCGGCGGGGGGTGCGGGCCTGCGGAGGGACGCCCGCGTTGCTGCCGCCGTTGTTTTTCCTGCTGGCGGGGGCGATCTCGGCGCTGGGTCCGGGGGCGCTGGCGGCGACCGCGCTGGTGGCCCCGCTGGCGTTGGCGGCGGGGGCCTCGGCGGGCGTGCCCCCGTTCCTGATGGCCCTGATGGTGGCCAATGGGGGCAACGCGGGGAACCTGTCCCCGTTCAGCGCGGTGGGCGTGATCGTCCACGCCAATATGGCGAAGGCGGGGGTGCCGGGGCACGAAGGCGCGGTGTTTTTGGCGAACTTCGCGGCCCACGTGCTGGTCACGGGTGGGGCTTGGCTCCTCTTTGGTGGCCCGGCCTTGGTCCGGCGTCCGCGGCTGGCGGCGGCGGTCGTGGCCCCCGTGGCCCTGACGGGCCGCCAAGGCTTCACCTTGGTGGTGCTGGGGCTGTGGGTGGCCGGCGTGGTCGGCCTAGGGTTCAATCCCGGCCTTTCGGCCTTTGCGGCAGCGGCGGTGCTGATTTTGGCCCGTTGTGGCGAGGACGGGCCGGCGGTCGCTTCGGTGCCGTGGAGCGTGTTGCTGATGGTCTCGGGCGTCAGTGTGCTGGTCGGGGTCCTAGAGAAGACGGGCGGTCTGGATCTGGTGTCGGGCCTGCTGGCCCGGTTGGCGACGCCGGGGACCGTGAACGGCGCGATGGCCTTCGTGACCGGGCTGATCTCGACCTACAGTTCGACCTCGGGGGTCGTCTATCCGGCGTTCCTCCCGATGGTGCCGGGCCTAGTGGCGCAACTCGGCGGCGGGGATCCGCTGCAGGTGGCGTTGAGCATCAATGTGGGTGCGGCGCTGGTGGATGTTTCCCCGCTTTCGACCATTGGGGCCCTGTGTGTCGCGGGCTTACCGCCCGGGGGAGATAGCCGGCGGCTGTTCCGCCAGATGCTGCTCTGGGGGTTCTCGATGGTCCCGGTCAGCGCTCTGCTGTGCCAGTTCGGCGCCCGATGGTTTTCCTGATGCAACCCTACCTCCGCCTCCTCCTCGCCCTGCTGGCCTTGCCGCTGGGTGCTGCCGCCCCCGATGAAGCCGCTAAGCGTTGGGAGCAATACGAGCCGTCGTTCCGCACCTTCGCGGAGCAGGACGCCGCGCGGCCCTTCGCGCCCGGGGGCATTCTGCTCGTGGGCAGCAGCATCTTCCGCCAGTGGGAAGCGGCGGAGGCTCAGTTGGCGCCGCTGCCGGTGCGCAACCGTGCGTTCGGCGGCTCGCGCACGGGGGACCAGTTGGCGCGCTTCGAGCAGCTCGTCCCCCGCTACGCGCCGCGCATCGTCGTGTATTATTGCGGGAGCAACGACCTGAAGGCGAAGGATGCGGACGCCCCGGAGGTGATCTTCAGCCGGTTCCGGGAGTTTTCGGAGCGGGTGCGGGCGCGGTTTCCCGAGACGCATCTGGTGTATGTGACCGCGACCCGGAGTCCCGACCGCGTGCCGCTCTGGGAGCAGGTGGACCATTACAACGCCTTGGCGCGGGCCTACTGTGCCGCGACGCCGCGCCGGCACTTCATCGACTTGAATCCAGTGTTGGTGGATGCGCAGGGCCACCCGCGGCTGGAGTTGTACCGCAATGACAAGCTACACTTCCATCCGCCCGCGTATGTCGAGTTTGCGGGCGTGATCCGCCCCGTGCTCGAGCGCCTCTGGGCCGCCGAGGCCCGGCGGTAGCCTTCAATCTTCGCCCAAGCTGCTCCGTTCGTTCCTCGGTAAACCTCCCAACTCTATGCGTCTGTCCCCTCGTCTCTTCCTCGGACTCGGTCTCTTGGTTTCCGCCGGCCGATCCCTCGCCGCGGAGGACAAGACCGTCGTCCTCAATCCCTTCGTCGTCAGCACCGAGGTCAATAAAGGCTACTACGCCTCGGAGACGCTCTCGGGCACGCAGTTGAAATCCCAGGTGCGCGACCTGGCCAACCCGATCTCCATTCTCACCGAGGAGTTTATGCGCGACATCGGCGCGGTGAACTATGAGGAGGCGCTGGAATTCCTGCCGAGCACCCAGGCGTACAAGGGAGACTCCGCCGATCCGGAGTCCGTCACCTCGCGCACCGG
>CAIOTK010000008.1 GCA_903861185.1 uncultured Opitutia bacterium | reverse complement strand
GTCCATCCGGCGGAGATCCTCCTCGCTGGGGCCGCCGCCGAACTGCTGCCAGTAGAGTTCCTTGAACGGGTTCACCTTTGGTCCGGTCGCGCCCTCGTTCACCATCAGCGGCCGGGCCGCGGCCCACCAGTCGTCAAACCGCCCCTGCAGCGCGGCGACCACCTCTGGATGCCGCGCGGAGACGTCCTGCTGCTGCCCCGGGTCGGCCCGCAGATCGAACAGCTGCCATTTAGGCGTGCGGCCACCCTCGAGGGAGACCAGTTGCCAGCGCGGGTCGCGGACGCTGCACGCGCGGTACTTCCATTCGTCTGGCGAGGTCCCGAGCGGCCACCGGCCGACGTGGGTAAACAGGGTGCGCTCCGGCCAGGGGGCGGCAGGGTCGGCGAGGAGCGGGACTAGGCTGCGCCCCTCGACCTGCGCACGGGCCCGGGGGTCGAGCGGGGCACCGGCGAGTTCCGCGAGCGTGGGGAAGAAATCGAGGTGCGCTGTCAGGGCGGGTACATCCGCCGGCCGGAGTCGCGCGGGCCAGCGCCAGAGGGAGGAGGAGCGGGTGCCGCCGAGCCAAGGGCTGCCCTTCGATCCGCGCATCCCGGCGTTGAACAGGCGGGTGCCGACGGTGCCGCCGTTGTCGTTCATAAACACCACCAGCGTGTCGCGCGCGATGCCGAGCGTGTCGAGGCGGTCGAGGAGCCGGCCGACGTTGTCGTCGATGTTGGCGATCATCCCGAAGTACTTCGCGGTGTCCGCGTCGGGCACTTTACCCGTATACCGGGCCTGGTCCTCCGGCCGGGCGTCGAGCGGGCCGTGGGGCGCGTTGGTGGCGATCCAAGCGAGAAAGGGTCGGTCGCGGCCGATCTCGCCCATCCAGTCGAGCGCCCGGCCGAAGAATACATCGGTGCAGTAGCCGGTGGTGCGGACGAAGCGGCCGTTGTGGAGGATGGCGGGGTTGAAGTAGGTGTTCCCCGGCGCGTCGCCGCAGGAGCCCGGGTAGGTCTGCCCGATCCCTCCCGCCCCGTGGATGAACATCTCGTCGAAGCCGCGCCGGCTCGGCCAGAGTGCGGGCTCGTCGCCGAGGTGCCACTTGCCGAAGATGCCCGTTCGGTAGCCGGCACCGCGGAGGATCTCGGCCACGGTGACTGCCCCGGGGGCCAGCCGCTCCCGCTCGAGGATCGTGTGGGTGATGCCATTCTTGAACTCGTGGCGGCCGGTCAGGAGGGCCGAACGTGTCGGCGCGCAGGTCGGGCTGACGTGGAAGTCGGTGAACCGAACGCCCTCCCGATGGAGGCGGTCGAGGTTGGGGGTCCGCAGCACCGGGTTGCCGTGGGCGGAGAGGTCCCCGTAGCCCTGGTCGTCGGTGATGACGAAGACGATGTTGGGCCGGGCGCCGGCGAGCGGGGCCGGTGCGGCTGCGTGGACGAGGGGCAGGGCGAGCAGGAGCGCGGCAAACGCGCGGAGCGGGGAGGCCATAAAGGGGGGGGCGGGGTGGCGGGAAGTTGGTCGACGGTTCCGGGCCTGTCAGGCCCAAAAGCCCAGCTCAGAGGGGAAAGCGCAACGTGCGGCCTGGCACGGGCAACCCGAACTCCTCCGCCGTTATCCCCGCGTTTCGCCGCGCGACTTCCAATTCCGCCGCGGGCTCGTGGTAGCCGTCGTCCGCCAAGGGGAAACACCCGAAGTGCATCCCGAGGCTACGCCGGGCGCGGACGTCTCGATGCACGCGCACGGCCTCCTCCGGATCGCAATGCAGGCCCGCCATAAACCAGCGTGGCCGGTAAGCCCCGATGGGCAGCAGCCCGAGGGCGAAGGGGCCGAGGCGCGCCCCGATTTCGCGGAAAAGCGGCGCGTACCCTGAATCGCCCGCGAAGTAGACGGCCCCCGCGGGTGCGCGCAGCGCAAAGCCGCCCCACAGGGAGCGATTGCGATCGAGCAGGCCGCGGGCCGAGAAGTGCTGGGCCGGGGTGAAGGTTACCCCGTACCCGCCGCCCAGGGCGTGCTCGCCCCACCAGTCGAGTTCCACCGGCTCCGCGATCCCGGCCGCCGCCAGCAACTCGCGTTGGCCGAGGCCGGTCACGACTTTGGGCCGGTGCCGGGCCTGCAGCGCTGCCAAGGTCGCGAGGTCAAGGTGGTCGTAATGGTTGTGGCTGACCAGGACGACGTCGATCCGCGGGAGGGCCTCAAGCGGAAGGCCGGGGGGATGCACGCGCCGTGGTCCCGCCCACGGTACCGGACTGCAGCGCTCCGACCAGATCGGATCGGTTAGGACGTTGAGGCCCGCGAACTGCAGCAGGAATGTAGCGTGATTGACGAGGGTGACGGCGACCTCGCCCGGACCGACCACGGCCGGTAGCGTGGCGGGCGCTGGGTGCGGGGCCGCGGCGGGCCAGGCCCCTTGCGCCCGCGCGAGTTGCCAGCGGAGCAGCGCGCCGAAGCCCGGGGGGGCTACGCCACCGAGGTTGCGGAACCGTTCGCCGTCGCGGGGGGCGGCGCCGGCCGGGCCGGGTCCGTGCGCGCGGGCGTCGCGCTTTCCGCCGAGCAGGGCGGCTCCGGCGACTAGGCGCAGGAGGGAGCGGCGACGGAGCGGCATGCGGGGAAGCTGGGCTGGGCCGGACCACGGGGCAAGCGCCGGTGGCGGAGTGGCGACTGTGGCATTGAAGCGCGCGCCGGAATCCGCACGGTGGCGGGAATGGAGGCAGCAACCACGGCACAGCAAGACGCGGGCGGGCTGGTGCCCGGGCAGGAGCCGCGCGAATACGAGCGCGTGGTCCGCGCGGCCGTTTCCGCCGGGCAGTTGCTCACTGCGATCGAGGTGGCGCGCGAAGGGCTCGAGCGGTTCGGCGAGACCGGCGGCCTGCGGCAGCAGCTGGCCCTCGCCCTCGTGCAGACCGGCGCCCTAGCGGCGGCCCGGGAGGTACTCGCCGCCGGGCGCCCCGGCGAAATCCACGACGAGGAAACGCTCTGCCTGCTCGGCCGCGTGCACAAGGAGATGTGGCGCCGCGCGGCCGATCCACGCGAGGCGGACGCGGCGATCCAGCGCGCCTGTGAGCTCTACGGCGAGGCCTTCGACCGGCACGAGTCGTACTACCCCGGCATCAACCTCGCCTTCACCCTCGCCGCCGCCGGTCGGCGCGCGCAGGCCCGGCAGTGCGCTCGCAAGGTCGCGCGGCAGTGCGCCGCCGCCGCCCGTCGCGAGGGCCGGCCGGAAAACTGGCTCTCCCGCCTGACGGGCGGCCGCCCGCCGGCGGATGCTGGTCCCCGCGATGGTTGGCTGCTCGCCACCTTGGCCGAGGCGCTCGTCCACCTCGGTGAGGAGGAGGACGCCGCACGTCACTACCGAGCCGCCGCCGGCCTCTTCGCGGGCCGCTGGCGCGACCTTGCTTCGATGCGGCGCCAAGCCCGGGAAATTCTTCGCTTCGCCGGCCGGCCTGCCGATGTCTTGGACGACTGTTTCGAATTTCCGTCCGTTGCGGTCTTCTCGGGCCATATGATCGACGCGCCAGGACGCCCCCGCCCTCGTTTCACGACGGCGATGGAGGCTGGGGTACGGCGGAGCCTGTTGGCGCAGTTGCGTGCGTGGCGGGTCGGCTTCGGCTACGCCTCCGGGGCCAGCGGCGGGGATATTCTTTTCGGCGAATGCCTCCTAGAGCTAGGCGCTCGGCTCCATCTCGTGCTGCCGCTGCCGGTGCAGGGCTTCAAGCGGCAGAGCGTGCTCCCTGCGGGCGGTGATTGGGAGCGTCGCTTTGACGCGCTGCTCGCGCGGGCGGAGGACACGGTCATCGTGCATGGCGGCGTCGGTGGGGCCGCGCCGGATGCGGGTGCCGGTCCGTGCGAACTGGTGTATGCCAATCGGGTGATGACCGGGCTCGCCGCGCTCCAGACGCGGGCTCTCGACCTCGAATTGCATCCGCTCGCGCTTTGGGACGGGGAGCCCGCGCGCGAGCGCGGCGGCACGGCGAGTGTGGTCGCGGATTGGCGGGCGCGCGGCCTAGCTCCCACGGTCATCGCCCCGGCGGGAGAGACGCGCGGCGCGGAGGCCACGGCGATCGCCGCCGCGGGCCCCGTGTCCGGCCCAAACCCAGGTCAAGAGATCGAGGTGCTGGTGGCCCTTGAGGTGATCCAGTTCCGCCGCGTGCCTGAACGGCAGTGGGCGGACTTCCACGGCAGCCTGCGGGCCGGCCTCGCGGGCCTCGTGGCGCGTCTGCCCGCGCCGCCCGTCGCGGTCGAAGGCGTCGGCGCGCTGGTCTGTTTCCGTTTTGAATCGCTCGCCGCCGCCGCTGAACTGGCCTTGGCCGCCGGCGAATGGGCGGCGGGCAAGCCGTGGGTGGCCGCGGGGCTCCCCGCGGAGCTCGGCCTGCGGGCTGCGGTCCACGCCGGCCCGGTGCTTTCGCTCGCGGACCCACTACTCGGACGGACTGCCGCCCTGGGTGCGCACGTCCAGCGGCCCCAGCAAATTTTGCCGGCGGTGCCGACGGGCGAGGCGTACGCCAGTCGAGAATTCGCTGCGCTCTGCGGGGCGGAACGAATTCCCGGGGTCGCCTGCGAGTTCTTGGGCCGCCGCCCGACCACGCAGATGTTCGAGGAGGCGATTCTCTACCGGCTGAGCCGAGATCGCTGATGGCTGGAAACCCGCTCTGCGAACGGATCTGCCGTCGCGCCGGAATCCTGGCGGGCTTGCTCCTACTCACGTGGCCCGCGCGCGCCGCGGTGGAGGACTTGGTGCCGCCCGCCGGCTGGCGCGCCGCGCCGGAGCTGGGCGTTGGTTTTCCGGCTGGCGCGCTCCGCGTCTTGGTGCACGAGCAGCCGTCTGGAGCCGCGCCGGCCCGGCGGGTAGTCGCGGTGCTCTGGGACCCCGGCTCCCCTGCGGTCGCCTTGCGCCCGGTTCTCGCGCCGGCCGCGCGCACGGTCGCCCAACATGCTGCCCAGGAACCGCGCCGCGTCTTTGCCGCGCTCAATGGCGGTTACTTCGGTGGCAACCAGTCGTTCAGCCTGGTTATCGCTGCGGGACAGGTACTCGCGCCGAACGTACGGCAACTTTCTCGCCCGTTGCAGGGGGGGAACACCAACTATTTCCCGACCCGTGCCGCGTGGGGATTGGACGCTGCGGGGCGCCCAGCCGCGCACTGGGTTTACTCCGTGGGTCCCGGCGCCGGGGTCCTGACTGCCTACGATGAGCCGAGCCCCAATCGGCTGAACGCGCCGCCCGCTCCCGCGCCTGGCGCGGAGTTCCCCGCCGGGGCCCGACCTTGGCCCGCCGCCCACGCGATCGGTGGCTCACCGATGCTCGTCCGCGACGGAGCCGTGCGGATTACCGACAGCGAGGAGCTGATCGAGGTGAACAACACCTCGCGCCGCCCGCGCAGCGCGATCGGCCACCTCGCGTCCGGGCTGGTCGTACTGGTCGCGGCGGAGGGGGACCAGCCGGGCGGCCCGCCCGGGCTCACGTTGCTGGAGCTCGCCGAGTTGCTGCGCGACTTCGGCTGCGTGGCGGCGATCAACCTCGACGGCGGCGGCTCAACGATGCTGCTGACGGGCGGTGTGGCTGCGGTGCGACCGGGCGATGGCGCGGAGCGGCCGGTCGTGTCCGCGTTACTGCTGGTGGACGGCGCTGGCTCCGGGCCCGTGGAGGGAGCCCCCGTGCTTCGCTACGAGCCGTGGGCGTTGCGGCTGGCCCCGGGCGGCGCGGGCTGGCTGCAGGTCCGTGCGGAGGGTGGCGGCCTCGCCTATCAGTGGAGCCGGGACGGCGAGCGGATCGTGGGGGCGACCGGGGCGGCGCTCCGGGTGGACGGCGCGCCGGCCCGTTACACGGTCACTGTGGCCAACGGGCGTGGCACGGTCACTTCCGCGCCCGTCGCGGTGACGGCTGGGCCGGGGGTGCCCGGCGAGTTGGTGAACCTTTCCGTACGCGCGGCGGCTGGGGTAGGAGAGGACCAACTGGTCGCCGGTCTCGCCGTGCGCGGCGCCCCCGTGCGGCTCCTCGCGCGGGCGGTGGGGCCCGGGCTCGAGCCTTTTGGGGTGACCGGCGCTTTGGTGGATCCGGCGCTTGAACTCCGCACCGCGGACGGTGCCTTGCTGGCAGCCAATGATGACTGGCCAGCCGCGCTCAGCGCTACGGCGGCCGCGGCGGGCGCGTTTCCGCTCACGCCGGGTAGCCGCGACGCCGGCTTCGTAGCCGCGGCACACCCGGGGACCTTCCTGCTGTCCTGCCCGTTGCCGGCTACCGCGCTCGCGGGCGAGGCGCTGCTCGAGGTGTACGCGCTGTCGGGGAGCGCTGGGGCGCTGGCGAACCTTTCGACGCGGGCGCGCCTCGCCCCGCGGGGTGCGCTGACGGCCGGTTTCGTGGTGCGCGGCGAGCAGGCGCTGACGATCTTGGTCCGTGGGGTGGGACCCTCGCTGCTGGCGTTCGGGGTGGGGGAGGCGGTCGCGGCGCCGCGGTTGGTGCTGGCCGGCGCGGCGGGGGTGCTGGCGGAGAACCAGGGGTGGGCGTCCACGCCTAACGCCGGGGCACTGCGGGAGGCGGCGGCGCGGGCCGGCGCGTTCCCCGTTTCCGGGATGGCGGCGGACTCCGCGCTGCTGGTGACGTTGCCGCCCGGAGCGTACACCGCGGCGCTGGCGCCAACGGGGCCAGGCGGGGGCGTCGGCCTGATCGAGGTCTACGAGGTGCGCTGACCAGGTGCGCGGCGCTTGCGCCGGGGCCGGGGAGCGGTTGGTCTCGCCAGATGGTTCACTCTGCCCGGCCCCCCGCGTGCGTCCCCGCCGCGTCTGTTCTCCTGCTCTGCACGCTCGCGGTGCTCGCTGCTGGCTGCGGCCGCGATGGCGACGGGCGGCGCGTGTCCCCCCCGGAGTCCAGCGTGCCCGCGGCGGTGCCGAAGGCGGCGCAAGCCGAGGCGGCGCCGGACCCGGCTGCGCCCGCGGAGGTGCAACGGATGCTGGGGCGCTGGCTCCGTTCCGACGGCACCTACGTGTTGGAGCTGCGCGGGGCGGACCGCAGCGGCATCGTGCAGGCGGCCTACTTCAATCCGAAGTCGATCAACGTCTCGCGCTCCATCTGGCTGCGCGGCGCGGAGGGGGTGCAGGTGGTCGTTGAGCTCAACGACGCGGGCTACCCGGGCGCAACCTACGTGCTTGGGCTGGCGGCGGACGGCGACCGGCTGGTGGGTAAGTACAATCAGCCGCAGATGGGCCAGTCGTTCGACGTCGATTTCATTCGGCAGAAGAAGTTTCCCTGATCGGGGGGCACTATGGGCAGGCCTCCCTTGGGCAACGCCGTGCGGTGCCCGCGCTGCCGGCTGACCGTGCGCTGGTGCGTCTGCGCGGCCGCGCGCACAGTCGAGGTCCCGCTCGCGGTCGACGTGCTGATGCACCACCGCGAATTTTTCCGGCCCACCAGCACCGGCCACCTGATCCAGCGGACCCTGCCGGACGCGCGGGTGCACCTTTGGCGGCGGGAACGCCGGTTGACGGTGGAGGAGATCCGGCGGCCGGGGCGCGAGCTGTGGATCCTGCACCCGCACGGGCATCCGCCGCCGCCGGACGCCGATCCGGCCGCAGTGCAGGCTGTCCTGCTCGACGGCGTCTGGAGCGAGGCCACCGGGATGTTGCCGGACCTCGCGGGCTGGGGCCGCGTGGTGGGCCTCCCGATGCACGGGGAAAGCCGTTACTGGCTCCGCGCCCAGCAGGCGGGCGGGCGCTTCTCCACCATCGAGGCGCTGCTCTTCCTGCTCGGCGTGCTCGGGCTAGACGCGGCGCGACGCGAACTGGAGCTGCAGTTTGAGCTGCACGTCTACGCGAGCCTCCGCCTGCGGGGACGCAAGGAGCTGGCGGCACGTTTTCTGGCCTCCTCCCCGGTGGCGACGGCGTGGCCTGCCTTTCTCGAGGCGCTGCACACGCCGCGGCCTCTCGTGTTCCCGAGTTTGACTCCCCCGGAAGCGGCGCAAGCCTCACGGATCTCCCCATGAACCTCCCCCGATTCCTCCGTTTTAGCGCGCTCTTGCCCTGGCTAGCGCTGCTCCCCGTTTCCGCCGCCGCGCCCGCCGAGGCGCCTGGTACCGTGTACGAGCTGCGTACCTACGTCGCCGCGCCGGGCAAGGGCGAGGCGTTGCTGGCCCGCTTCCGCGAGCACACCACGCGCCTGTTCGAGCGCCACGGGATGGTCAACGTCGGCTACTGGCTGGCTGCGGACGCCAAGGACGGCGGCGCCGAGAAGCTTATCTACCTGCTGCGCCACCGCAGCCGCGACGCGGCCAAGGCCTCCTGGCAAGGCTTCCTCGCCGATCCCGATTGGCGCGCCGTCGCTAAGGCCACGGAGGCCGGGGGTAAAATCGTCGCCAGCATCGAATCTGTTTTCCTCGCCGCCACTGACTTCAGCGCGCTGATGGACGCGGGCAACGGCGGCGCTGAGCGGGTCTTCGAGCTGCGCACCTACGTCGCGGCTCCCGGTAAGCTGTCCGCCTTGGACTCCCGTTTCCGCGACCATACCCGGGCCATCTTCGCCCGGCAGGGAATGACCAACCTCGGGTACTTCCATCCCGTCGACGAGAAGTCCGGCGCCGGCACCACCCTCATCTACTTCCTCGCCTATCCGAGCCGCGAGGCCGCCGCCGCCGCTTGGAAGGGTTTCCGCGATGACCCCGCTTGGGTCAAGGCCCGGACGGCCTCCGAGAAGGACGGCAAGCTGACCGCCAAGGTGACTTCGGTTTACCTCCGCCCCGCCGACTTCTCACGGATTCGCTGAGCGGCTCCGCCCGCCAGAATCGCGTCGACTCCGGAGCTCCCGCCCGCCAAGGATCCGAGCTTCCGGCGGCGACGCGGGTCAGGTCTGGCCCGGCCCGCCGCCGGTTTTTTGCACCTGACCCTATGAAACGCTCCCTGCTCCTTCCGCCCTCGCGGGCGTTCCTGTCGGCGGCCCTCCGCCTAGTCTTGCTCTCCCTCGTGGCCGGCGGCGCCGCCTTCGCCCAGGCCACCGGGGTGATCTCCGGTTCCGTCGTCAGCACCGCCACCCGTAACGGGCTCCAGGGGGCGACCGTCTCCGTGCCTGCCCAGGGCCGCACGGAGTTCACGGACAACGCCGGCCTCTTCCTGCTGCAGGGCGTCACCCCCGGGACGGTCGAGATCGTGGTGTCCTACTCGGCTTTCGAGGAGCGGAGGGTGACCGTCACGGTACGACCGGGCGCGACCGCGCGGGTTGAGGTTGAGATGAAGCCCGCGCAGGCGATCGTGATGGATCGTTTCACCGTCGCCACCGTGCGCGAGGGCCAGGCGCTGGCCATCACGGAGCAGCGCAATGCCCTCAACGTGAAGAGCGTGACCGCGCTCGACGAGTGGGGCGTCCTTCCGACCCAGAACGTCGGCGAGCTCGTCTCCCGC
>CAIOTK010000007.1 GCA_903861185.1 uncultured Opitutia bacterium | reverse complement strand
TCCGCTGCGCCGTGGGCGCGCCACCGGCATACAGGTTGTAGACCACCTTGCCGGTGAGATTGAGGTCATCGACCCAACCCGGGCGGTTGTACCGATCGGGGTTCGACGCGTACCCGAAGTTGCGCTGGTTCATCGTGAAGATGAAACCGGTCAGCGCGTTGGCCGACTGAATGTAATGCCCGGAGAGAATCACCTGGGGCTGCCAAGCGGACTCAACCTGCTGGAGCATCGCGCGGCAGGCATCGATCCGGTGCCGGGCGGCCGTGACGTCGGGGTGCTGGCGCAGGGCAGTGGCGACGGCCTCCTCGACCGTCCAGACCTTGGCGGGGGCGAGGGCGGCGGCGGCCAACCCGAGGGCGGCCGCGAGCAACGAACGGAAGGGACTCATAAGGGTGCGGGAAGGGGCGGGATCCGGCCGCGCGGTGGCGGCAGGAACAGGGGGAGGACCGCGGGGAACGGGATCCCCGCCGGGCGGCTCAGCGGCGGCCGCCCCAGTGGATGACGTCGGCGGCGTCGACCCAGCCGAGCTTGCGGAGGACGAGCGTCGGCGGGCAGAAGCCGGTGAACACGGACTGGATGAGGTTGAGGCCGGCGAAGGCGGGCAGGAGCAGCCACCAGGGATTCACGTAATGGGCGAGGGCCGTGCCGGTGAGCACGACCACGCCGGCGAGGAGGCGGACGAGGGAGTCGGTCTTCATAAGGGCGATTTCTATTTATGCATAAGGACGCATAAATGGAGCCGCTGTCAACGCCACCAGCGCGACCGGCCCGGGCCCTCTGTCCGGCAGCGCGCCCAAGCCGCCTACGGGCGCGCGACCAGGCGGTCCAGCTCGGCCTCCAACTCGCGGCGCACCTCCGCGGCCGCCGGCCGGGCGATGAGGTTCGTCAGCTCGAAGGGGTCTTGCTGGAGGTCGTACAGTTCGTTCATCCCCTCGAGCTCGCGGTAACGGATTAACTTGTGGCGCGCGGTGCGCACGGCGTCGTAGCCCATCCGCAGCGTCCGCGGGAAGACGATGTCGGTGTTGTACTCGATCAGGAACGAGCGCCGCCAGTCCTCCGGTACGGTCGTGAACAAGGGGACCAGCGAGCGTCCGTCGATCCCGGGCAGCGGCGGGGCGCCGGCGAGTTCCAAGATAGTCGGCGCCACGTCCGTGGTGAGCGCCAAGCCAGCCGGCGCCGCGCCGGCGGTCACGCGCGGCGGGTAGCGCACGAGGAGCGGCAAGCGGATCGATTCCTCGTAGGCGAGCCGGCGCTCCTCGCTCAGGCCGTGCTCGCCGTAGAAGTAGCCGTTGTCGCCCACCACCATCACCACGGTCCGATCCAGGGCCCCGCGCTCTTCCAACGCGGCGAGCAGGCGGCCAAGTCCCTCGTCGACGGAGGCCAGCATCCGAAGCCGGTCGCGGATGGTCTCGTCGGGCGTGACGGTGTCCGGGCCGAGCGGCTTCAGACCGGGAATCGGGCGCTCCAGCGCGGGCTTGCCCCGCGGCGGCACCGCGTAGTTGCCGCGCCGCGCGGGCGTGGCGTCGGCGTAGAGCGCGCGGTGCCGGGGCGCGGGGATGAAGCCGCCCTCGCCGATCGGCCGCGAGGTGCCGTCCGCCGCCTGCACCTTGTTCGGGTGGAGCGCCTTGTGCGACAGCATCAGCAGGAACGGCGCGGACCGGGCCCGCGTGATGAACGCTAGGGCCCGGTCGGTGAAGATGTCGGTGACGTAGCCGGGTGCGCGGGCGAGCCGGCCGTCCTCGAACAACTCGGGGTCAGCGACCTCACCCTGGCCGGGCAGCGCGACCCAGTAATCGAAGCCCGGGCGCGGCGTGGGATCGTTGCCCATATGCCACTTGCCGATGAAGCCGGTGTGGTAACCGGCGGCCTGCAGGGTGCGCGCGAACGTCGGGAGGCGGTGGCTGAGCGGGCTGCGCTCGGTGTTGTCGAGGATCCCGTGCCGCCGGGTCGCGAGGCCGGTGAGGATGTTCGCGCGGCTCGGCGAGCACAGCGGCGTGACCGCGAAAAAGTCCCGAAACTGCGCGCCTTCGCGGGCCACGCGGTCGAGGTGCGGGGTGCGGGCGAAGGAATGCCCCGCGGCGCCGAAGTCGTCGAACCGCAGGTCGTCCACCACGATGAGGAGGACGTTGGGGCGCGGCTCGGCGGCGGCCGCGGACGGGGCGGACAGCGCGGCGAGCGCCGCCAAGAAGGCCGGCAACAGGGGCTTCATCATCGGGCGGGGAAGGAAGGGGACGGCGCGGCGGGACGGCTCACTCCAGCGCCTGCAGGACGGTGGCGGTGACCAGCTGGCGGAGGCGGTTGCGGATCTCGCCGGGCGCAGCGGCCATCAGGACGACGGAGAGTTCCTCCCGCGGATCGACCCAGAAGTAGGTGCCACTGCCGCCGCCCCAATTGAAGTCGCCGGGGCTGCCGGGCATCCCGGATCCGACCGTGGCCCGCCGCACCGCGACGCCGAGGCCGAAGCCGTAGCCGTGCACGTTCCCGCGCGCCCACAGGCGCTCTAGGTTCACCTCGGGGGTCATCTGGTCAGCGGTCATCAGCTCCACCGTCTTCCGCCCGAGGGTGCGGCGGCCGTCGAGCGTGCCGCCCGACCGGAGCAGCTCAGCGAAGCGCAGGTAATCGAGGGCGGTCGCGTAGACGTGGTTGCCGCCGCTGTCCCGCTTCGGTGGGGCGGTCCGGAGCCGCGCGTTCACCGGTTCGCCGGACACGGGATCGGCCGCGAACGGGCGCGCGAAACGCCCGGCCTTCTCCGGCGGCACGAAGTAGCCCGTGTCGGTCATCCCAAGGGGCCCGAAAAGGTGGCGCGTCTGGTGGTCGGCGAGGCGCCCACCCGTCACTCGCTCAAGGATCAAGCCAAGGACCTCGAAGCCCACGCCGTAGTCCCAGCGCATCCCGGGTTGGTAGTGGAGCGGCAACGGAGCGAGGGCGGCGAGGAACTCCGCCGGCGACCGGTCCGTGGCCGTGAGCTCGAGGTAGCGCCGCTCGAGCTCGCTGCCCCCGGCGACCCCGTTGGTGAGGCCCGCGGTGTGGCGCATCAGATCTTGGATCGTCGGCGAGCGGCGTGCCGGGACGGCGTCGGGCCCGGGACCGACCCGGCGGCCGGCAAGCTCCGGCAGGTAACGATCCACCGGATCCTCGAGCGCCAGGCGTCCGGACTCGACCAGGATTAGCGCGCCGACGGCGGTCATCGGCTTGGTGAGCGAGGCGAGAGCGAAGATGGCATCCCGGGGCATCGGGGTGCCGGTCGCCGGGTCGAGCACTCCGACGGCCTCGTGGTAAACCAGCCGGCCGCGGCGGGCGACGGCGACCACCGCGCCAGGGATCGCGCCTCGTTCAACCTCAGCGCGGAGCGCGGCGCCGACCGCCTGCAGCCGTTCCGCGGAGACGGCAACCGCAGCCGGTGCGGCGGGCTCTAGACTGGCCGCCAGCGGGGCACCTCCGCCGGCGAGGAGGGCGGCCAAGCCTAGGAAGAGGCGGTCGAAGCAAATCCGCATCGGACTCAGAACCGGACGCTTGCGCTCAGGTGCCACAGCCGGCCCACCGGATTGTACGTCGCCAGATCCGCGCCGACGTCGCCGCCGAAGGCCTGCGGCGCAGCCGGGGGCATAGCATCGGCGAGGTTGTTGACGCCCAGCGTGAGCCGGAGCTCGGAGACCAGTTTGCGCCCGCCAGGGAGGGCGAGATTGCGGAAGGAATGGGAAACGGAGGCGTCCCAAGTCGTGTACGACGGCACGGGCAGGCGACGCAGACTGGTGCTGCCAGCGAAGACGATGCCGCCGGCGCCGAGGTCGACGACGCTCGCGACGTAGGTGTGGTTAAGGGCGGCGGCCCAGCGATTCCGGCTCCACGCGAGCGTCGAGTACCACTTCATCCCGGGAATCGTTCCCTGGCCCTCGTTGAGGGTGGTGACGTGGCCGGCGTACTCGTAGTAGGACTGGGTGGGCAGCGCCTGGAACTGGTAATCGAGAAAGAAGGTCCCGGCGGTGCTGAGGTTGAACTTGCCGAGCTCCGCGCGGGGCAGCTCGTAGTTCGCCGAGACGTCGATGGCCTTGAGCCGCTGGCCGGCGATGTTGATGCGGGAGTCGGTCACGAAGACCACGTTCGGCGAGACCCCGGAGAGCAGGAGCGAGGAGAGCTGGCCCGCCGACGTGACGGGCGCGGGAGGCGGCAGCGAGGGGTCAGGGCTGGTCGGGAAATTGCCGATCGCTACCTGCGCGGCGAAGGGCGAGCGGGGCCCGGCGGCGTTCACGCTCCCAAGGATGTTGGCCGCGCCGGCCACGCCCACCAGCGAGCTCTGGCGGACCTCGATGTAGTCCACGCCGACGGTCAGCCGCGGGATGGCGCGCGGGGTGTAGACGATTCCGGTGGAGAGCGTCCGGGCGGTGGAAGGCTTCAGGTCGGGGTTGGCGCCGGAGCGCTGCCGCGCAAACCCGGGCACACCGAAGACCGTCTGGATCACGCCGGCGGCGGTGGCGCCCTCGGTGGTCGGCCCGTACAGCGCGAAGAGCGACGGGGCGACGAAGGCCTCGGAGTACGTGCCGCGGAGCGTGAGCTCGTCGCCGGCCGGGCGCCAGCGGAGACCGTACTTCGGCACGCGGGAGGCACCGGCGTCGCTATAGTTTTCGTAGCGGTAGGCCGCCGTGAGCTCCAGCAGGCGCAGGCCGGGCGGGGTCATCCGCCCGCCGGTGACGGGCACGCGGATTTCGGCGAAACCCGCTTCGATCGTCCGGCGGCGGTCGATCGGGTCGAAAAAGTTGCCGTTCTGCCAGCGGCGCGCGGTGGCGCCGGTGCTGAAGGAATTCTCGTCGGGCGTGCCGCCGAGCCGCTCAGCGCGGAAGTCCACGCCGAGCGCCGCGCCGACGGGGCCGGCGGGCAGCTCGAGCAGCGAGCCGGAAACGCGGGCGTCAATCTGCCGCAGGTCGGCGGCGAAGGCATTGGCGGTCGCCCCCCGGATGTTGTCGAAGACCGCCGGGTTGAGCCCCTCCGGCCGCGCGAGCAGGTCGATCGCGGGCTGGACGAGGGAGTTGGCGGGCGTGAGCGCGGCCTGCCACTGCGCGAGCGTGGTGGTGTTCGGCGGCGCGCCGTAGTTACGGAAGATGCGCGCGTAACGCCCACCCACCTGCGGGTTGCCGTTGGCATCGTAGCCACCCGCGAGGGCCAGCTGCAGATTGGGCGAGTAGTACTGGCCACCGAGGGAATTGCCGAGCCGGTTGGAGTTGGTGTTGTAGCCAACCTCCCAACGGAACCGCTCACCCAGCTTGCCGCGGAAGCCCGCCACCAGACGGCGCAAGTGAGCCGCGTTCTCGGCGCGGCGTACATCGGGCGTGTAGCGGAACGCAGCGAACAGCGCCGAGCGCGTCGGGTTGTAGGGCGCGTTGACCGGCACCGCCGTCGTGATCCCGAGCGCCCCCTGCTGCGACCAGCTGTCGCTCCGGGAATCCATCGCCTCGACGAAGAACTCGAGCCGCTCCGGGATCAGCCGCACCGCGCCCGCGAGCGTGGCGGCCCGTTTGCGCGACTGAATGGTGAGGGTGACGAACGGCGCGAGATCGAACGTGTCTGCGATTGGCTGGACGGAGGAGGCCTGGTAGATGCCGGAGGCAACGAGTTCGTTGAGGTTCGCGAACCCGGCCGCAGGGCCGGTGGGGGTCGCGAGGCTCGGCGAATTGAGGCCCGGGCGCAGGAAGGCGGTCGGGAACGCGGTCGACGACTGCCCCAGCGCGCCGGAAATCGTGGCGGACTTGCCGCGCTGCGGGTTGGAGAACGGGCGCTCGGACTGAAAC
>CAIOTK010000006.1 GCA_903861185.1 uncultured Opitutia bacterium | reverse complement strand
GAGCCGCCGCGCTAACCCTAGGGTCAGAAGGACGAACACCAGAACTTCCTCGCTCATCCCGAACGTGTTGCCCCCGATCGAGAAGGCGAGCATCAGAGCCGCCACCAGCCAGCGCCGCCGGGCCGGATGGCGGACCGCGCGCCCGGCCAGCGCGCCGATCCCTGCCGCGACCGCACCCGTGGCCTCGATCACCCCGAACGCCCCGCCGATCAGTAGCACAAACGCAATAATGCGCGCCGCGTCCCGGTCCGCGAAGCCCGCCACCGGCGCGGTAAAAAAACGATGCCACGGGGCCGGGGCCGCCGCGACCTCTCGGTAGGAGCCGGCGACTACCACCGTGCGGCCCTCTCGCTGCTCTCGGCGGAACTCTCCGGCGGGCACCAGCCACGTTAGCGCTACGGCCAGCGCTAAGACAAAGAGGAGAATCAGCAGCGCGTCAGGCGGGCGGCGTTCGGCGAGGTTCATCGAGGGACGAGGGAGCGAAAGGCGGCGCGTCCGGAAGCCCAAGGCTTTTCCACCGGACTTGACGCGCCGGAGGCGCGTCGTGACAAAGAACCGTGTCGTTGTCGCGCCCTCTCAGACTCGCCGCTTTTCTGCTCGGGCCGATCCTGCTCGCCGCCTCGATCTCTGCCGCCGCGGAGCCTGCTCCGCTGCGGGGGCTCGAAGACCTCACGCGTTCTCGCATCGCGCTGGTGGCAGGATCCTCGCACGACGAGCACGTGGCCCGTCGCTACCCCCAAGCGCAGGTGCTGCAGTTCAAGGCGACGCCCGACGTGGTGCTCGCGGTCGCTACCGGCAAGGCCGACGTCGCTTTCCTTGCGCTGGAGTCGGTGCGCGAGATCTTTCGGACGACGCCGAACCTCGCGATCCTTGTGCCGGAAGCCTACCGCAGCCCGATGGGCGCCGCGTTCCGCCCTGACGACACAACGCTCCGGACCGCCTACAACACGTTTTTCCGGCGGCTCCGCGAAAGCGGCGAGTACGAGGCAATGCAACAGCGTTGGTTCAAAGAAGGAGCGCGAGACCTCCCGCCGCTCCCGCCGCGTGGAGAGGGGCCGGTGCTACGCCTGGGGATTACCGCGTCCAAGGGCTTACCGTGGACGGGGGTGCGTAACGGCGCTTTCACGGGCTTTGAGGTGGAGTTGGCGGAGCGGTTCGCGGCCAGCCTCGGGCGACGGCTGGAACTGATCGACTTGGATGTCTCGGGGCAAATCGCGGCCCTCGCCAGCGGCCGGATCGAGGCGATCGCCTGCCTGCTGGTGATGACCGAGGAACGCCGGAAGCGCGTCGCCTTCTCCGACGAGTTGATCGCCTTCGTGGCCTGCGTCGTGACCCGGCAGGACCGGATCGAGGGTGCAGCACCGGCCGCCGAGGCTACGCCGACTGTGGAGGCTGGTTTGCCTTTGGGGCAGCGGATCCGCGCCAACCTGCTCGAAGAGGGTAGGTACCGGCTGATTTTGGAGGGTCTATTCGTGACCTGTGTGATCTCGGTCCTGGCGACGATCTTTGGCACAGTCTTTGGTGGCGTGGTTTGTGCGGGCCGGATGTCCAGGCGCTTGCTGCTGCGGCAGGCTGCCGCGGTCTACATCTGGTGCCTTCGTGGGGTGCCGGTACTGGTGGTGCTGATGATCATTTATTACGTGGTGTTCGCATCCTTCCACGTGAGCCCGATTCTGGTCGCGGCGGTCGCCTTCGGCCTCAACGCGGCCGCCTACATCGCGGAGATGCTCCGGTCGGCAATTCAGAGCGTCGACCGCGGCCAGCTCGAGGCGGGCGTGGCGGGCGGCTTCACTCGCACGCAGGCCTTCCGACTGATCGTGCTGCCGCAGGCCCTCCGACAGGTCCTGCCCGTGTACAAGGGCGAGGTGATCTCGCTGTTCAAGATGACTTCCGTGGTCGGCTACATCGCCGTGCAGGATATCACCAAGGCGGGCGACATCATCCGCTCGCGGACCTTCGACGCCTTTATCCCGCTGCTCGTCACGGCCGCCATCTATCTGGTGCTCGCGTGGGTGATCGCGTGGGCGTTGGAGCGGATCGAGCTGCGGGTGACGCCGCCCCACCAGCGGCAGGGATCGGGGGTGGCCTCGTGATCACGGTGCGCGGGCTGCGGAAGCGATTCGGAGATCTCGAGGTGCTCAAGGGCGTCGATTGCGAGATCCGCAAGGGTGAGGTCATCTCGCTGATCGGCCCCTCGGGGACGGGAAAGAGTGTGTTCCTACGGTGCCTCAACTTGCTGGAGCGACCCAGTGCCGGCGAGATCCTCATCGGGGACCAGCGGTTACTGGATCCCGCCACGGACGTTCCGGCGCTCCGCCGCCGGATGGGCATGGTGTTCCAGCACTTCAACCTTTACGCCCACCTGACGGTGCTCGGTAACATCACCCTTGGCCCCGTGCAGCTTCTGGGCCGAAAACCCGCCGCGGCCGCCGCGCGCGCCCGCGAACTGCTCGCGCTGGTGGGCCTTGCGCATAAGGCCGAAGCCTACCCCGACCAACTCTCCGGCGGACAGAAACAGCGGGTCGCAATCGCCCGGTGCCTTGCGATGGACCCGGAGATCATCCTCTTCGACGAACCCACCTCCGCGCTTGACCCTACGATGGTCAGCGAGGTCCTTGCAGTCATCCGCAACTTGGCCCGCGATGGGATGACTATGGTCATCGTGACCCACGAGATGGCCTTCGCCGAGGCGATCTCCACCCGGGTGTTTTATATGGACGGCGGGGAGATTCACGAGGAGGGCCCGCCGGCCGTTATCTTCGGCGCGCCGCGTCGGCCGCTCACGCAGGCTTTCATCCGCCGGATCCGACGGCTCTCCCTGCAGATCACCGACGACGCCTATGACCTCTATGCGCTGAACGCGGACATCGAGCGCTTCGGCGCGCGGCACGTTCTGCCGCCCCGCACCACCGAGGACCTGCTTTCGCTGGTCGAGGAACTGCTCGCGCTGCAGCCCTCCCGCGCCGATGTCCGGCTTGAGCTGGCCTACGCCGAGCGCGACGGGCGGGTCGAGGTAGTCTGCTCCGCCCTCGGCGACCCGGTCGATGTGCTCGCTCCGGGTAGCGAATCGGACGACCTTGCGGTCCGCCTGATCCGCGGCCGCACGGAGGAAGTCCGGTATGCGCGGGAGGGGGGACGTAACGTCACCACCTTGGTCGTCCGGACCGCCCGGTAGTCGCGACGACGCCCAGTCTCGGTCCCGTGCGCTGCGGGCCGGCGGCAAGAATCGGCATTGACCGAGGGAAGGGGCGGCCTACGGTGCGACCCTTTATCTTCCTCCAACGCCCGCCCTTGCCGTGAACGTCCAACTCAATCACCTGACCGCCACCCGCAAATCCATCGTCGTCGCGCTCGACGCGGCCGAGGTCGATACCGAGCTTGCCGCCGTGGTGCGGGAGATTTCTCAGTTGGCGCGGATCCCGGGCTTCCGGCCGGGCAAGGCCCCCGCCGCGATGGTGCTTAAGCGCTTTGCCAAGGAGGTCGCCGGCGAGTTGCGGCAGAAGGTCGTGGGCAAGGCCTACGAGGCCGCGCAGGAACAGCAGAAGCTGCAGGTCGTCAACGTGGTCAAGGTCGAGGAGGGCGAGATCAAGGCCGGCGCCGCGGCGAGCATCACGCTCACCCTCGATGTCCAGCCGGAGTTCAGCCTGCCCGCCTATACTGATCTTCCCACCGAGGTCGCTCCTACCGACGTCGCCGACGCAGAAGTCACCCGCGTAATCGAGGGGCTGCGCGCGGAGCGCGCTGACTTCAAGGCGGCCGAGCGCCCGGCTGCCAAGGGGGACTACGTGAAACTTTCCTACGCCGGAACGATCGACGGCCAGCCGATCACCGATCTGGCGGGCGACAAGCAGCTCTACGCCCAGGCCCCACAGACTTGGGAAGAAGTGGAAGGGGAGCACGATGGCGTTATCCCCGGTCTCGGCCGGCAGTTGGCGGGGCTCGAGGTGGGCGGGAAGCGATCCGTGACCGTGACGTTCCCGGCCGACTTCTCTCCGGTGCCCGCGCTCGCTGGCAAAGCGGTCGCCTACGCAGTGGACATCCAGGAGGTGCGCGAGCGGGTTCTGCCGGCCCTCGACGAGGCCTTTTTCAAAGCCCAGCAGGTCGATGACCTCGCGGGCTTGCAGGCCAAGGTGAACTCCAACCTCAAACTCCAGAAGGACTACGAGAATCGGCAGGCGCAGCGTCGCCAGGTCACCGAAAAGCTGGCCGCGGCGGTGGACTTTCAGGTGCCCGATTCGCTGGTGGACGCCGAGACCCAAGGCGTCCTGCGTCAGTTCATCGAGGAGAACATGCGCCGGGGCGTCCCGGCGGAGCAATTCGAGAAGGATAAGAAGGAGCTCTTCCAAGGCGCCCGCCAGGCCGCGACCAACCGGGTGAAGCTCCAGTTCATCCTCGGGCGGATCGCCGAGCAGGAAAAGCTCGAGGTCACCAACGAGGACCTGAACAACTTCATCTACCGCGAGGCGATGCGCACGCAGCAGAAGCCGGACAAGCTGGCACAGGCCCTAGGGGCCGACCGCGCCCAACTCCGGTCGGTCCAGCAGTCCATCATCTTCGACAAGGCGGTTGATTTCGTCGTCTCTAAGGCCAAGGTTAGTGTCGCGGCGCCCGCTTCCTGAGGCCCCCGTCCTTCCCGTGAGCTACTACGTCCCCATTGTTCTGGAAAACACCGGCCGCGGCGAGCGGTCGATGGATATCTATTCCCGCCTGCTCAAGGATCGCATCATCTTCATCGGTACGCCGATCGACGATCAGGTCGCCAACCTCGTCATCGCGCAGATGCTGTTCCTCCAGATGGAGGACGCGAAGAAGGACATCCACCTCTACATCAACTCGCCTGGCGGGGTGGTGACAGGCGGGATGGCCATCTACGACACGATGAATTTCCTGCAGTGCGACATCGTGACCTACTGCGTCGGGATGGCCGCCAGTATGGGCACGGTGCTGCTCGCCGCCGGAACCAAAGGCAAGCGCTTCGCCCTGCCGAACAGCCGCGTGATGATTCACCAGCCGAGTGGCGGCGCTGGCGGGCAGACCGCCGACATCGCGATCGCCGCCCGCGAGATCCTGCGCTGGCGCCGGACGCTCAACGAGGCTCTCGCCCGTCATACGGGCAAGTCCGCCGACCAGATCGGCCGCGACTCCGATCGCGACTACTATATGAGTGCCCAGGAGGCCAAGGAGTACGGGATCGTCGACCACGTGGTCGTGTCGACCCGGGAAGCCCAGGCCGCCGTGCAGTCGGCCGCCTGAGGCCCCTCCGGACAGGTAAGTCCGACCTCGACTCGACCGCCTGCCCGTTCAGGCTGAACCGATGGCGAAGTCCGCGCGTTTGACGCTCTGCTCCTTCTGCGGCAAGTCGCAGACGGAGGTCCGCAAGATCATCGCGGGCCCGGGGGTCTACATCTGCGATTCGTGCGTGAACGTCTGCAAGACGATCATGGACCGAGAACTGAAGCCGGTGGCCAGCGAGGCCCGGCCAGCGTTCCGGTTGGTCAAGCCCGCGGACCTGAAGCGCGCCTTAGACGAGCATGTGGTCGGCCAAGACCACGCCAAGAAGGTGCTCTCGGTGGCCGTCTACAACCACTACAAGCGACTAAGCTTCCACGCCGACGCCGGCGGCGGGAGCACGGCGGCCGCGGAATTCAGCGACGTGGAGGTGGAGAAGAGCAACATCTTGCTCGCGGGCCCGACGGGCTCCGGCAAGACCTTCCTCGCCCGGACGCTCGCCCGCATCCTTGAGGTCCCGTTTGCCATTTCCGACGCCACGACGCTAACGGAGGCCGGCTACGTCGGCGAGGACGTCGAGAACGTCGTGCTGCGGCTGTTGCAGGCGGCGAATTACGACGTCAAGAAGGCGGAGTGCGGGATCGTCTATATCGACGAGATCGATAAGATCGGCCGGAAGACGGAAAACGTTTCGATCACCCGCGATGTCTCCGGGGAGGGAGTCCAGCAGGCTCTGCTGAAGATCCTCGAAGGCACGACTTGCAACGTCCCGCCGCAGGGCGGCCGGAAGCACCCGAACCAGGAGTACGTGCAGATCAACACGGCGAACATTCTCTTCATCTGCGGGGGTGCGTTCGTCGGCCTGGAGGGCATCGTGCAACGCCGGCTCGGCGGCCGCACCTTGGGATTTGCCGCCACTGCGGCCTCCCAGCAGGAGGCCTCCACTCCGGAGAAGCTGATGAAGGCGCTCGCACCAGAGGACTTGATCCGCTTCGGGATGATCCCGGAGTTCATCGGGCGGCTTCCGGTGGTCTCGGTTCTCGATCGGCTCGATGTGCCCGATCTCGAACGCATCTTACTGCGCACCAAGAACGCGATGGTGAAGCAGTATGCCAAGCTGCTGGCGATGGACGGCGTCCGCCTCCGCTTCACGTCGGACGCGGTGCACGCCATCGCCCTGCGCGCGATTGAGCTCAAGACCGGCGCGCGCGCGCTCCGATCCATCCTCGAGTCCCTGATGCTGGAGGTGATGTATGAGTTGCCCTCCCGCGATGACGTCAGCGAGGTGGTGATCGACGCTGCGGTTGTTGCGGGGCGGCGGCGCCCAGTCCTCCGACGCTCCGGACGCACGGAACCCACGCAGGACGCTGCCTGAGCTGGCCCCTCAGACAAGGGGCAGCAGACGCGCGGCGACCAAAATCAGCAGGAAGCCGATCACGCCCATCAGGGCGAACATCACGGACATCGTCCGCAGCGTCTCTCGTTCGGAGAGGCCGGCGGATCGGGAGAGGACCCAAAAGCCGCTGTCGTTCATCCAAGGCACGAGCTTGGAGGCGCAGCCGATCGTCAGCGCTAGATAAACGGGGTGGCAGCCAAGGGACTCGGCGGTGGCCAGCGGGCCGACGATGCCGACGCTTGTCACCATTGCCACGGTGGCCGAGCCCTGGGCTACGCGCACCAACGCAGTCACAACAAAGGCGAGGGGTAGCACCCCGACCGAATAGGCCTGCGCCACCTCCTTGAGCCGCTCGCCCACGCCCGTGTCCTGTAGGCAGCCACCGAACACCCCGCCGGCCGCCGTAATGAGGAGAATGGTGCCGCCGTCCGCCAATGCCGCTTGGACGTGCCGGCGAGTCTGGTCCGCGCTGCCCCCGGAGCGCGTGGCGAGGGTGAACAGCGCGATCGCCGCGGCTACGGCGAGAGCGATGTTGGGATGCCCCAGCGTAGCGGCGGCCGGCACCAGCGCGGCTGGCAGCAGGCCGAGGTCGCTGAAAGTTTCGCCAGAGATCAGGATCACTGGCAGAACGATTGGGGCGAGGGCGAGCGCCAGCGGCGGCAAATCCTCATCCCGGAAGGTGCCGGTCGGCGCCCCGAGGCCGACTGCTTCCCCGGAAACCGCGCGCAGGGAGGTTGGCCACCGGCGGTTTGCCCAGGCCGCGTAGGCGAGGCCGCAGCTGGCCGTCAGCGCGCTGAGCACCAGCCCGGCCAGCATCATCAGCCCGATGTCCACCTTCAGAGTCGTCGCGGCGAAAAGCGGGCCCGGGGTCGGCGGCACCAGAGAGTGAGTCATCGTGGTGCCAACGGCGATCGCGAGTACGTACAGCAAGTAATCCCGCCCTGTCCGCGCGGCGAGGGCGCGCGCTATGGGGATGAGCAGTAGAAACACGGTGTCAAAGAACACCGGGACCCCCAAAATCAACCCGCTGACCGCCAGTACCAGCGGCGCCCGCTTCTCCCCGAAGGTTCGCAGGGCCGAGCGCACGATGCGCTCCGCGCCGCCGCTGTGCAACAGACAGGAGCCGACGACGGAGGCGAGGGCGATGAGCAGGCCGAGGTTGCCGCAGGCGGCGCCGAACTTGGCCGCCAAACGGGTACCCACGGGGTCCTCAGCTCGTGCCTTGGCCTCCGCGGCGGACTTCTGTTGCGCCAATAGATTCCGCTCCAGCGCGGCGGCCGGCGTCAGGAGCGCGACTGCCAGCGCCGCTGCGAGCAGGGCAACGAAGGGATGCAGGCGTAGCCAGACGATTCCCCCGATCACAACCATAACGCCGAGCAACAGCAGATAGAGGGGATCCATGGGGTGCACGGATTCAGGCGTGGCTTGAGGGGGAGGCAAGCCTGCCGCCAACTCCGGCTTGCGCCGGAACCGGTGACGCTCCGGTATCGAACAAATTTATGTCTCTCTACCTTGGGATCGATTCCGGCACCCAGAGCGTCAAGGCGGTGGTCCTAGATCTGGAACGCGGGCGGGTAGTGGCTGAGGGGCGCGCCCCACACCGGCTGATAACCGGACTGCCCGTCGGGCATCTGGAGCAGCATCCGCAGGATTGGGTCCGGGCGATGGACCGCGCCATTCAGGCGGCGCTCGCCGGGGTCGAACGCGGACGGGTCCGGGGCATCGGGGTCTCCGGCCAGCAGCACGGTTTTGTCCCGCTGGATGCACAGGGCGCCGTTATCCGTCCGGCCAAGCTCTGGTGCGACACCAGCACGACGGAGGAGTGTGCAGTGTTGACGAGCCGGCTGGGTGGGGCGCGGGGCGCATTACGGGCGACGGGTAACCTTTTCCTGCCCGGATTCACCGCGCCCAAGATCCTGTGGCTGCGGCGTCGCGAGCCGGCCAACTTCCGCCGGTTGCGCCACGTGCTCCTGCCCCACGATTACCTCAATTTCCACCTGACTGGGAATTATACGATGGAAGCGGGCGACGCCTCCGGGACCGCGCTGCTCGACGTCCGGCGTCGGCGTTGGTCTGCCCCGGCCCTCGCCGCGATCGATCGCCACCTCGGAGACTGGTTGCCGCCGCTCATCGAGGCCCACCAGCCTGCCGGTATGCTCCGCCCCGCGCTGGCGCGTCGCTATGGGGTGCCCCCTGAGGTGGTGGTGAGCGCCGGTGGCGGCGACAATATGATGGGGGCGATCGGGACCGGGAACGTGGTGCCGGGCGTCGTCTCTGCCAGCTTCGGCACTAGCGGCACCATCTACGCCCATGCCGACGTTCCTGTGGTGGATCCCGCTGGGGAAATTGCTGGCTTCTGCTCCTCTGCTGGCGGTTGGCTGCCCTTACTCTGCACGATGAACGTGACGTCCGTCACGGAGGGGGTGCGTGCCCTGCTCGGCTTGGACCGGGCGCGCTTCGAACGCTTGGTGGCCGCCGCTCCCGCTGGGGCCGGAGGGTTGCTGCTCTTGCCGTACCTCGCTGGGGAGCGCACGCCCAACGTTCCGCTCGGCTCCGGGGTGCTGCTGGGTCTCAATCGCGCGAACTTGGATCGCGGCAGTCTGGCCCGATCGGCGATGGAGGGCGTGACCCTGGGTATGAATTACGGTTTACGGCGACTCCGCGAACTCGGGGTGCGTCCACGGGAGATCCGGGTGACTGGCGGCGGCGCACGCTCGGCCGCCTGGCGTCAGATGATGGCCGACATTTTCGCGGTGCCGGTGGTGGGGATGCGCGAAGACGAGGGTGCTGCTCTGGGCGCCGCCCTGCAGGCCGCGTGGTGCCACGGCCATCGCGACGGGAAGGCTCATCCCTTGCGCCACTACACGGACCGCGTGGTGAAGGTCGCTGAGACCACGCGCCGCAGCCCGGATCGCACAAGGGTCCAGCGCTACGCGGAGCTGCAGCGCCTGCAGGATGAGCTCGGCCGCGCGGTGGGTGGTCTGTTCGGCGCAGTGCGCGCCTTCCAGCAGGCCGGTTGAGCGCGACTAGGCGCCGGCGGCGCGGCTGGGTCAGACTGGCAGTTCCCAGCCGCGACGAGGCGTGCGACTAAGGAATGGGTCTGCGGCGCGCGTGTTGGTGACGCGCATCGCCTCCGCGTCCCAGACCAGCTTCTGGCGTGCCCGGAAGGCGACGTTACCTAGGTGGTTCGACTCGGTCAGCCAGCCACCGTACTCGAAGTCCGCGAGCGGTTTACCCGAGCCGCGGATGGCGTCGAGCCATTCCCGGTGATGGGAGGCGGTGCGTGGCAGCGAAGGGGCGGGGAGCGGCGCTTGCGCGAAGTCAGCCTCGGGGAGCAGGACGTGCTTGCTGTAATCCGAGAGTAATTGGCCCTTGGCACCGATGAAAAGTACCCCGTTGGCCCAGCGCGGAATGCGTTCCTCACGCCAAGGGGCCGGGCGCTCCTCGCCTTGGTGCCAGGTGAGCCGGACCGGGGGCAGGGCGCCGCGGGCAGGAAACTCGTACACGGCGCGCATCGAGGCAGGGGCGATCTCCGGATGGGGCTCTGGGCCGAACGCCTCGATGGTTCGGGGCGCCCGCAATTCTAGCGCCCAGAAGGGCAGGTCGTTCCAATGAGAACCAAGGTCGCTCATCGTCCCGTTGCCGAAGTCCCACCAGCGGTACCACTTCGGCCCCGGGACGTAGACCTCGTTGAATGGCCGCTCGGGTGCGGGGCCCAGCCACAGGTCCCAATCTAGGTCTGGCGGCACCGGCATCGCCGGCGGCCGCGACGTGAGGTGCACCCGGTCTTGGTTGGCCTTCGCGGCCTCCGCACTCTGCAGCCCCCAAGCGCGGGAGACCCAGACGTGGACCTCTGTGACCGGACCGATCACGCCCCCCTGGATGAGCTCTACGACCCGGCGGAAGTTCTCGCTGGCGTGGATCTGGATGCCCATTTGCGTGACCACTCCCGCCGTGCGGGCCGCCGTGCGCACGAGGCGCGCCTCCTGCACGTTATGCGTGAGGGGTTTCTCGCAGTAGACGTGCTTCCGGGCCTTCAGTGCGAGCAGGGTCGCCAGCGCGTGGGTGTGTTCGGCGGTGCTCACGACCACGGCGTCGAACTCGCGTTCCCGTTCGAAGAGCCGGCGGAAATCACGTTCCTGCCGGGCGCGAGGGTGGACAGCCGCCGCGGCCTCGAGGCTGCGGGCTGAGACGTCGCACAGGGCGACGATGTCCTCGGATGCGACACTCTTGAGGTTGCCGCCGCCCCGGCCACCGGTGCCGATGACTGCAAGCCGTAGCCGGCTGTTGAGATTCTGGCCGCGGAGGAAAGCAGGGGCGGCGAGGGCGGCAGCGGCGGCGCGGCGAGTGAACTGGCGCCGGGTCAGGAGGGGTGAGGGGGAGCTCATCGGGGGAAACTCAGAGGTCGAGGACGCGATCCATCCGTCGGGCAACGTCGGCGAGGTAGGTCCAGTCTCCGCCTTTGACCTCCGCCGCGGCCCAGCCGCTAAAGCCGATCCGCCCCAATTCGGCGCGCACCGCCGGCCAGTTGATACTGCCTTCGCCCAGCGGGGCATCGAAGCCCTTCTGCATCCCCTCGCGCATCGCGCGGCCCAGATCGTACTCTTTGACGTCGAGCTTAAGGATCCGCGGGCCGAGGACCTCGGCCCAATGCTCCGCGACGCCCCACCGCATTAGGTTGCCGACGTCAAAGTGCACCTGAACCCATGGGCTGCCGATTTCGTCAATGAAGCGCGCGAGATCGAAAGGGCTGACAAGGAACGTCGCCCAGACGTTCTCGACTAGCAGCCGGATGCGCGCGCGTTCGGCCAAGGGTGCCGCCTCGCGGAGCTGATCCCGGCAACGCTCCCAGTTGCGGACGAGCGAAGTCTTCTGGTCGTACCGGGCGACGACCAGCATCGAGTCTCCGCCCAACCGACGGGTGAGCTCGATACCGTCGGCGAGCGCCTCGGTGCGCGCGCCGACCGTGCCGTCAATCACCAGGCCGCTAGCGCGGCTGGCGGCGATCCAGGCGGCCTCGTCGGTGACGTGGCTGAGGCTAGGCTCGACCCCCTCGAACCCGCACTCGCGCAGCCGGGGGAAAGCGGTCTCTAGCGGCTGGCCCTTGGCCCCCGTGACCATACCCCACTTGAGCGACTTGCGGATCCGGCCGGTGAACTGGCCGGCGGCGGCACGGGGCGCCAGTGGGATGGCCGCAAGGGTGGCGGCGTGCAGGAAACGGCGGCGGAGCATCGTTTATCCGGGGTTAGGGGTGGTGGGGGCGCGGTCGAAGTAGAGACGAACCTCCGCTTCGGGAGCCTGCAGGAACTGCTGGGCCCGCTGCAAGGCCCGCTTCGTGGCGAGGTTGGGGTTCTCGGAGGAGGGAAAGACGTTCTCGGAGCCAAGCTTCGCGAGTAGCCCGCTGTTACGCAGAACGCGCAGGACGTCCTCCTGCACGCCACTAATCAGGAGGTGGCGCCCGGTCTGGCGCATCCAATCGTCGAGAGCGTGCAGGGCAAAGACGGTCGTGGCGTCGAGGTGACGTGCGCTCCGCAGCCGCAGGATGACCACCCGGAGGTCCTCTTTCTCAAGGCGCTGGCGGACCTGTTCTTGAAAGAGGTCCGCCGCACCGAAGAAGAGCTCCCCCTCGACGTGAATGATCGCGATTTGCGGGTGCGCCCGGGTGCCCTGCGCGGGGAGTTGGGCTAGGCGGTCCTGCGCGTCGAAGGTGTATTCCACGAGCTTAGGCGTGGAGGCCTTGCGCAACGCGAACGCGAGCGAGGCCCCGATTCCAAGGTAGATCGCAGTGTCCAGCGGCAGTAGCAATGCGGCGGCGAAGGTGAGGCCCAGCACGATTGCGTCCGACCGCGTCGCGCGGGCCGCGATCCTAATTTCCGACCACTCGATCATCCGCAGACCGACGAGGACCAAGGAGGCCGCGAGGGCGGGAATGGGGATGTGGTTGAGAAATCGGGATGAGAGTAGCAGGACGACCAGCAGTAGCAGGGCCGCGGCTAGGCCGGCGATCCGCGTCGCCGCCCCACTTTGGACGTTGACGGCGGAACGCACGAACGAGACGGAGCCTGGGATGGTTCCGAAAAAGGCATTCGCGAGGTTCCCGGCACCCAGCCCCAACACTTCTCGGTTTGGATCAATCGTATCCCCGTGCCGCGGAGCGTACCCCTTGGCGAGCGACACGGCCTCGATCATTCCGAGCAGCGCGATCGCGAGGGCGGTGCTCAGAATGGTGCGCAGTAGCGGCAGGTCCTCCGGGCCGAAGGGGACACCTGCGTATTCGGGTAGCACGGCGTCCAGCGCCCCTTGTTCCGCCAAAGTCGGGATGCCCAGCGAGCGCAACTGCGGCACGTGCCAGCTGAGCAGCGTGAGCGTCACCAATCCCAGCAGCACGCCGGGCCACTTCGGCCGCACGGCTCGGAGCAGCAGGTAGAGCGCGAGTGCGGCCGCGCCGGTCAGCGGTACCGCGTAATTGAAGTCCAGCCGGACGATTTGCTGCAGCCCTGTCCACCACTGCAGGAGCATCGGCTGGCTGCGGTCGCGGGGAATCCCGAAGAGCCCGTGCAGCTGCGTGATCACGAGTAGGACGCCCGTGGCGGCCGAGTAGGCGATGACCACCGGGCGGGAGATGAATTGGGTCACCTGGCCGAGGCGGAGCAGCGCGGCAAGGATCTGCAGGATCCCGATGAGGCCGGCGAGGACGACCGCCAACTCAAGAGGCGTCAGCGCGGTGGCACGCCCGTAGTGGATCGCCGAAGCGACGAGCAGCGTCACCGAGTTCGTCGCGCCGAAGATGATCACCCGCGAGGAAAAATAGAGCGCCGAAACGAAGGCCCCGACGATACTGCACATCAGCACGGTGGTGGGGGGCAGTCCTAGGACCAGCGCGAAGCCCAAAACCTGTGGGATCGAAACGAGCGTTACGGTCAGCGCGGCCTGCAGGTCCCGGCGCAGCTCCGTGCGGCTATAGCCCCGCAGTTCGCCGCCGAGTCGGGGGAGAAGGAGACGCCAGTTGGGCTTCAGGCTGTCGAACAGCGGGGAGGCGTCCATAACGCGCCGGACGCAACCAGTTGCGCCTCGGGGAGGCAAGCGCCCCGCACGCTGTGACCGGGCGGGTCAACGCCGCTGGTCGGGCAAGAAGCGCGCGAGCAGGGTGCGGAAGCGCTCGATGTCGAGCGGCTTCGTCAGGTGCTCATCCATCCCGGCCGCGAGGCATTGTTCACGAGTGCCGCGGGCGAGGGAGGCGGTGAGTGCGAAGACAGGAACCCGGAAACCGGGCGGCTCGGCCGCCCGGATACGTCGCGTGGCCGCGAGCCCATCGGTCTCGGGCATATGCAGGTCCATCAGAATGACGTCGAGCCCGCCGGTGGCCGCGCGCCGAATGGCGGCCTCGCCACCGTCAGCGACCTCGGTCTGAAATCCGTGCCGTTGCAGGAACAGCTCGAGCAGTAACCGGTTGGTCTCGAGATCGTCGACGATCAGCACGCGCGGGCCGCGAGCCCCCGGATCGCGCCCGCTCACGGCGGGCGGCAGCTCGCTGCGCGCCGCGGGACGCAAGGGCAGCACGACGAGGAATTCCACGCCGCCGGGGGAATCCCCGTCGACCGTGATCTCACCGTCCATCAGCCGCACAAGGCGGTAGGCGAGGCCGAGGCCGAGGCCGGCCCCACCCGTCGCGGCTCCGTCTGCGCTGCGGGCAGGGGCGAAGGCCGGGAGTAGCTCCGTCTGCCCGGGCAGGCCCTCCCGAGAACGGGAATCTTTCACGCGCAGGCGCAGTTCCCCGGTCCCGTGGGCAAATTTAGGGGCGATCCAGCGTCCGGAGATCTCCACCGCGCGTCCCGCCGAGAAGCTGATGGCGTTCTCGAGTAGTTTGGCTGCCACCTGCGCGAAGCGATGCCGATCCCCCCACACGAGCACTTCCGCGAGGTCGTCCGCTGCGAGTTGCACGTTCGGACCACGGCCCGCACCCGTTCCCGGCTGCTGCGCTACGCAAGCCCGGAGGACATCGAGGGGCGCAAAGGGGCGCTCCTCCAAGCGGAGCCGGCCCTGCTCGAGGCGCGCGTAGTCGACCAGATCCTGCAGCACACCTTCGATGCGGGCCGTCTGGCTCAGAATGCTCTCGACCTGCTCCCGCTGACGTCCGTCCAACGAGGTCGCACCAATGTTCTGGGCGCCCGTGCGTAGCTCACGGAGAGGTGCGCGCAGTTCGTGATCCGCCACGGCCAAGAAATCCTCCCGGAGGCGCTCCGCGCCGGCCTCGCTGGAAGCGGCCTGCAGCAGTTGCGCCTCGGTGGCCTCCCGGGCCTGTTCGGCGCGCCGCAGGCGTTTGCGTTGCCGGAACGCGAGGTAGAGCAGCAGACCCGCGGCGGCGGTCTCGCTAATCAGCACGAGGCGGACGGTCAGCAGCGACGCGAAAGAGACATTTGCGTCCTCGTCGAGCAGGAAGGTCGCGGCCTCTGCGAGCACGGCGCCGATGAGCAGAAGGCCGCCGGCGAGACACAGCTTGCGCACCCACTCGCCCGCGCGGGGATACACCTTAGGGAGGAGCCCTCGCGCTCGGACCAAGCCGACCACCGCGAGCACAGCAACGCCCAGCGCGTCGAGGCGCCACTCCACGAACCAACGGGAGAGCTCGGTTTTCAAGGCCATGCGATGAGGCGTCCCGAGACTCGGTCCGGCGGCCGGCACGGACAAACTGCGCTTTTACGTATTTTTGATCCCGCCGGGGGCGCGGGCTACGTGATTCCACTTACCCGACCAGCGGGTTCCGCTTACTGCGCCCGTCGGGCGGTGCGGCGAACCGCGGGAGCCTCGCCCTCGGGCAGCGCGAGCAGGTCGTATTCCTCGGCGCCGGTGATCCGGACATCGGCGAAGGCGCCGACCGGCAGGGTCAGCGGGACGTAGACGCGACCATCGATATCAGGCGCGTCCCCCTCGCCGCGGGCTACGCCGGGCTCATCGACCAGCACGCGGCGGCGCTGACCCACCGCGGCAGCGTTAAGTTCCGCGGCGATCGGTCGCTGCAGTCCCATCAGCCGATGCCAGCGGGCCTCCTTCACCTTGGCGGAAATCTGTTCTTCCAGCTTGGCGGCACGGGTTCCCTCCTCGGGTGAGTAGCGGAACACGCCGAGGCGCTCGAAGCGGGTCTCTTGGATGAAGGCGCAGAGCTCGTCGACGTCCGCCTCGGTCTCCCCGGGAAAACCGGTGATGAAGGTGGTGCGCAGGGCGATCCCAGGCACGCCCGCGCGGATCCGACGGATCAGCCCGCGGATGTGGTCTCCGGAGGTCTCACGCTGCATCCGGCCCAGCATCGCGTCGCTGATGTGCTGCAGCGGCATATCCACGTAACGAGCGACCTTCGGGCAGGCGGCGATGGTCGCAATCAGCTCGTCGCTCCAGTGGGCGGGATGCGTGTAGAGCAGGCGGATCCAGAAGTCGCCCTCAATGGCGTTCAGCTGGCGCAAGAGGCTGGTGAGGGCGGCGCCGCGGCTCGAGTCGACCGGCGCGCGCGGGCCGGGCCGCTGCTCCCAGGTGTCCATTCCGAAGTAGGTGGTGTCCTGCGAGATCAGGTTGATCTCGCGGACCCCCTCGCGCACCAGTTGCCGCGCCTCGGCGACGACGCTCTCGATCGTGCGGCTACGGTGGCGGCCGCGAATCTGGGGGATGATGCAAAACGTGCAGGGATGATTGCAGCCCTCCGCGATCTTGAGGTAGGCGAAATGTCGCGGGGTGAGACGGAAGCGCGGGGTGTCGTAGTCCGGGATGAAGGTGGAGCGTCCCTGAATGAAGACGGGCGGCCCGTCGGCGGCGCGTTCCTTCGCCAGCAGGCCTTCGATGATCGGCGCCACCGTGGTGACCTGATCGAGGCCGATGAAAGCGTCCACCTCATCCTGCAACTCCGTGCGCAGGTCGCCCGCGAAGCGCTGGGCCATGCAGCCGGCCACGATCAACTTCTGCTGGCGCCGCCGCCGGCGCATCCCGCGCTGACGGTGGACCTCAAGGATGTGCCCGATGGACTCCTCCTTCGACGAGTCGATGAAGGAACAGGTATTGACGATGACCACGTCCGCCTCGTCCGCACCGGGGACCACCGCCATTCCGGCCTGCTGGAGGTGTCCGACCATGATCTCGGAATCGACCAAGTTCTTGGCGCAACCGAGGGAGATGAGGCTGACCTTGACCATGCGGAAAAAGAAAAGGCTCCGCGGTGGCGGAGCCAAGAAACTTGGGGGGGGGCGGGCGTGACCTTACTTCTTCTTGCCGGCGGCCTTGGCCCGCTCCTTGCGGCGCTTCAAGTAGGCGGCGCGGCGTTTCCGTTTGATATGCTTGTTGAGTTGTTGGCCCATGATGATGACTGGTGGTTGCGGACGATTCAGATGCGCGCCCACCGAGTCAAGCGCCACGAGCGTCGTCAGAGGACCGGCCGCCGGCCTAGGCGGTCGCGAAGGCCGAGCAGCCATCCAGCATCCTCCGGATGCCGCCGCCGCGCCGCGTCGAAGGGCACGGCCAGCATCCGGTCCGGATCTTCGCCGCGCGAGCGCGCCGCGGCGGCGAGCGCGCTCGCCTGCTCCCGGAATTCTTCGCGTTCCTCGGTCGTCATCCTCACGCGGGGAATGACGCATTAACCCCGACGAAGGTTCCGGCGGACCCGCGCTTGACCCGGCCGCGGGTCCCGGCTGAGCGTCGGCGATGGCCGTCAAGACCCCGTGGGCCCTCCCGTTGTTGACCGTCGGGCTGTTCGCCCGGGATCCCGTGCTGGTGGACTTCACCCGGCTTCAGCTGGATCCACACTACTGGAGCGAGGGGGCGGCGATTGGCGACCTGAACCGCGATGGCCATCCCGATGTGGTTTCCGGCCCTCACTGGTGGGCAGGGCCCGCTTTTCGGGAGCGCCGGGAAATTTACCCTGCCTCTCGCACCACCACGGTGCGGGAGCCCGACGGTCGGGAGCGTATTTTCCCTGGTTTCGAGGGCGCGCTCGGTCGCCGGAACGCCTACTCGAACGATAATTTCTTCGCCTTCATCCACGATTTCGACGGCGACGGCTGGAACGACGTCCTTACCTATGGGCTGCCACACACTCCCGCCTACCTCTACGTGAACCCACGGGAGAGCGGCGGGCACTGGCCCCGCCACACGGTACTCAACGAGGTGGACAACGAGTCGCCGACCCTAGCGGACCTCGATGGGGACGGTCGGCTCGAGATCGTTTGCGTGAATGGGGGTAACTTCGGTCACGCACGCCCGGACCCGCGTGATCCGACCAAGCCTTGGGCGTTCCGTCCGATCACTCGCACCGGCACTTGGCAGCGATACACGCATGGGCTGGGGGTCGGGGATGTTAACGGGGATGGTCGACTGGACGTCCTCTTCAAGGATGGCTGGCTGGAGCAGCCCGCGGACCTCACCGGTGACCCGGAATGGCGTTGGCACCGCGTCCCGTTCGCCCCGGCCGCGGCGCAGCTGTTCGCTTACGATGTGAATGGCGACGGCCGCGCGGACGTCATCACGGCGCTCGCCGCACACGGCTTCGGCCTCGCTTGGCACGAGCAGCTGGCGGAGCGCGATGCCACGGGCTCACCCCTCTTTCGTCCTCATATCTTTATGAACCAGCGGCCGGATGAGAACCGGCACGGAGTGGTGTTCTCAGAGCTCCACGCAGTGGAGCTGACGGACGTGGATGGCGACGGCCTAAAAGACCTTATTACCGGAAAGTGTTTTTGGGCCCACGGTCCGTCGGGCTCCCCGGATGGGGATACCCCTGCCGTGTTGTACTGGTTTCGGCTGCAACGGGGGCCGGCTGGCGCGGTGGATTGGGTGCCCCAGCGGATTGACGCCGACTCCGGGGTGGGGCGACAGATCGCCCTCGGCGACGTCAACGGCGATGGTCATCCCGACGTAGCGATCGGTAACAAGAAGGGCACCTTCCTCTTCCGGAGCCAGCCGCGGGCGGTGGATCGCGCCACGTGGGAACGGGCGCAGCCACCGGTCCTTCATCCCGGCGCGGTGCGCCACGAGTTGCGCGCAGCGGACCTCGTTGTGCATACGCGTCGCTCGGCCGAGGTCGCGCAGGCGCGGAGCGCCGCCGTCGGCAATCCGCCACGGGCGGGCAGGGGCGAGGCACCACGCGACGGGAAGGGTGAGGCGCTCGACAGTGGTTTCGAGCGCGGAGACCTGCGCGGCTGGACGCCGTCCGGCGCCGCGTTCGAGCGGCAGCCCGTGAGCGGAGACAGCGTGTTCGCCCGTCGGCCGCCGATGCGCAGCGGGCACGTTGGCCGCCACTGGGTGGGCTCCTACGAGGAGGGCCGGGGCGACGGCGCCACTGGCACCCTTACGAGCCAGCCTTTCCGGCTCACCCAACCGCTCGCGAGCTGCCTGCTGGCGGCGGGCGCCTATGACTCGCTCCGGCTCGAATTGGTTGCGGCGGTCACGGGTGAGGTGCTGCTACGGGTGACGGGGACCGAGCTGCGCCGGAAAGTTCCGGGCAATACGGAGACAATGCAACCGGTGATCCTCGATGTTTCGGCGCTGCGCGGCCGGGAGGTCTCGCTCCGTTTGGTGGACGAGCAGGCAGGGGGCGCCTGGGGGCATCTGAACTTCGATGACTTTCTGCTGCACGCCGAAGGGAGCCCGTTGCCCGAGGGGCCGGTGTTCTTGCCGATCCCCCGCTGAACCAAGACGGCTCAGGAAGCCCGCGGCGCTTCGCCCGCGAGGATGTGCCTTCCCTCGCGCCGCCAGCGGTAGACGAGCGGCCCGCGCTGCCGCTCCAGTTCCTTGTAGAGCGCCGGTGCCTCGCGCCGCGGAATCTCGAGCTCGGCGAGGCCTTCCGGTCCACAGTTCAGCAACCGCGCGTACGGCTTAAAGTGCTCGACGCGGCCGATCACCCGGGAGGCGCCCACCTCCTCCGCCCCCGCCTTCCGGTCGAGAGCGAGGAAGGCGTAGGGAAGACTGCGCAGGTCGATGCCGGCCCGCTGGCCGAAGCGGACCCAGCGGGAGTCGGCGAAAATCTCGGTGGGCGGCGGCGCGAAGAAGTGGCACCAGTGGCGCTCTTGGCCGGTCGCGAACATCGGGCACGCACCCGCGACGGTGCACGGCGCTATGAGCGTGAAGTGGGTGCGCCAGCGTTCTCGTTCTACCCCGAGCCGGCGGCTCACGTCGCGGGTGCCCGGTTCGACCCAGAGGACGGCTTCCGCTCGCGCGATCAGCCGGCCGAGTTCCGCCCACGCTTCGAGGGAGAGTTCATTCAGGACGTGGCTCAGCAGCAAAATGCCGATCGGCTCATCACTGGTGAGAAATGCGGCGGTCGCAGGTCGGACATTCAGTGCGGGAAACTCCCGCCGGGCGGACGCTGCCGCGAAGTCGGTGGCGAGTGGAGAGTGGTCCCAGACCGTCAGGGAGGGGAATGCCTCCGCCCCGAAGCTCCGTAGTAACCTTCGGCCCGCGACGCCGCTGCCACAACCCCAGTCGAACACCGCCCGCCCTTGGGGCGACCACCCACGCAGCCGCAGTTCGCGCAGCACCTGGTCCCATTTCCACCCGATGCGTTCACCGAACGTCAGGTCATAACTCGCGAGGTCCGAATGCGATTGCCAGTAGGGCGCGGAACCGGGGCCGGCGAGAAAGCGCGTGCGCAGGCGTTCCAACGCGGACCAATCCAATTCCTCCCAGGTCATTGTTGCGCTCCGGCTGCCCCCGTGAGTTCGAAGCTCAGGTGCCGCGCCAGAGCTTGAGTCCGGATCCCGTAAGCGGCGGCGAAGTCCCGGACGGCTTGGGCCTTCGCCGGGGCCCCGGTCGGGCGCTGGCGCAACCCGGACAGTAGCAGATTCTTGGCGGTGTGCTCTGCCCCGGTAAATTCCGCGACCTGGGTGGAGTAGCCGGCCCACTCGAGCAGCAATGCGCGCAGGGCGTCCGTGGCGAACTCCGCGTGGCGTTCGCGGAAAATGCCGTGGCGCCAGACCGGCGCCAGCCCCGGCGGGGCTTCCAGTGATGGGCGCAGCTCGTGCTGGCAACAGGGAGCCACGACGAGCAATCGCGCGCCGGCGCGGATGCCGAGAGCGAGAGCGTCGTCCGTCGCGGTGTCGCAGGCGTGCAGGGCGATGAGGATATCACACGGCTCATCCCGCGCGGGATCGAGGCGACCGCTGACGAACGTGAGTTGCTCCCGGAGGCCGTGTCGGCCCGCAACATCGTTACAGAACGCCACAAGTTCCGGCCGGGCCTCGAGCCCCCGCACGCGGAAACCCGGGCCGAGGAGGTGGGCGAGGGTGAATGTGAGGTAGCCCTTGCCGGAACCCGCATCAATCACCTGCAGCGGCCTGCCGTCTTGTTCTGGCGCCCGCTCGGGCGGGAAGGCGGTCCGCAGCAACGGCTGCAGCAGCGCGGCGAAGTGCTGGATCTGGCTGAGCTTACCCGCCATCCCGGCGCGCGGCCGGCCTTCCGGATTGGTGACGCCGAGGTCCTGCAGCCACGGAGTGGCCCCGGGGAGGACATGGTCTTTGGTGCGGTCGTGCTGCCCCGGCGCCGAAGGCACGAGGTCGGGTCGCGCCGGCAGGGAGCGGAGGCGCGGTCGGCCACCGGGGTTGCTCTCGAACTGGTGATGCGCGGTTGCAGTGAAGAGGTGCGCGTCGAGAAACTGGGAGCCGAGCAGTCCGTCGAGCAAGTCCGCCGCCTCCGTGGGTGGCAGGTTACGGGTCACTTCGCGGGTGGCGTGGCGCCAAGTCAGGCAGACGCGGGCGCCGTCGCGGAGTTGGACCGGCCGCGCGAATAGGTTGCGCAGGGTCGGATCGACGCCGCACGGTTTGCCGAGGGTCAACTTGGCAAGCGTGCCCTCCGTCACGGCCGCGCGCAGGAGGTGTAGAAAGCGCTCGCGCGGAGGAGAAACGGGCATCAGGCGGCTCAGGGCAGGAACTCGGTGGTGAGGGCGGCCGCGGCGGTGACCTTACTGGGCTTGAGCAACCCGAGCTCCTCCAGCTTTGCGATCTGCGCGATGTAGCGCGCGGGGTCGAGCCGGCCCACCTTAGCCGGGCCGCCGTCGGCATCGCGGCCGGTGACGAGCTTCTCTTGGAGGATCATTCGCCGGGAGAAGTCCATAAAGGCGTCGGAGTTCTGGGGGTTGGCCTGTTTGAGGGCGGCGTGAGCGGGAGCGGGATCGCCCTCCAGGTAATCGCGCCAGCCACGGATGTAAGCGCGGGTGAAGGCGCGTAGGTCAGCGGGGCGCTCGCGGGCGAACCGCCGGTTGGTGATCAGGACGGCGTAGCCCCGGAATCCAGCGTCCCACGTGGAGAGGAATCGAGGCATCTTGCCGCCGGCCTGGGTGATGTGGAAGGGCTCCGCGATGTAATAGCCCTGTTGGAGGGCCTCTTTGTTCCCGAGGAAAGCCGCGCTGGAGAAATTCTGCGCCACCACGTTCACGGTGAGGCCGTACTTCCGCTTCAAGAACTCGAGGAAGGGCCAGCCGGGACGCGCGATGATCGTCTTGCCCTGTAGATCCTCGAAGCGCCGGACAGAACTGTCGGAGTGCACAAGGATGCCCGAGGGATCGTCCTGAAATACGGCCGCGAACTGCACTAGGGGGAGGCCCTCGGCTTGCTGGAGGAGGGTGCTGATGTCGTCCGCTTGGCCTACATCCGCTTTGCCCGTGGCCACGGATGGTACGACCTGGGCCCCGGGACCGCCGGGCAGCAGGACGACCTCAAGGCCCTCCTCCCGAAAGTAGCCCTTGGCCTGAGCTTGATAGAAGCCGCCGTGCTCCGGTTCGGGCACCCAGTCGAGCTGGACCGTGATGCGGGCGGGCTTTTCGGCGGCGACGACGGCGCCGAGCAGGAGAGGAAGCCAGAGGACGGATTTCATAGGAGGAAGGGCATTCGCGGGTGGCGGAAAGGCAAGGCCGGCTCAGCGGTCGGCGCGCTCGTAGGCATCGTGCCATCCGTGCAGGGCGAACCACGCGAGGGCAAGGACGGCGGCGTTGAGGGCGAAGCCGAGGAGGCAGGTTGTCGCCGCGGTGGCAAAGAGGGCCGCGTACTTTGCCTGGCTTGCAAAGATCACCGCTTGAAACCCTAGCCCGCCGCCGTCGCCCGCGGAGGAGCCCGCGTTCATCTCGGCCACCACAGCGCCGATTGGCGAGATCGTCGCAGCGATGCGTAGACCAGTGAAGAAATAGGGCAGCGCGGCCGGGATCCGCAGGAGCAGCAGCTGCTGCCAGCGACGCGCGCGGTACAGCTGGAAGAGCTCCACGAGATTGCGGTCGGTCGCAATCAGTCCCTGCGTCGTGTTTACGACCAAGGGAAAGAAGGCGATGACGAAGGTCAGCAGCGCCACGCTGCGCAGGCCGGCGCCGACCCAGATGACACAGATCGGCGCGAGGATCGGCAGCGGTGTCATCTGCAGTGCCATCAGGTACGGATAGAGGCAGCTCCGAATTGAAGCGGAGAGCGAAAGCAAAATCGACAACCCGGCGCTGACTGCTACCGCCAGCGAGAACCCGAACAGCGCCCCCTGCGCTGTGTTCGCCGTAGCACGCAGGAGCAGCGCACCCTGCTCACCCCAAGCGTCCACCACAGCCCCCGGGGACGGCAGCAGGAAGCGAAGGTCATCCGATAGAGACAGGTGCACGCCCTGCCACGTCCCAAGGAAGAGGAGCCCCGTGGCAATGGGCAGGAGCAGGTGGCGAGTTGGGCGGCGCATCGGCGGATTTAGTTTAACCGACGGGCGAGACCGCGCGGAGTTGCCGCGAGACTTGGGCGACCAACTGCAGGTAGTCGGGCTGCAAGCGCGTCTCCGCGGTGCGCGGGCGGGGGAGCGGGACGTGGACTTCCGCGTGCAGGCGTCCCGGGTG
>CAIOTK010000005.1 GCA_903861185.1 uncultured Opitutia bacterium | reverse complement strand
GGCCGGCGGCATGGCGGCGGTGGGCGCGGACTGGGCGGCGCTGCGGCGAAGCACGGCGCGTAGCCGTGCGAGCAGCTCGCGCGTCGAGAAGGTCTTCGGTAGGTAGTCGTCGGCGCCGACCTCGAGGCCCACGATGCGGTCGGTCTCCTCGCCGCGCGCGGTGAGCATGAGCACCGGGACGGTCGAGCGCTGGCGGATGCGGCGCAGCACCTCGAAGCCGTCGAAGCCGGGCAGCATCACGTCGAGGATGACGGCGTGCCAGCGTGCGTCGCCCGTCGTGGCTCGCTCGACGCCCTCGGGGCCGGTGTGGACCGCGGTCACGGAAAAGCCGAGCGGCTCGAGGTAAGTGGACACGAGCCGGCAGAGCTTCCGGTCGTCGTCCACCATGAGAATCAGCGTGCGGCCCTCGGGGCGGTCTGACATGGCGCTGGTGTGTTGAATTTCCTCCGTCGGCGCAACCACCCTGTCGGGCGTTGGACCCGCCGGGTCGCTGGTTTGCTCGCCCTTGCGGCGCCCGCGGCGTCGCCGGCCGCCGACCTTCAGCTCCAAGTGGAACCTCGCTGGGCGGGGACGCGAATGCCGGTGCCTTCCGGCGCGGTCACAACCGCGGGCGGCCAGCGCCTGCGGGTGACTCGGTTTTCGGCGTTGCTCAGTGGTTTCGTTCTGAAGTGTCGCGACGGCGCCGAGATCCGCCTTGAGGGACAATTCGGACTATTGGATGCGGAGAGCGGGCGACTGGCGGTCGACTTGAGAGGAGTTCCGGAGGGCGAGTATTCCGGTCTGGCCTTCGAGGTGGGGCTGCCGCCGGAAATCAACGTCGGGGAACCGGGGCGCTGGCCGGCGGGGCATCCGCTCAATCCGTTGGTGAACCGCCTGCACTGGAGCTGGCAGGGCGGCTACGTCTTCGCGGCGCTGGAGGGGCGTTGGCACGCCGCGCCGACGTCCGCTGAGCGCGGTTTTCTCTACCATGTGGCGACCGACACCCATCGGATCCCCGTGGATTTCCGCGCGGACCTCTCCGTACGTGGTGATCACATCGTGCGGCTGGCTTGGGACCTCGCGCGGGCTTTTGCCGGACGGGAGTTACGCGCCGATGACGCGGTGGAGTCGACGCATTCCGCCGCCGGCGATCCGCTAGCCGCCGAGGTCGCCGCCGGTTTGCGGCGAGCTTGGTTCTGGCTCGGTGACGAGGCGGGCACGGCGGTTTCCTCGGATCGATCGGCCGGGCGATCCGCGCCGAGCAAAGTCGCGGCCGGCGCGACTCCGCTCGCGTTCATGGTCCCGGCCGGGTTTCCGCAGCCGGCGCTGCCGGCGGACAACCCGCTGACGCGGGAAGGGGTCGCCTTGGGTCAGCGGCTGTTCGCGGACCCGAGGCTTGCGGGGAACGCCGCGCAGTCCTGCGCCTCGTGTCATGATCCGGCGTCCGCCTTCAGTGAACGCGTCGCTTTCAGCCTGGGTGCCGAGGGCCGGCCCGGGGCGCGCAATGCGATGCCCCTTTTCAACCTGGCCTGGGCTTCGGAGTTCGCGTGGGACGGCCGGCAACCGCGACCGCGCGACCAGGTGATGGCCGCCTGGCGGAATCCGGACGAGATGAACGCCGATCCCGAAGCGCGTGCGGCGGTGCTGGCGGCCAATCCCGCGCTGGCGGAAATGACCCGGGCGGCCTTCGGCGACGAGGCAGGCCTCACCGCGGCACGCGTGGCCCTCGCTTTGGAGCAGTATTTGCTGACGCTCGTCTCCGCCGGTTCACGCTTCGATCTCGCCTTGCGCGGTGAGGCGCAGCTCACGGCCGACGAGCAGCGCGGTTTCGAATTGTTCGCGACCGAGTACGATCCGGGCCGCGGACGCCAAGGCGCCGATTGCTTCCATTGCCACGGCGGCGCGCTTTTCTCCGATTTCGGTTTCCGGAGCAACGGGCTGGGTGAAGGAAACGACACGGGTCGCGGCGGTGTCACTGGGCGGCCGGCGGACCGCGGCCGATTCAAGACCCCGTCCCTTCGCAATGTCGCTCTCACCGGGCCGTATATGCACGACGGGCGATTCCGGACGCTGGAGGAAGTCGTGGATCACTACGACCACGGGATCCGGCGTGATGCCAACCTCGATCCCAACCTGGCCAAGCATCCCGACGCGGGCCTTGGGCTTTCGGTCGAGGACCGAAGGGCGCTCGTGGCGTTTCTGCGCGCGCTCACCGATGAGTACGCGGGTGACGCTTACCGGAAAGTCGCGGCGACCCGGCGCTAAGCGGGGTCCGTCTCCTGACCTGTTCACCGTTTTGAACCGTCGACACAAACTTTGGCCTGATTCCCGCGTCATCGCCCATTGCGGTCCAACCCGTCCCCGCCCGGAAATTTCCCTGTGAACACAATCCGTTTCATGATCCCGGTCCTCGCTCTCTCGACGGCGCTGGCCCAGCCCGGGCCGCTCGTGACGAGCTGGCTCACGTCGCCGACGGGTCGTTACGCGCGCTTGTTCGACTCCGATGCTTCGCGGAACGCCGGGAGTGCCCTCACCACGTGGAGCCGCGGCCAGGGAGTCCAGTCCAGTCCGGCCTACGCGGGCGTCATGCAGGTTTCCTACTCGGCGAACTGGGTCTATCTCCGATCGACCGGACTCGGTTACCACACGATGGGGCCGTGGTATCTCGATGTCGCGCGGCTGCAGGCGTTCCCGAATTTTCCGGCCAATCAGAACGTGCTGTACCGCATACCGCGGTCGCCAGCCGTTGCAACGACCCGGACCCTCACGCCGGCCGGGCCAATCGGGTACTTCGTAGATGGCGTCGCGGTCTTCGATAATCGGGACACGTTTTCCTACACGAATGCCGCCGGTGCGGATGCCCAGCCTGGAGGGGCGATGCCCGGTCCGGGCGGAGGCGGTCAGGGTGACGGCATCTGGAACCGCGACGCGTGGGTCAACGAAGGTGTGACCTTTGACTCGGCGAACGCGCATCAGGCCGGGGCCAATTACCATTACCACGCCAACACGCCCGCCCTCCGGGCGATGCTGGGCGATAACGTGGAATACTCCGCCACCACGAAGTCCTACGTGGAGAAATCCACCCCGCCGACGGCGCATTCGCCGATCCTTGGGTGGATGGCGGACGGGTATCCGGTTTACGGTCCGTATGGTTACTCATCCCCGATGGATCCGACGAGCGGCGTCCGTCGGATGATCTCAGGCTACGTGAAACGCGATGGGAGCTCCGGAACCACGAACCTCGTCGCGACCGGCCGGACCACCCTCCCGGCTTGGGCGGCCCGCGCCCAGGGGCGGTCGGCAACTTTAGCTTCGACGCAATATGGTCCGGCGGTGGCGGGCATCTACACGCTGGGCCGCTATCTCGAGGACTACGACTACCTCGGCGAGCTGGGCTTCACGCAGGGCGCCGATTTCGACCTCGATCTCGACAACGGCCGGTTCTGCGTGACGCCGGATTTCCCCGCCGGAACGTATGCCTACTTCCTTTCGATCGAGGCCAATGGCACCCCCCGCTTTCCGTACACCATCGGCCGCTGGTTCCATGGTGCACCGACGGGCGGAGCGGTGGGGAGCATCGCGGAAACTGTCACCGAGTATTCCCGCAGCGGCCCGGCGCGCGGTATCCAGGTTTCAGCTTCTGCATCCCCGACTACCGTCAACCTTACCTGGACTTCCGTCGAGGGCGGCACGTACGCGATCGCCACTTCCTCGGACGGAACGAACTACTCGTCGCTCGTGACGGGTGTGACGAGTGCGGGAACCTCCACCTCCTATTCGACGCCGGTTCGCGCCGCCTACTATCAGGTGACGCTGACCGCGCTGGCCGTTTACGACACCCGCGGCACGGGTGGATTTTCGGGCGTGGGAGAAAAAGGTATCGCGCCGGGGCCGGCCGATGCCTCGACCGCCCCGTTGATCTCGACGGCGCCCTCGCCGGTCACGATCGCCTCCGGCGACCGCGCCCAGCTGAAAGTGACGGCGACGGGCAGCGGCAACTTGAGCTACCAGTGGTACCGAGGCGCCTCCGGTGACATCGCGAATCCCGTGACGGGTGCGACCGGGGCCACCCTGACCACGCCCGCGCTCTCCGGCTCGGCCAGCTTCTGGGTACGGATCACCGACGGTGCCAATGCGTCGACGAACAGTGCGGCCGCGACCGTGACGGTTGCCGCCAGCACCCCGCTGGGGGTTCAACAGAGCCTGCTCGGGGTGGGTTATACTGGTGGTGGCGCGGTGACGGTGATGAACACGATCTCCTACTCGGGTGCGGCCCCCTCGTCGCTGGCTTGGTCGGTGCTGTTGCCCGCGGGCTGCGTCTATCTCAGCAGCGGAGGCGCGGAAGGGACGGTGAAGCCGGCCGCCGAAGCGACCGGCTTGCTCGAGTGGAAATGGACCTCGGTGCCGGCGGGGCCGTTCAGCTTCACGTACACCATCCTGTTTCCGGCCGCGGCTTCGGGCGACCAGACGATTGCGGCGCTCGTGGCCGCGACCCAGTCCGGCACGGATTACCAGATGCTCGCGAAGCCGGATCCGCTTTTGATCCGTTCCGCTTCGCCGCATTCGGCCGATACAAACCGGGACTTCCAGATCGGCCTGCTGGAGCTCACGCGGGTGATCGAGTTGTACAACTACCGGTCAGGCTCGATCCGGACGGGCCAATACCGGCTGAAAGCCGGTTCCGAGGATGGCTTTGAACCGGGGCCTTCGCCGTGAGCAACGCGAGGTCCGCAAGATCGTTTTCCAACATGCGCCGCCCATTTTTTACCACGCTCGTTCTAAGCGCCGGGTTCGCTTTCGCGCATCCCGCGCATGAAAGTCTGCCGGCGGTCGATTGGACCGGTGAGGCGCCGCAGGTGAGCATTACGGTTGAGAGCGGGGTCCGAGTCATCCGCGCGAACGGCATCCCCGATCACGCCACCGGGCGTTTCCCAGGCCAGGGTAATCCGAACCGGATCGCGCCGCAGCGGCATGAGTTCCGCGTTCCGCTGCTGCCCCAAGCCGCGGCGACTCCGACGCCGTTGGGCATGAGCCCGTTCGGAATCGCGGTGAACGGTGTGGTGCTCGATCCCGGCGCGGC
>CAIOTK010000004.1 GCA_903861185.1 uncultured Opitutia bacterium | reverse complement strand
CCTGCGCCAACCGGAACCCGTGGCACCGGTGCTGGAGGGACCACTCGGGGCCCTTGAGCGCTTGCTGGCGGAGCGGGCGGACCGGATGGAGGAGGGGGCGCGACCGAGATGAACTGATGGAGCAACGGCAGCGGCTGAAGGGCATCCAGGGCGGCCTGACGGAATGGCTGAGCTTGGGCGCGCCGGGGCACGTGTACTGGGCGGAGCGGTCCGGGCGGCAGCAGACGATTGTGACCCTGCGCAGCGCCCCGCTGGAGATCGCGCCGGCCCTGCGGCAACACCTGTTCGGCCGGCGGACCTCCGTGGTGTGCACCAGCGCCACCCTCGCCTTGGGCGGCCAGGTGGGGGCGTTCGCCCAGCGGTTGGGCGCGGGCGACGCGCGCACGGGCCTCGTGCGCTCCCCGTTCGATTACGCCCGCAATATGCGGGTGTACGTCGCCGCGGACGTACCCCTGCCGTCCGCGAAGGATGCCCGCCTCGCCCTCGATAGCTTGGGGGACTATGTGGCCTTTTGCTGCACCCGGGTCCGCGGGGGTTCCCTTGTCCTCTTCACCAGCTACTCGGACCTGCGCGCGGTGGCCCAGACCCTTGAGCCGGTGCTGCGGGCGGAGGGGCGGCCGCTGCTCTGTCAGGGCGCGGACTTGTCGCGTACCGAACTGACCCGCCGGATGCGCGCCGCGGGCAATGCGGTGCTGCTGGGCACGGACAGTTTCTGGACCGGGATCGATGTCCCCGGCGACGCGCTGGCGCAGGTGATCATCACCCGCCTGCCGTTTGATCCGCCGGACCATCCGGTGACCGAGGCGCGCTGCGACCACCTGCGGGAGGAGGGCGGCAACCCATTCCAAGAGCTCACGCTGCCCGACGCCTTGATGAAGTTCCGGCAGGGGGTGGGCCGGCTGATCCGTTCGGCCTCGGACCGGGGGGTGATTACCTTGTTGGATGCCCGGGTGCTGGCGAAGACCTACGGCCGGCTCTTCCTCGATTCGCTCCCGCAGCCGGCGTTCACGCCGCTCACGCGGGCGAACCGGGAAGAGAAATTTCGTCCTTTCGCCTGAGCGCCCCCGACTGTTAGCCTTCTTCGAATGCTCACCCTGCACGCCGCCGCTGCGACCGACATCGGGCGGGTGCGCCGAGAAAACCAAGACCGCTTTCTGCTCGATGCCGCCGGGCGGCTATTCGGGGTGGCAGACGGGATCGGTGGTTTACCGGGGGGCGCGGAGGCGGCTCAGCTCGCCGTGGAGGCCTTTGCTCGCTGGATGGCGGCGGATGGCTCTCCGGACCCCGACTTGGCGGCGGCGCTGCGGGAGGCCAACGATTCCGTGGCCTTACTCGGCCGGCGCATCAGCCCCGCGGTCGGCATCGGCACCACGTTGACCGTGGGCAGCCTCACCGGCAACGCGCTGCGCCTAGCGCACGTCGGAGATTCCCGCTGTTACGGCTGGCGGGCGGGCGCACTGGAGCTGCTGACGGAGGATCACTCGGTCGAGAATGAAGCGCGGCGCCGCCGGGCGAAGGGGGAACAGGTCTACTTTCAGGCGTCGCAGCGCGGGGCCCTGACCCGCTGCATCGGTCAACCGCCCCCGTTGGAGGTCGATGTGATCGTGCGCCCGGTGCTCGCCGGAGACCGCTACGTCTTCTGCACCGACGGGATCTCGCGCTTAGTCGCCGATCTGGAGCTGCGGGACTTGCTGGCGACGACAGAGGAGCCACAGGACGTGGTGGACCGACTGGTGGAGGTGGCGCTCCGGCGCGGGGGACCGGACAATGCCACAGCGGTGGCGGTGCACGTGGAGGCCAGCTGAACGTGCGTTCGCGCCGGGAACACTTCGCGGCCCTCGTCGCCAGCCAGCCGGAGAACGAGCTGTTTCGGTTCAGCTTGGCGCAGGCACTCGTGGCCGAGGGCCAAGCGCAGGAGGCGGCAATCCACTTTCAGGCGTGCGCGGAGCGGAAGGTAGACTGGATGATGCCGCGGATCTTGCTGGGGAAGACGCTTCTGGGGTTGGGCCAGAAGGCCGACGCCCGGCCGTGGCTGGAGTCGGCCTTGGCACTGGCGGTGGCCCAAAGCCACGAGGACCCGGAGCGGGAGCTGCGGGCGCTGTTGGCGGACTTCCGGGCCTAGGCTCAGAGGGGCGGCTTGGCAGGCGGGGAAAGGGGCGGAAACCGCCCGAGAATCGACGTAGACGCGAAATCCGAGGCCGGGCTAGGGCAGACTCCCCTACCCGCCCAAAACGGGCCGGAAATGGGTTTAAACCGGCATTGGGGCTGGGGGGGGGGGCGCGACCCGCGAACTCCGGCGCGACCGAGCATCGCGGGCGCGGGAATGGGGTCGAGCGAGGAGTGGCGCCGCGCAGCCGCCTTGCTGGAGCCCCACCTTGCGCCCGGCGGGCAACGTGCTTCGCTAGCTCCCTTATGGCCGATTCCTCTCCGCGCGTCTGGTTTATCACGGGGGCCTCCCGCGGCCTGGGTCGCGCGGTGGCGGAGGCGGCCCTCGCGCGAGGCGACCGCGTGGCGGCGACGGCCCGCGATCCCGGTACACTCGCGGACCTAGTGGCGGCGGCGCCAGAGCGGGCGGTGGCGCTGCGCCTGGATGTGACCGCCCCGGGGGAGGCGCAGGTCGCGGTAGACGCGGCGCTGGCGGCCTTCGGCCGGCTCGATGTCGTGGTGAACAACGCGGGCTTCGGGCTGCTGGGCGCGCTGGAGGAACTGACCGAGGAGCAGATGCGGCGGCAATGGGAGACTAATTTCCTCGGGGCGGTGCACGTGGTGCGGGCGAGCCTACCGGTCCTGCGGGGGCAGCGCAGCGGGCATCTCGTGTTCATTAGCGCCGCGGCGGCGATCAGCAATTATCCGGGCTTCTCGCTCTACGGGGCCTCCAAGGCCGCGCTCGAGGCGCTGGGCGAGGCCGTGGCGGCGGAAACGCGTCCCCTCGGGATCAAAGTGACGCTAGTGCAACCCGGGCCGTTTCGGACCGATTTCGTGGGGCGCTCGTTGGAGGCGGGGGCCGCGACGCTGCCGGATTACGAGGGCACCAGCGGTAAGTTCCGGCGGCTGGTGGAGAGCACGCGCGGCCGCCAACCGGGCGATCCGACCAAGGCGGCGGCGGCCATCCTCGCGGCAGTCGACGCAGCCTCCCCTCCCCTGCGGCTGGTGCTCGGCAAATATGCCACCGACAAGGCGCGGCGGCGGTACAATGCTGGCTTGCGGGAACTGGAGGCGTGGGAGGGGGTCGGCGCGAGCGCGGACTACTGAGCACCGCACCGCCCGCGGGGCGAAGTTTGGGCTGGATTTCCCGGAGCGAAACGCCAGCTTCCGCCGTCTCCGCGCCAGAGTAGCTCAGTGGTAGAGCAGAGGACTCATAAGCCTTTGGTCGCCGGTTCAATCCCGGCCTCTGGCACCACTTTCCGCCCCGCGCCGGGCGCACAAGAAACAGGCCCGCCGACGAATGCCGGCGGGCCTGTTTTGCGGGGAGATTAGACGCTCAGATCAGCTCGGTCTCGCCGGGGTTCGGGGTCTTCGGGAAGAAGCCCGGGCCCGCCTTGAATTCCTTGGGGGCGATATCGAGCTTGGAACCCTCCATCAGCCACTTCCAGGACACTTCGCGGCCGGTGTAGGCCGAGATGCGGCCGCCGATCGCGGTGAGGGTGCTGATCGCCACCTGTTCGCCCTCGTTCAAAGGCTGATTGTTCCGGATGCTCTCGATGAGGTGCGTGTGCTCGACCACGTACGGGTCGGGCGTCGGACCCGAGTAATTGAACGGATTCGCGCCCTTAATGGTAGCAACCCCGGACTGGGTGAGGTCTGCGTAGCCCTTGGTGCCCACGATGCGCTCGGCGACGCGAGGCGTGGACTTGGGCGTGTGGCGGCACATACTGAGGACGCGGGCGCCGTTGGCGTACTCCATCTCGACGGAGAAGTGATCCCAGATGTTGCCCGGAATGTTACCGCGGCTTTGGCGGCCGCCCATCCCGGTAAACTTCACCGGGGGACCGCCGTAAGCCCAGTTCATCACGTCGATGTTATGAATGTGCTGTTCGACGATGTGATCGCCGCAGAGCCAGTCCCAGTGGTACCAGTTCCAGCACTGCCACTCGAAATCGGAAAAGCCCGCGATCCAGTCCTTCTTCTCGCGGAACCAGATGCCCGAGCCGTTCCAGTAGCACTGTCCGCCCACGAGTTCCCCGAGCTGTCCGTCGTGGATTCGCTTGAGCGTGTCGATGTAGCTCTGCTGGTGGCGGCGCTGGGTGCCAGCGACCACGGCGATGCCCATCTCCTTGGACTTGCGGGCGGCGGCAATGAAGCGCCGGCAGCCCACCGGGTCGACGGCGACGGGCTTCTCGCAGAAGATATGGATCTTGCGCGAAGGGGTGCTGGCGTTGACCGCTGCCTCGAAGTGCTGCGGGCGGAAGCCCGGGGGAGCGGCGAGGATTACGAGGTCGATGCCCGCGGCGAGGACCTTTTCGTGGTTATCAAAGCCCCAGAACTTCTGGACGTTGGGCAACTTGAGACGCTCCTGCGCCTGCGTCACCTGGCGCTCAAAAAGGTCACCGAGGGCGACGATCTCGATGCCCGGCGCGGCGGCGAGGATGTTCCGGATGGCGCCGGTCCCCCGGCCACCACAGCCGACGACGCCGACGCGGAGGCGGTCGGAACCGGACTGGGCGCCCAAGGCGCGGGGCGCGGCGGCCGTCGCGGCCACGGCGGCGACGGCGGGCGCGGTCTTCCCGGGCTGCGGGGTGTGGCTGCAACCGGCGAGTGCGGAGGCCCCGCCGGCAGCGGCGGAGGCGCGGATGAATTGGCGACGGGAGAGGTCGACGGAGGGGTTCATGGGGAAAAGGGGACGAACGGTTTTACTGGAGCAGACGGACGCCCGAAAACCAAGCGACTCAAGCAATCTCCTCACCGTGCGCCTTCGCCGGGGGAAGGCGACACCGGAATCAGGCGACCCGCGGAAAAATGCCGCCGGGAGAACGGTCCACGCGCGCGCAGTCTAGGCGGGCGAACCAAACCCTGTCCGGCCCCTCAGCCCAGCTTCAGATCGGCGCGGCGGACGTCCTTCACGGGCCACTTCGAGACAATCTGGCCCTTGGCGCTGCGGCTGCTCACGGGCAGCGCCGAGGCGTCGAAGTCGAACTCCCGCACCCGCGCCCCGCTGCGGCCGTCGATGAAGACCTTAAGCTTCCGCGGCATCTCCGCTTCGGTGCGGCTCACGTCGAGGTAGATTACCTTAGAACCCTCGCTGGCCACCAGCGGGTACAGCTTATCGCGCGAGAGGCCGCCGATCTGGAAGCGTTTGGCGAAGGCCTTTCCGGACTCCTTGTCCTGGTACACCATCGTGTAGAAGTGCGGGTCCCCGTCCTTGGGGAAGACGGCGCAGTGGATGATGTCCCGGCCCATGAAGACCTTGTCGGCCACCTTGGCCACCTTGAGGGAGCCGTCCCGCATAATCGTGAGCGCGCTGTCGAGAATCGTGCAGTCCTGCACAAACTCGTGCTGGCGCCAGTTGAGGCCGATGAAACCGTCCTCGCGGTTGACGTAGAGGCGTTGGTTGACGGAAACGACGGCGGCCGCATCGATCTGCTCGATCTCGTCGTAGGTGGTGCGGCGCTTGAGGCCCTTGCCGTACTTCTCCTGAAGCATCTCAAACCAAGCGATGGTGAACCCGGTGAGGTTGCGCAGGTGGCCCTTGGTCTCGCGAATCCCCTCCTCGATGCGTTTGAGCTGCTCGTCGGCTTGGAATCGGTTGTAGGCCGAGATGCGCTTGATGCGGATCTCGGTCAGACGGGTGATATCGTCCTCCGTGACCTCCCGGCGAAGCTGCTGGAGGAAGGGAGCGAGGCCCTCGCGGATCTCCGCCAGCACGTTTTCCCAGGTGCGGGACTTCTCGATCCGGCGGTAGATGCGCTCCTCGATGAAGATCCGCTCGAGGGAGTCCCAGTGCCACTGTTGCTCCAGTTCCCCGAGCTTGATCTCCAGCTCGCGCTTGAGGAGCTCGCGGGTGCGTTCGACGGAGCGCCGCAACAGCTCGCGGCAGCCGAGGAACTCGGGCCGATCCAGGCCCGTCTGCGGATCGGTAACGATGACGCAGGCCGCCGGCGCGAGGTTCTGCTGGCAGCCGGTGAACACGTAGAGCTGCTGGATCACCTGCTCCGGATCGGAGCCCTGGGGCAGGTGGACCAAAATCTCCACCTTGTCGGCCGTGTTGTCGTCGACGTGCTTGATCTTGATCTTGCCCTTGGCGTTGGCTGCGAGGATCGACTCGATCAGCGTCTCGGTCGTGGTGCCGTACGGCAGCTCGGTGATGGCCAAGAGGTATTTGGAGCGCTGCTCGATGCGGGCGCGCACCTTCACGCGGCCGCCGCGCTCGCCGTCGTTGTATTCCGCGAAATCCGCGAGGCCGCCCGAGGGAAAATCCGGGAAGATGCGGAACGTCTTGCCCTGCAGATGATTGATGGCCGCGCGACAGAGGTCGTTGAAATTGTGCGGCAGAATGCGCGTGGAAAGGCCCACCGCGATGCCTTCGGCGCCCTCGAGCAGGACGAGCGGAAACTTCGCCGGCAAGGTCACGGGCTCCTTGGCGCGCCCGTCGTAGCTGAGTTGCCACGTGGTGGTCTTGGGGTTGAAGAGCACCTCGCGGGCGAGGGGCGTGAGCCGCGCCTCGATGTAGCGGGGCGCCGCCGCGTCATCGCCGGTGAAGACGTTGCCGAAGTTACCCTGCGGCTCGATCAGGAAGGCTCGCTGACCGATGGCGACAAGCGCCGCGCCGATGGAGGCGTCCCCGTGCGGGTGGAGCGACATCGTGCGGCCGACGACGTTGGCGACCTTGTGGAAGCGCCCGTCGTCCATATCCCACAACGTGTGGAGGATGCGGCGCTGGACCGGCTTCAGTCCGTCGTCGAGGTGGGGCACCGCGCGGTCGAGGATGACGTAACTGGCGTAATCGAGGAACCAGCCACGGTAACTGTTGGCGAGGGGGGAGTCCTCGGTCTGCACCGAGTCGCCGCCGCGGCGCGCGGGCGGGCCCGCCGGGGCGGGCGCGGCCTCTGGAGCGGGGGTCTCAGCCGGCGGCACGGGGGTGGCGGGGGCGGCGGGCGCGGGATGACCGGCCGCGGCCTCCGGCGGGGTGCCCAGCGGCAGTTCCGGCTGATCCGGGGCGGATTTGGCGGGCGGCTTCTTCGGCATGCGGGAGGAAAACGGGACGCTGCCACGCGCGGCGCGGCGAGGTCAAGGGGCCGCGGCTCAGACGGCCACGAGGTCCTTCTCCACCTTGAGATTTCCGATGATGAAGTCCTGCCGCTCGGGCGTGTTCTTGCCCATAAAGAACGCTAGGAGCTCGTCGCTATTGTACAGGTGATTGAGCGAGACCGGCTCTAGGCGGATGTTTTCCCCGATGAAGTCCTTGAACTCGCCGGCCGAGATCTCGCCGAGGCCCTTGAAGCGCGTGATCTCGTGGCCGGCCCCCAGTTCGGCGACGGCCGTAGCCCGCTCCGCTTCGGTGTAGCAATAGATCGTCCGCCGCTTGTTGCGGACCCGGAACAGAGGGGTGTCCAACAGGTGGAGCCGGCCATTGCGGATCAGGTCGGGGAAGAACTGCAGGAAGAACGAGATCAGCAGCAGCCGAATATGCATTCCGTCGACGTCCGCGTCGGTCGCGATCACCACCCGGCCGTAGCGCAGGCCCTCGAGGCCGTCCTCGATGTTCAACGCGGACTGCAGGAGGTGAAACTCCTCGTTCTCGTAGATCACCTTCTTGGAGAGCCCGTAGGTATTGAGCGGCTTTCCCTTGAGTGCGAAGACCGCTTGGGTCTGCACGTCGCGGGTGGCGGTGAGCGAGCCGGCGGCTGAATCACCCTCCACAATGAACAGCGTGCTCAGCTCGGCCCGCTCGTTGCGGTCTCCAAGGTGGAGACGGCAGTCGCGCAGCTTGCGGTTGTGGAGCGAGGCCTTCTTGGCCCGCTCGCGGGCGAGGTTGCGGATGCCCGCCAGCTCCTTCCGCTCGCGTTCACTGGACTCGATCTTGGTGCGGAGGGCCTCGGCTGTCTCCCGATTCTTGTGCAGGTGGACGTCGAGTGTCTGCTGGATGAACTTGCCGACAAAGTCCTTGAGCGTGGGGCCGTTGGGGCCGACGTGGGTGGAGCCGAGCTTGGTCTTGGTCTGCGATTCGAAGACCGGCTCCATCACGCGCACGGCGACCGCGGCGTCGATTGACTGGCGGATGTCGGCGGCGTCGTAGTCCTTCTTGAAGAAATTGCGCACCGTATCGACTAGGGCCTCGCGAAAGGCGGCTAGGTGGGTGCCGCCCATCGTGGTGTGCTGGCCGTTGACGAACGAAAAGTACTCCTCGCCGTAGTGGGCCCCGTGGGTGAAGGCCACCTCGATGTCATCCCCCTCGAGGTGGACGATCGGGTACAGCGGTTCGCCGCTGAGGTTCTTCTGCAGCAGGTCGCGCAGGCCGTGCTCCGACTTGAAGGCTTTGCCGTTGAGGGTGAGCGTGAGCCCGCGGTTGAGGAAGGCGTAGTTCCAGAGCAGGTCCTCGATGAACTCGGGGCGGAAGCGGAAGTCCTTTCCGAAGAGCGCCTCGTCGGGCGTGAACTCGATCAGCGTGCCGTTGCGCTCCTCCGACTTGACCACCTTGCCGTCGCGCCGCAGCCGGCCTTGGGCGAACTCCACGAGCCGACTCTGGCCGTCGCGGAACGCCTGTGCGCGGTACTCGAGCGAGAGGGCGTTGACCGCCTTCTGGCCTACGCCGTTCAGCCCGACCGATTTCTGGAAGGTCTCGCTGTCGTACTTGGCCCCCGTGTTGATGATGGAAACGCAGTCGACCAGCTTGCCCAGCGGGATACCCCGGCCGTAGTCGCGGACGCGCACGGAACGCTCGAGCAGCTCGACGTCGACCCGCCGCCCGTGGCCCATCGTGAACTCATCGATGCAGTTATCGATCGTCTCCTTGAGCAGGACGTAGATGCCGTCCTCGGCGTGGGTGCCGTTGCCGAGGCGTCCGATATACATCCCCGGGCGGAGGCGGATGTGCTCGAGGGAGGAGAGCGTCTTGATGCTCGCTTCAGTGTAATTCGCGGCCATCGGTGGGAAAGCGGGCCGGAACAGACCCGCGCCCGCGCGGGCTGGCAAGCGTGAACACGGCGGGCGCGCGCCGCGCGGGCTCAACCGAGCACGAGAGAGATCGCACCCAGCATCAGGGTGGCGCCGGCCAGTCGGGCCCGCAGCACGGCCGGGCCCGCGGAGCGTTCCCGCACGCCCACCCAGGCCCCGGCCAGCCAAACCGCGAGCACGCTCCAGAGGCCCCGGGAACCGTAGACCACGTTAACGGGCGCCGCGCCGCCCCAATGGGCGATGATGCCGGTGATCCCCACCGACTGGAGGCCCATCGCAGCGGTGCCCGCGAGAAGCCAGCGCCAGGTCGGAGCCGGCAAGTCGGCGAGGGAGCCGCGAAAGCGCGGGACGTAGAGGAACGCCAGCAGTCCGCCGCACGAGACGGTGAGCGGCAGGAAGCGCCCGAGGCCCCAGCGGGGGCTCCACAGCTGGGTAAGGACGTCGAAGACCGCATAGGCCGCGGCCGCCGCGGTAGCGATCAGGATGGTGCGACCAACGCGGAAGTGCGGCCGACCGCCGCCGGCAGAGTTGAGGACAGCCACGCCGCCGCTGGCCAGGAGGGCGGCCAGCCAGAGTTGCCAGCGCAAGGCCTCTCCTGCCCACCAAGCCACCAGCAGCGCCACCAGCAGGATCTTGATCCCCATCACGGGGGCGGCGATGGAGACATCGCCGGTTTCGAACGCGAGGAAAGTAAGGAATTGGCCGCCGGAAAAGCAGAGCGCGGCCAAGATCGGCTGCCACCAGAGCTCTGGGTGCCACTCACCGCCCAGCAACCAGAGGGGCTGGAACACGAGCACGGTCATCAGATTGGCGACGAACGCAGTCCGCCAAATACCGGCACCGAGGTCGGAGGCGCGCTTGACGAGGAGCGCGGCCACCGCGAAGAGGGCCGCCGAGCCGAGCGCGAGGAGCAGCGGGAGGCTCAAGGCGAGGGCGTGGGGCGGTGCTCCAGCACCTGACCGTCGCGGAGCAGGCGCTCCCGCAGGCGCGCGTAGGGCACGTCCTGCACCGCCAGCCCGTCCTCGAGCGCGAGCACGGCCGCGGTGGCCGCAGACTGCCCAAGGATCATAAAGACGGGCTCCATCCGGATGGAACCGAAGGCGATGTGGGAGCTCGAGACGCAGATCGGCACGAGCAGGTTCTCGGCCTGCCCGCGCTTGGGCACCAGGGCCCCGTAGGCGATAGCGTAGGGCCCCTTCAGGCCGACGCCAATGTCGCCCTCGTTCTGCACGTAGCCTTCGGGGGTGATGTAGCGCTGCACGTTATGCGAATCGATGGTGTAGCTGCCCATCCCGACCGAGTCGGGGGTGGGTTTGCGCTGGCGCAGTTCGTTTTCCGTCATCACGAAGCTGCCGATCATCCGGCGCGCCTCCCGCACGTAGATCTGGCGGGGCCAGCCGCCGTTGTCCTTGAACTCGTCCTTCGCCAAGCCCCACTGCCGCATCCGCTCCCGGACGTCCGCCGGCACGCGCGGATCGGTAGTGATGAAGTAAAGCCAACCCTTCTGGTAATTCTCGTGCTCCTTGATGATCTCCCGGCGGCGCTCGTAGCTGGCCTCCGGGTAATCGTAGTTCATCCCGATGTTGTCGGTGCTGAACGGACCGTGGTTGTTGGTGTCGGTCTTCCGGTTCGGGATCGGGTCGAACTTGCCGAAGGTCTCCTTCCAGCCGGCGGCATAGACGCGGGCCAGCAGCTCGTACTGGGCGGGGTCGTAGCCCTCCGGGCGAGCGAAAGGGATCCGGTTCTCCGGATGATCGGTGAGGCACATCCGGAAGCAGTACGCCTGCACCCGGCGGTCGCCTTCGCCGAACACCCCGGGAGGCTCAGCGCTGACCCGCGCGACTAGGCCACTCGCTGGATCGCCGGGGATACGGTAGGGGCTCACCTTCTGCGGCAGGAGGACCCCGAAGTGGTGCCGGTGGTGCAGCACGCCGGTCTGCACCCCGTTGTGCTCCTCACCGTAGACCCGGTTCGCCTCGCGCCCGACGTGGTACGAGACCCCGGCGGCGGCCATCAGGTCCCCCTCGTAGGTCGCATCAATGAACATCCGTCCCGCGTAGGTGCGGCCGCTGAGCGTGGTGATCGCCGTGATGCGCCCGCCCGCTTTGGCGACACCGTTCTTCCGATCCAGCCACTCATCGCGGACCACCGTGATGCCGTGCTCGCGCACTAGGTCCTCAAAGACCCGCTCCGCGACGCCCGGCTCGAAGATCCACATCGTCCGCTGCTCGCCGTCGATCGCAGGCGTCCCCTGGCCGCGGTTGCCGTACTCGGAGCGGGACTGCCAGCGCCAAGCGGCGTCCGCCTGATAGTGGCGCCAGACGCGGTGGTAGAACGTGCGCGCGAGGCCGCCGATGACGGCCTTGTTGCCGGTGTCCGTCCAGCCTAGGCCACCGCTAGTCAGGCCACCGAGGTGCCGGTCGGGGCTGACCACGATAACGGAACGGCCCATCTGGCGGGCCTGGACCGCGGCGGTCACGGCGGCGGCGGTACCGCCGTAGACCACGAGATCGTGCTCGACCGGGACGGCGGCAGGCAGGGCGGCGGCGAGTAGCAGGGGCAGCAGGGATCGGAAGCTCAGGCGGGGCATACTCCGAACGCTGGCGCGGCAGCGGCGGCTCTGTCGAGCCCGCGGGCCGCCCGGAATAAGGATTGCCCGGACCGGGAGACCGCCGTTACGCCCGCCCCATGCATCGCGATCCACCCTCCGGGGCCCAGCACTCCGGCGGTGACGCCGACGAGGCCCTGCTGCGCCGCCTAGGCTACGCACAGGAGTTGCGCCGCCGGATGAGCGGCTTCTCCAACTTCGCGCTCTCCTTCTCCATCATTTGTATCCTCGCGGGCGGCATCACCTCGTTTCAGCTGGGCTTCGGCGCCGTGGGCGGGGCAGCGGCGGGAGTCGTCTGGCCGGCGGGCGTGGCCTACTGCCTGATGGTGGCGCTGTGTCTTGCGCAGATCGCCTCCGCCTTTCCCACGGCCGGCGGTCTCTACCATTGGAGCGCGTTGCTGGGTGGGCGCGGCTGGGGCTGGGCGACGGCGTGGTTCAACCTGCTCGGCCTCGTGTTCGTGACCGCGTCGGTCAACGTCGGCGCCACCCAGCTGCTGCTCGCCTTCGCCGCGCCGTTGGCGGGACTGGATCTGGCAACACTCGGCCCGTGGGTCCAGACGGCGGTGGTCGCCGGCATCACGCTGTCCCAAGCCGCATGCAACCATTTTGGGATCCGGCTGGTCACGCGGCTCACCGACCTGAGCGGGGTCCTCATCCTCGTGGTTGCGGTGCTCTTGACTGGAGCGCTGCTCATGGCAGCGCCCACGCTCGACTGGGGTCGGCTGGTGCGGTTCGCCAATCACAGCGGCCCCGCCGGCGGTGGGATCTGGCCGTCGGAGGAGTCCCTGCCACGCCTCGCGGCGCTCGCCCTGATCTGGCCGCTTTACACGATCACGGGCTACGACGCCTCAGCGCACGCGGCAGAGGAGACGCGGGACGCCGCGCGCAACGTCCCGCGGGGCATCGTGCGTTCGGTACTTTGGTCGGGTGGCTTCGGCTGGGTGATGGTCGCAGCCTTCGTGCTGGCGCTGCCGGACCTCGGGGCGGGCGCGGCCAAGGGCGGAGACGTATTCTCCTGGCTCCTCTCCTCCACCCTCCCCACCCCGCTCGCCACCGCGCTCTGGGCCGGGATCATCGCGGCGAACTACTGCTGCGGCCTCGCGTGCGTCACCTCCACCTCGCGGATGATTTTCGCTTTCGCGCGGGACGGTGGCCTGCCGGCGGCGGCTACGCTGCGCAAGGTCTCGCCGCGTTGGGGCACCCCCGTAGCGGCGGTCTGGGTGGGCGCCGGCCTCGCCTTCGCCTGCACTCTTTACACTCCGGTGTACTCGACGCTTACAGCCGGCGCGGTCATTTTCATCTACGTCTCCTATCTCATGCCGATCCTCGCTGGCTTCCGCGCGTGTGGGGGGCACTGGCGGCGGATGGGGCCCTTTGACCTCGGCGTCGGCCGCTTCCGGCTGCTCGCGTTTCTCGCGCTGACGGGAGGCCTCGGCGTGGTGTGGGTCGGCATCCAACCCCCGAACGAGGCCGCCCTGCCGCTCGCGGGCGGGGCCGCCCTAGTGCTCGCCGGAGTCTGGTGGGGCGGAGTCCGACGCCGTTTCCCCGGGCCACCCGTCGCTGCCCTCACTCCCGAATAGCCCTGCCCCGATGGCCCGTTGGTCCCTTGCCGTTGGCGCCCGGCGCCACTCCTTCCACGACCTGCGCGAACTGCTGGCGAAGGCCACTCCGCCACGCTCCGGCGACGTCCTCGCGGGGCTGGCCGCCGCCTCCGCCGAGGAGCGCGTCGCCGCCCAGGCGTGTCTCGCCGACGTGCCGCTGGCACTGTTTCTGAGCGAGCCGTTGATTCCGCCCGAGACGGACGAGGTGAGCCGGCTGATCCTCGCGCAGCACGATCCCGCCGCCTTCCGGCCAGTGGCGGGCCTGACCGTGGGCCAGCTCCGCGAATGGCTGCTGCGTTACGAGACCGACGACGCGACGCTGGCCGCCCTCGCGCCCGGCCTGACCCCGGAGATGGCCGCAGCCGTGGCGAAGCTGATGGCGAACCAAGACCTCATTCTGGTCGCGCGGAAACGGCGGGTCGTCACCCGCTTCCGCTCCACCGTCGGCCTGCCGGGCCGGCTCTCGTTCCGTCTCCAGCCTAACCATCCGACCGACGATCCCACGGGCATCACGGCCGCGCTGGTCGACGGTCTCCTCTACGGCTGTGGGGACGCAGTCCTCGGCATCAACCCCGCAACGGACAATGTGGGTGCCGTACAAAATCTACTGAGCCTGCTGGATCGAGTCATCACCCGCTACGGCATCCCCACCCAGTCGTGCGTGCTGGCGCATGTGACGACGCAACTGGAGGCTCTGCGACGGGGTGCGCCGGTAGACCTCGTGTTTCAATCGATCGCCGGCACGGAGGCAGCGAACCGCAGCTTCGGCGTGAATCTGTCACTGCTGGCCGAGGCGCGAGCGGCCGCGCTCGCCCTCGGCCGCGGCGGGTCGCAGGTGATGTACTTCGAAACTGGCCAGGGCTCTGCCCTCTCGGCGGATGCGCACCACGGGGTGGACCAGCAGACCTGCGAGGCTCGCGCTTACGCGGTGGCGCGGGCATTCGAGCCATTCCTAGTGAACTCGGTCGTGGGCTTCATCGGCCCGGAATACCTGCGCGACGGTCGGGAAATCATCCGCGCCGGACTCGAGGACCATTTCTGTGGTAAACTCCTCGGCCTGCCGATGGGCGTGGACGTTTGCCACACCAACCACGCAGAGGCGGATCAGGATGATATGGACACCCTGCTGACCCTGCTCGGCGTAGCGGGCTGCAACTACTTCATGGGCGTGCCGGGCGCGGACGACGTGATGCTCGGCTACCAGTCGACCTCGTTCCACGACGCCCAATACCTGCGACAGGTCCTCGGGCTGCGTCCCGCGCCGGAGTTTGAAGCCTGGCTTGAGCGGATGGGTCTCGCCCGCGACGGGCGCCTGCTGCCCGTGGCTCCTGACCATGCTCTCTTGCCCTGAGCCCTCGCTCCCGGCGCGGCCGGACCCGTGGACCGCGCTCCGCGCGCACACTCCGGCGCGTATCGCGTTGGGGCGCGCCGGGGGCAGCCTACCCACCGCGGCACGCCTCGACTTCCTCCTGGCCCACGCCCGGGCCCGCGACGCGGTACAGGCGATCCTTGACGCGGAGGCCTTGGGGCGGGATCTGGGGGCGGCCGGTATCGCCCACGCCCGGGCGGCCACCGGGGCGACCGACCGCGCCACCTATCTTGCGCGCCCGGATCTGGGCCGAAGGTTCGCGCAGGACTCCCGGGACGCATTGGCGGCACGCCACGGGGACTGGGCCAATTGCGACCTCGCCGTGATCGTCTCCGACGGCCTCTCCGCACCGGCCGCGCAACGCCACGCCGTACCGACCTTGCAGCCCCTACTCGCCCGCCTCACCGCAGCCGGCTGGAGAGTGGCGCCCGTCCTCCTCGTCCCCTTCGCGCGAGTGAAACTGCAGGATGAACTCGGCACCCTGCTGCGATGCCGACTATCCCTAGTCCTCTTGGGCGAACGCCCGGGTCTGGGCGCACCCGACAGCCTCGGTGCCTACCTCACGTTCGGGCCTGGGGCCGGACGCACCGACGCAGACCGCAACTGCTTGTCAAACATCCGGCCCGAGGGCCTGCCCCCCACCGCGGCGGCGGCACGGCTCGCGGACCTACTCCTCGCCGCAGCCCGGCTCGGGCGCAGCGGAACCGGACTGAAGGAGGACACGGCGCTCGCCGGCGACACCGTTTTGTCACTCCCGGCGCCTTGACCCGGCCCGCAGCCGATCGTTGCCTCGCGGGGAAATGCCCACCCCCGCTGCCCCACTCCCCGGCAATTTCCCCCTGACCCGCCGCCGCTTTGTGCTCGCCGGCGCTTCGCTGGCCGCTGCGGCCGCCGCGTCGTCCGCTCGCCTGCGCGGCGCGGTCGCGGCCGCGCCAAAGCTTTCGAGCTACCCGTTTAGCCTCGGGGTGGCGTCGGGCGATCCGACCCCAGACGGGTTTGTCCTCTGGACCCGCCTCGCGCCGCGGCCCCTCGAGCCAGGCGGCGGGATGCCCGCCGAACCCGTGGAGGTTAGCTGGCAAGTGGCGGAGGACGAAGGGATGGGCCGGGTGGTCACTCGGGGCACCGCGGTCGCGAACCCCGGCTGGGCTCACGCCGTCCACGTCGAGGTGGCCGGCCTGCGCCCCGGCCGTTGGTACTGGTATCAGTTCCGCGTTGGCTCCGAGGTGAGTCCCAAGGGGCGGACCCGGACCTTTCCGGCGCCGACCGAACTGCCCGAGCGGCTGCGCTTCGCGTTCGCCTCCTGTCAGCACTACGAATCCGGGCTCTACACCGCCTACGAGCATATGGTCCGGGAGGATCTGGATCTGATCGTGCACCTCGGGGACTATATCTACGAAGGCGGCGTGACCGCCGGGCGGACCCGCAAGCACAACGGCGGGGAAATCCGCACGCTCGACGATTACCGGGCGCGCCATGCGCTCTACCGCCTCGATCCCGCCCTGCAGGCCGCTCACGCGGCGGCGCCGTGGCTGGTGACGTGGGACGACCACGAGGTGGTGAACAACTACGCGGGCGACATCCCGCAGGACCCTGACCGAACCACCCGGGAGCAGTTTCTCCGCCGCCGCGCCGCCGCCTACCAGGCCTATTACGAGGCGATGCCTCTGCGCCGCGCTCAGTTACCCAGCGGGCCGGACCTTCCCCTGTACCGCCGCGCCACCGCCGGCCGCCTCGCGGATTTCCACGTGCTCGACACCCGCCAGTACCGGAGCGACCAGCCGCTCGGTGACGGCCGCAAGCCGCCGCATCCCGCGCAACTCGATCCTAAGGGGACGCTCCTCGGCGCGGCACAACGCGAGTGGCTCTGCCAAGGGCTGGAGCGTTCACCCGCGACCTGGAACGTCCTCGCCCAGCAGGTAATGTTCGCCCGGGTCGATCGGACACCCGGGCCCGAGATCTCCCTCAGCATGGACCAGTGGCCAGGCTACGAGCACGAACGCCGGCTCCTGCTGCGCCACTGGCGCGAGGCCAGCGTCCGCAACCCGGTGGTCATCACCGGGGACATCCACACGAATTGGGCCAACGAGCTCGGACCGGACTTCGAGCGGCCCGACGACCCAGTCACGGCCGTCGAATTCGTCGGCACCTCGATCAGCTCCAGCGGCGACGGCCGGGCGGAGCCGCGCGACCTCGATCGCCTGCTGGCCGAAAACCCCGGCGTGAAGTTCCACAACGAGGAACGGGGCTACGTCAGCTGCGAGATCACGCCGCAGGCGTGGACCGCGCACTTCCGCACCGT
>CAIOTK010000003.1 GCA_903861185.1 uncultured Opitutia bacterium | reverse complement strand
GGCGCGCTCATCGTGGCCTACTGCGGCAGTGAAGCCTGCCCGTCGTGGCGCGCCGCCGCCACCGCCGCCGCCGCCCTCGGCTACACCAACGTCCGCCACTTTAAGGCCGGCCTCGCCGGCTGGCGTCAGGCCGGCGGCAAGCTCGAGCGCGACTAAGTCGCGCGCCGGACAAGGGCTCAGCGCGCGGGACCGGCGGCAGACTCCGCCCGCCAGTGGAAAACGCAGACCGTCAGCGGTGGCAACGTCACCCGCAGGGACTGGCCGCAGCCGTCCCACGGGATTTCCTCGGCCGCGCGCCCGCCCTCGTTGCCCAGCCCGGTCCCGCCATAGTACTCGCTGTTGGTATTGAGGACCTCGCGCCAGTAGCCGCGACGCGGCACCCCTACGCGTTGCTCGCGCCGGATCCCGCCGAAGTGCCCCACCACCGCATAGAGAGATTCCTCTGCGGCGTCCGTCCGCAGGAAAGCCAACACGTTGGCGTCGGCCGCATCGCAGTTGAGCCAACGGAAGCCGCGGGGATCGAGGTCGTGCTCGCCCAGCGCGGGGTCCCCGGTGTGCAGCCGATTGAGGTCGCGCACCAGCCGCCGCACCCCCTCGTGGTCCAGATACTGGCAGAGGTGCCAGTCGAGGCTCCGGTCGTGCGCCCATTCCCGCGACTGCGCGAACTCGCCCCCCATAAACAGCAGCTTTTTGCCGGGCCACATCCACGCGTGCGCGTAGAGCGCCCGTAGGTGCGCCGCCTTCTCCGCGATGTGCCACGCTCCCATTTTGAGCAGCATCGAGCCCTTCCCGTGCACGACCTCATCGTGGGAATACACGGTGACGAAGTTCTCCGCGTACTGGTACAGCATCCCGAAGGTGAGGTCGGAGTGGTGGTGCCGGCGCACGACGGGCTCCTTGCCGAAGTAGCGCAGGGTGTCGTGCATCAGCCCCATATTCCACTTGTAGTCGAAACCCAGTCCGCCCTGCGCGGTCGGCCGGCTGACGCCGGGGAAAGAGGTGCTCTCCTCCGCGATCATCAGCACGCCCGGGTGGTAGTGGTGGACGGCATCGTTCACGCGGCGCAGGAAATCGATCGCCTCTAAGTTCTCCCGCCCCCCGTGGCGGTTGGGGATCCACTCGCCTTCGCGGCGCGAGTAGTCGAGGTAGAGCATCGAAGCGACCGCATCGACCCGCAGGCCATCGAGATGGTAGCGCTCGAGCCAAGCGAGGGCGTTGGCAATTAGGAAGCAGCGGACCTCATTGCGGCCGTAATTGAAGATCAGCGTGCCCCAATCCATGTGCGCGCCCTGCCGCGGATCGGCGTGCTCGTATAGGTGGGTGCCGTCAAACTCGGCCAAAGCGAAACTGTCGCGCGGGAAGTGGGCCGGCACCCAGTCGAGGATCACGCCCAGACCGCGTTGGTGCAGGTGATCGACGAACCACGCGAAGTCCTCCGGCGGGCCGAACCGGTGGGTCGGCGCGAAAAAACCGGTCACCTGGTAACCCCATGAGCCCTCAAACGGGTGCTCGGCCAGCGGCATCAGCTCGATGTGGGTGAAACCCAGCTCGAGCGCGTGGTCCGCGAGCTGGGGCGCGAGCTCCCGGTAGGTCAGCGGCCGGTCCGCGTCCTCGGGACGGCGCTTCCAAGAACCAAGGTGTACCTCGTAAATCGCTAGCGGCCGGTCGAGCCGGCCAGCCTGCGCGCGGCGGCGGGCCATCCAGGCGTCGTCGCCCCAACGGTGACGGCGCGGGTCGCAGACGATCGCCGCGTTATTCGGTGGCCCCTCGAACCGCGTGCCATAGGGGTCGGTCTTCAGGCAGACGTGGCCGCGCTGGTCGCGGAGCTCGAACTTGTAGAGCTCCCCCTCCTCCAACCCAGGGATGAAGAGTTCCCACACTCCCGACGAACCCAGCGGCCGCATCGGGTGATAGCGCCCATCCCAGCCGTTGAAGGTTCCGACGACCGACACGCGCGCCGCCGCGGGAGCCCACACCGCGAAGGCCACACCCGGGACGCCGTTGGGCGTCCGCGGATGCGCCCCCAACTTGTCGAAGGCACGGTGCTCGTTGCCCTCGTTGAACAGGTACAGATCCTGGGCATCGAGGGTGGGCAGAAACGAGTACGGATCCGAGAACTGGCGCAGCTCCCCATTGTGGCGCCGCACTCGCAATTGGTAGCGAAAAACCTCCGTCCGCCGCGGCAGGAACACCTCGAACAGCCCCTCCGCCGCCACCCGCGCCATCGGGTGCGTTCGCGCCGGGATCGCGTCGATCTCGACCAGCTCGCACGTCTCCACTTCCCGCAGGAAGGCCCGGGCCACCACCCCGCGGACCCGGCCCCGCGTGTGCGGATGCATCCCCAACACGCCGTGCGGTGCCCCGTGGCGCGCGTCGAGGAGCGCGGAAACTTCGGATTCGTTCAGGATCACCCCCGGACTGTGGCGGCCGCACTCCCCGGAGGCGAGCCCGCGCGTCGCGACCGGCACGGGCTTGCCCCGCCGCTCCCCCGGCGGTTTCCTTCGCCCGTGTCTCGCTGCCTGCCGCTCCTCCTCGCCCTGCTCTGCGCCGCCCCGGCCGCACCGGCTGCGACCCCGCCCCCCGTCGAGCTTTCCGGCGACACCCTCGACCTCGGCCTCAGCACGGGCGGCAATCTCGTCTACCGCGGCAACGCGCGCGTCTCCGGCGACGGCTTCCGGCTCGCGGCCGACGAAATCCGCCTGGAGGGCGCCACCGACACCTTTCACGCCCGCGGCCGGGTGGTGCTCACATTGGCGGGCGCCCGCTTGCTGGCCGAAGAGCTGACCCTGCGCCGCCGCGATGGCCGGTTCGAGGCCCGCCAAGTCCGCCTCGGTTCCCCCCCCTACTTCGCCACCGCCACGGAGGCCGCGGGCACCCGCGCCGAGGTCACCCTTCGCGGAGCGCGCGTTTCGCTCGGAGAACCCGGTCCGTGGCAACCCACGCTCGCGGCGGCCGAATTGGTCGTGCTGCCGGGCAAGGGGATCCGCACCGCCGGAGCCGCGCTCGGCGTCGGCGACTTCCGCCCGTTCTCGCTGCGCGGCGCCAGCCACGATTTCAACCAGCCCCTGCCCGTTTCGCTCGGCCTCGCCGGCGGCTTCCGCCGTTCCCTCGGCCTCTTCGGCGAGGCCCGCGCGCTGCTTCCCCTCCGCCCGGGCCTCGGGCTCGGCGCCGAACTCGGGCTCTACACCGCCCGCGGGGTGATGTTCGGCCCCGCCGCCCGCTACGCGGACCCCTCCCCGGACGACCGGTGGAACGGCACCCTCAGCTCCGGTTACATTCGGGACCACGGGGACCGCCTGACGGACCTCCTCGGCCGCCCCATCGCCGCCGACCGCGGCCACCTTTCCTGGGCACACCGGCAAAACACCACCGGCGGCACCACGATCGCAGCCCAGCTCAACTGGTGGTCCGACTCCGAGGTGCTCCGGGATTTTCGCCCGCGCGCCTTCTTTCCCGTGCAGGTGCCAGACTCATTCGTCGAGATCGCACACCCGGGGCCCAACTCCTTCCTCACCTTCCTCACCCGTCTCCAACCCAACCGGTTCCACGCGGTGCAGGAACGCCTCCCGGAGCTCCGCTTCGACGCCCTCCCCACTCCCCTCGCCCTCGGCGTCTGGCAGCGCGGCGAAGCTTCCTTCGCCCGCCTCCGCGAAGACCCCCCGGACGGGAGCCCCCGCCTCTCCGCCGATCGCCTCGACGCCTACTACGCCCTCTCCCGCCCCTGGGCCCCCACTCCGTGGTTCTCCTTCACCCCGGTGCTCGGTGGCCGGCTCACCCACTACGCCAACCTGCGCCGCGGGGACGCACGCCCGGGCAACCTGCTCCGCCTCCTCGGCGAAGCCGGCTTCGACGCCGCCCTGCGCCTCAGCGGCACGTTCGACGTGCGCGATCCGGTCTGGAAGATCGACGGCCTCCGCCACCTGCTCACCCCCCGCCTCTCCTACCGCCACTTCCCCGGTGCCGACCGCGGCCGCGGCGTCATCCCCCGCATCGACCGGCAGGCCTTCAGCACCTACCTGCCGCCTCTCGGACTCGGCGAGACCCGCCACCTCGACGACCTCCGCGCCACCCGCACGTTTCGCCTCGGCCTCGGCAACCTCCTCCAGACGCGCGACCCAGCCGAGGGCGTCCGCGAACTCCTCCGCCTCGATCTCGCCGGTGACTTCGCCGTCGGCCCCCGCCCCCCAGAGGGCCGGTTCGCCGCCGTCCATACCGAGCTCTCCGCCCGCCCGGCTCCCTGGCTGGAGCTGGACGCGCTCCAGGTCTGGTCCGCCCGCGGGGACGGCCTGCGCGAGTTCAACACCGGTGTGACGCTGCGCGAGGGCGACCGCTGGTCTCTCCGCTGGGGCAACAACTTCCTGCGCCGGGAACTTGAGGACTATTCGGTCGACGGCCGCGCCCGTCTTCGCGAGGGCCTCGAGTTCATCACCCGGCTCCAGTACGATGCGCGGCGCCGCCGTTTTAACGAACAGACCTACGGCCTCGCTTTCGCCGTCGGGAACACCTGGCTCGTCACCAGCTCCGTGAGCGTCTACTCCGGCCGCAAACGGGAAAGTAGCTTCGGCTTCGACCTGCGCGTCGACGCCCTGCGTTTCTGAACGCCGTGGGTATCGCCGCCAGCCAAGGCCGGGTCTACCTCGAGCTCGCCCGCGCCCTCCAGCCGCACTGGCGGGGGGACTTCGCCCTGCCCGCGCGCCTCCAACGACTCCTCGCCGCCCGCCCTAGCTGCGGCTCCCGCGACCGCCGCCTCTACCGGGAACTCGTCTACACCACCCTGCGCCACCTGCCTTGGATCGAACCCTACCTCGAGTCGGATCCCGCTGAGGCCCTGCGCCGCGCTGCCTGGCTCGCCGCCGCCACGCCCGCCACCACCGCCTTCCGCGCCACTTGCGCCACCGGCGAACCACCCACGGGCGCCCCGGTGGAACTGCTGCCCGCTTGGTTCCGCTCCGAGGCGCCCGTACTGTTCACCCCCGCCGAAGCCGCGAGCCAGGCGCGCCGCGCCCCGCTCTGGCTCCGCCTGCAAACCTCCGACCCAGCCACGGTCCACGCCGAATTTAGCCGCCGCGGCTGGAAGTTCACCCCCTCCGCCGCGCTGCCCGACGCCCTCCGCCTCGACTCGGAGGTAGACCTGACCACGACCGAGGCCTTGCGCGAGGGCAGCGTCGAGGTGCAGGACCTCGGCTCCCAACTCCTGCTCGCCAGCGTCGGGATCCCACCCGGCGGACATTGGCTGGACGCCTGCGCCGGCGCTGGAGGGAAGTCCCTCCAACTCGCCCGCCTGCTCGGCCCAGCCGGCTCGGTCGAAGCCACAGATATCCGCCCCGCGGCCCTCGCCGAATTGCGCGAGCGCGCCACGCGCGCCCGTCTCCCCAACGTCACGATCTCCGCCCGCCCGTCCCGCACCGTATATGACGGGGTCTTGGTGGATGCCCCCTGTAGCGGCACCGGCACCTGGCGCCGTGCCCCGCACCTCAAGTGGGTCACGCGCCCCGAGCACCTCGCCCGCGCCGCCGCCCGCCAACTGGAGCTTCTCCGCCAACTGGCCCCCCTCGTCCGCCCCAACGGCCTGCTCGTCTACGCCACCTGCTCGCTCGCCCGGAGCGAGAATGCCGCCGTCGTCGCCGCCTTCCTCCGCGATCACCCCGCCTTCACCCCGCAACCGCCCGCGGCCGACTTCGGCTTCGCTCCCGCGGAGGGCGGACTGACCGTCTGGCCCGCGCGCCACGACACGGATGGGTTCTTCGTGGCCGCCCTGCGCCGGGGCTGAATTCCCTTGCGGCGTCCACCCCCACTCCAAGCATTCCCGCGTGGTTCCAGACGCTGATTACCGCATCAAGCTCCAGGTCTTCGAGGGCCCTCTCGACCTGCTGCTCTTCCTCATCCGGAAGAACGAGCTGGATATCTACGATATCCCCATCGAGTCGGTCACCCGCCAGTACATCGACGCGCTCCACGCGATGCAGCGGCTCGACCTCGACGTAGCCGGGGAATTTTTCGTGATGGCCGCGACGTTAATGGAGATCAAGAGCCGCCTCCTGCTCCCCAAGGGCCAGCACGCAGTCGATCCCAACGCCGAGGAGGAGGAGGTCGACCCCCGCTGGGAACTCGTCCACCAGCTCATCCAGTACCGGAAGTTCAAGGACGCGGCCGGGGACCTCGCCAACCTCATCGAGACGCGCCAAGGTAACCTGCCGCGACTGGTGCCTGCGTCGAGCGGCCTCGAGACCGAGCGCCGCCTCCGACAGGTCGACCGCATCGAGCTCTGGAACACCTTCAACACCGTCCTCCGCCGCCTCGCCGAGAAGCTGGTCGTGGGCGAAATCCACGATGAGGTGGTCACGGTCGCCGACCAGATGGAGTGGCTGCTCGGCCGCCTCCCCGCCAGCGGCGCGATCACCTTTACCCAGCTGTTCCCCGAGGGCACCACGCTGCGCCGGCTGGTTGCTACCTTCCTCGCGATGCTCGAGCTCACCCGCATCCGCAAGGTGCGCGTCCGGCAAGACGAGGCCTTCACCGACATCCTGCTGGAGCCGGTGACCGAACCGCCCCCGGTGCCCCTCGCGCCAGAGGTAACGTCACCCGCGCCCGAGACGGTGGCCGCGACGGACCCCGCGCCCGAAATGCCGCTTGAAACCACCGCGAACCCACCCACGGTGACCGCGTGAGCAAGAAGCCACAGCGCCCCCGTCCCGCCAAGACCCCCCGCATCGGCGGCATCCTCGGGGTCGGGCTCGACAACGAGGACGGCCACAAGCGCATCACCACCGGGGAGAAGTTCGCGCTCGTCGGGGGCTCGCAGGAAACCCACGAGGTGATGACCGAGACGATGCTCAAGACCTTCGAGGAGCTGAAGCGCCGCTCCAAACCCCTCGAGACCGTCGACCCGCGCGAGCTCGGGGAAATCATCGAGAAGTCCCGCCCCCGCTGACGTGACCGACCGCGCCCCCGATTCCCCCGCCGGCCGCGCCGCGGAACCGGAAGCCTGCCCTTCTTGGCTCGTCGGCCTCTGCGGGGTCGCCGCCGCCACCTCGCTGCTCTTCACCCTCCTCCTCTTCCTCAACCGCTGAACGTATGTCCGCCCAAGTCGCTCACCTCACCACCGAAACCTTCGCCGCCGCCGTCGCCGCCTCGGGCACCACGCCCGTGCTCGTAGACTTCTGGGCCCCTTGGTGCGGCCCCTGCAAGGCGATCGCCCCCATTCTCGACGAACTCGCCACCGAGCTCGCGGGCAAGGTAGCCATCGGCAAGGTTAACATTGACGACCACGACTCTGTGGCCGCCCAGCACGGCATCCGCGCCATCCCCACGATGATCCTTTTCAAGGGCGGCCAGGCGGTAGAGACGATTGTCGGGATGACCTCCAAGGCCACCCTCAAGGCCAAGCTCGCCGCCCACGTAGGCTGATTCCACCCGCCGCGCCGGACGGCTCAGACGGCCAGTCCCGCCGCCAACAGAATTCCGAATCCGGCCAGCAAACGGCCGGTTGCGCCCAGCAGCGCGATCAACTCCGCCGGGGTGGTCGCCCGAGCCAGCTGCCGCCCGTGGATCACCGCCACGGGCAAGAGCGCTAGCGGCAGGAGCACCGCGGCCCCGTAGCCGGCGAGCCCGAATCCGACCGGCACCGCGAAGGCCACCCCCGCGGAAAGCCCGAACTGGATCCGCGCGGCCCGACGCCCCCAGCGGACGACTAGAGTCCGCTTGCCCGCCTTCGCGTCGGTCTCCACGTCCCGATAATTATTCACGACCAAAATATTCGCCGCCAGCAGCCCCACCGGCACCCCCGCCCAAAACGCGGGCCACCCCCACCCGCCGGTCTGGACGAACGCCGTGCCGCCGACCGCCACGAGCCCGAAGAACAGGAAAACGAACAGATCCCCCAGCCCGTGGTAGGCCAACGGGTAAGGTCCGCTCGTGTAAGCAGCCCCGCTCAGGATGCTGGCCACCCCGATCACCAGCAGCCAAGGACCGCCCCACGCGACGAGGCCGAGCCCGGTGGCGAACGCCAGCGCGAAGGTCAGGAAAGCCGCCCGCCGCATCGCGCCCGGGCTGATCAGCCCCGCGGCGACCGCGCGACGCGGCCCCACCCGCTCAGCGGTATCCGCGCCACGCCGGTGATCCGCGTAGTCGTTCACGTAATTCGTGCCCACCTGCACGAGCGCCGCGAAGCCGAGACACAGCAGGGCCGCCGTCGGTTCAAACCGACCCTCGTGCGCCGCGAGGCCGGAGCCGACCGCAACTGGGGCGAGCGCCGCCGGCAACGTTCGCGGCCGGGCCGCCTCCCACCACAAGGCCAAGCCTGCGCTGCTCACTAGTCCCGACTCCCCTTACGGGTGAAGATCATCAGCGGCCGCCGCACCATCAGGCTGAGCAGCACCGGAAAGAAGGCGGTCAGCGCCATCGCCGCCGCGGGGATGCTGCGCCAACCATTAAATAGCAGACCAAACCCCAGCAGCAGCAACGCGTAGACCGCAAGGAAACCCTGCGCGTTGCTGATCCCCGCGTTCACCACCCAGATGCCAACGAAGGCAAAAGCGGCCGCCTGATACCCGATCACGCCCACCGCCAACCCACCGAGAAAGAAGATCGGGGGAAAGAACGACACCTTCACCTTTTCGTACCGGACCGCCTGGACCACCACCGCCAGCAGCGTGAGCAGGCACTTCAGACCCAGCACCACCAGCGGCATCCGCCCTCCCGCCGCCGGATCCGCGGCCAGCGCCGGCGGGACATAAAAACCGCCCCAAATCGCGACCCCGCCCGCCGCGGCCCGCACCAAGTCTAGGTAATTGCGGGGTTTCAGGAACTCCACCGCCGGCGCAATCCGCGGATCGCCCGGTTCCCGATCCTTCCACGGCTCCAAGATCCGCTCGCTCCCGCTGGACCGTCGCCGCTTGCGGCGCACCAGGTTGACCCCCGCGCGCAGCGCGTTCCGCGGAAAAAACAACACCACCAAGGCGAGGACGAACTGGAGCGTCAGGATCTTCATCGGCGGTGCGACACCATCAGGCAGAGTCTTCGGCGGGGCTGCAACGCTTTCATCGGGTCGGCCGATAAGCCTCCCCGGCCGGCACTCCCAGCTCCGCCTCCAACTCCCGGATCCGCTGCAGAACGAGCTCCGCCCCAGCGCCGGGATCCCCGGCCGGCAACGCCGGATGGATCTCTCGCAGCCACGCCAGCGCCTCCGGCCGCCGGCCCGCCCGGCGCAACACCTCCGCCCGCAACCGCGCTACATAGTACGGCGCGCGCGGCCGCGCCCACGCCTCCCGGTAAGCCGCCGCCGCCGCCAGCGGATCCCCGCGCCGGTTCAGGTGAATATTCGCCTCCTCCACCCAAAGATCGACGCTGTCCGGATGGCGCCGCCGCGCCGCCCCCAGCAACTCCAGCGCCGCCGCCGCCTGCGCCTCATTGACGCCCCGCTGCACCGCCGTCGGCACCGCGTCATATCCCCCCGCCGCCTCGATCCGCCAAGCCGGAAAGTCATACGCGAGGATGCGGGCAGCATTCAGCCAGAAATAAACCGGCCGAGGATCCACCGTGGTGACCAACCGCGCAAAGGCCTCCGTCCCCGCTAAGTCCCGGCGCTCCCAGCGCGCATACATCTGGATCCACGCCGCGTCCGCCACCAGTGCCCGGAAGCCGCCCAGCAGCGCTAGAGTAACGCCCTGGCCCGCCGCCGCCACCCCTGGCTCCAGTCGCAGGGCCGGCTCTCGCTCCCGGCGCTGCCGCCACGGCTCCGCCACCAATGGCGCCAGCACCTGCCCCGCCAGCCCCAGCCCGGCGCAGACCACCACGGCGAGCCCGAGCCTAGATTTCACGGCGCCGGAAACTCAGAACCGCCAGCAGCCCGGCCGCCAAGGCCCACCCTAGGCCGTACGCCGTCAACCGCACCCACGTCCCCAGCGACGGCAGATCCGCGGCCGCCAGAGAGTCCGCCCAGCTCAACACCTGAAAGTTGGGGAACATCCCACCCAAAAAACTGCCCAGCGCGACTCCCACCGTCGATCCCGCACGGGTGTACGCCTCCTGCGCCAGATGCTGCAGGTGGCAGATCACCAGCACCCCGAAACCACAGACCACCGCAAAGACCTGCGTCCGCGCGAAACTCGCCACCAACAAGGTGAAGGCCGCCAGCACCACCAGCCGCAGCCACTGCAACCAACCGCCCAGTGCGACCATCGCGTAACTCACCGCCCGCCCCCCGCGGAACCCTTCCGGGTCGAGCGCCATCAGCTCCCCTTCCCGCACCCACAGCACGGCCGCGAGCAGCCCCGTCAGCAGCGCGCAAAACAACCCCGTGAGCAGCGCCACCCCCACCAGCTTGCCCAGCAGGAACTCCGCCCGCCACACCGGTTTCGCCAGCAGGGTCAGCGCCGTGCGATTTTCGATCTCGCTGAAGAAGAGCTGCGCCGTCGCTGCGATGGTCAGCGCCGAACCAAAGAGGGTCATCGCCCCAAAGCCGCAGTCCGCGATGAACTTCAACTCCGGCGCGCCAAAATTGAAATCCCGCAGCCCCCGCGCGCCGAGCACCAGCGCCAATGCCAGCCCCACGAACAGGTGCAGCAGCCGCTGCCGCACCGCCTCGCGCAAGGTATTCTGCGCGACCAAGCCCAGACGGAGGAACGAGAACGGCGCCCCCTTCACGCCTGCCCTCCCCCCACGCGGTCCCGCCCCACCCGCTCCAAAAAGACCGCGTCGAGCCCCCGTCCCGCCGCCGCCACCCCGTGCAGGCCGCGCCCGCGCGCCGCCAGCCACGCCCGCAACTCCGCCACCTGGGCCTCGTCCAAGCGGTCCACTTCCAACTGCTGCCGGCCCGTGCCTCCGGCCAACTCGGCCACCGTACCCTCTGCCACTAGGCGCCCGCGATCCAGAATCGCCACGCGGTCGCACAGCGCCTCCATCTGACCGAGCAGATGGGAGGTCAACAGCACGGTCTTCCCCGCATCCCGCAGCCCACGGATCAAGTCCGCCATCGCCGCCGATCCCACCGGGTCCACGCCCGCCGTCGGCTCGTCCAAGATCAACAGCCGCGGATCGTGCACCAGCGCCTGCGCCAGCCCGATCCGCTGCAGCATCCCCTTCGAATAGGTTTCCACCGCCCGGTCGGCTGCCCCGGTCATTCCCACCTGCGCCACCACCGTCTCCACTCGCCCGGCCAGTTCGCGCCGGCCCAGCCCGCACATCCGGCCGTAGAAGCCGACCAGTTCCCGCCCCGTCAGGTGCCGGTAAAAATAGGGCGCCTCCGGCAGGTAACCCACCTCTCGCCGCGCCGCGACCTCCCCGCTCGGCCGGCCAAAGATCCGGCATTCGCCCGCGGACGGCGCCACTAAACCCAACAGCGCCTTGATGGTGGTGCTCTTGCCGGAGCCATTCGGCCCCAGCAGCCCGTAGATCACGCCCGCGGGCACCGTGAGGTCGAGGTGGTCCACCGCCCGGAGCTTCACCCCGCGCAGCCCCACCGGGAAATCCTTCACCAGCCCCCGCGTCGTCAACGCGGGCCCCTCCGCCGGAACTGAAGCCGTCGCCTCCACCTAGCGAATCACGAAGCCGCTGAACTGCGGAGCCCGGCGGGCCGCAGACCGCTCTACCTTCCGGATGTGGCCGTGCATCCGTTCTCCCACTGCGACGAGAAATTCCTCCAGCGCGCCGGCCCGCCCCTCCGCCTCCAGCCGCACCCGGCCGTCGGCCAGATTCTGCACATAGCCCGCCACCTCAAACTCGCGCGCCACCTGCAGCACCGCGTGCCGGAAACCCACTCCCTGCACGTGGCCCGTGTAGTGCACTGTTTCGTGGAGGATTTCCGCCATCCGACGCAAAGTAAATGCGGCTCGCCCGGATTCAACCCGCAAACACACCGCCTTTTGGTTTGCATCCCCCCGCCCCCGGGCCGACGGTCCGCTAGCGATGAGCAACTTCGACTCCGGCGAAGCGGGCGACGAGCACTGGGACGAGCGCGGTGAGCTCGCCTGGAACGAATTTGACTGGGAACGCTACCTCCGCGGCCAGGAAGGCGCCATTACCCGCTACCTCCACCTCTACGACGAAGCTGGCGAACGCCCGGACCGCATCGACCACGTCGCCGAACGGATGGACTGGGGCGCCGAGGACTGGACTTCCGAAGAGGGGGGCGAAAACGGCGAGGAAGCGGCGGAGGTCGATGACGAGGTCTACACCCTCCACAAGAATCCCATCTACATCGCCACGCGGGCGCTCTTCCTGAGCCTCACCCGCTCCTGGGAGACCCTGGCCGCCGAGGAAGGCTCGGTTCCCCAGGCGAACGCCGTGCGGCTGCTGGTGCGCCTGCACCGCGCCGAGGCGGAAGCGGTCGAAGCGATCCACGCGCTCGATTTCGGGGATTACGCCTTGGCGGTGACCCTCTTCAAACGCGCCCTCGTGATCCTCAACGGCCTGCTCGCGGAGATGCAGGCGCCGGCGCTCGCCGCAGGCCGCGCGGCCGCGTGGCGCGAGATGGCCCTCCCCCGCGTCTTCGATCTGCGGGAAATCTGGCTGCGGGTGATCGCAGAGTGCCGCGACGAGGTGGAGCGGCTGGGCGACGACGAGTAACCGGAAATCGGCCTTGCACTTTAGCGGCCCGCGGATTGCCTCGGCCGCTTGGTTGACCGGAGAGATGGCTGAGTGGTCGAAAGCGGCGCTTTGCTAAAGCGTTGTAGGGGTTTAAATCCCTACCGAGGGTTCGAATCCCTCTCTCTCCGCCACCTTCGCTCTCTGAGCTACGGCTGGCGCAGCCACAGTCCTGCCAGTTTTAGACGCGGGACGCGGTGATCGATGCACTTGGTGGTCTCGTGCTGGTCAGCGGAAATGCCTCCCGGCGAAGGTCCGACCGGAACCGCTCTTCAGGTAGCGTTCGAAGGCCCGAGCGATTTCTTCGTCGGCAAAGGCAAGGTAACCCGTGAGGACCCACGGCCGTCCCCGGGCCGTCGAGGGATTCTGGCCCGCGTTGTGGCGGGCAACGCGCGCGCGCAGGTTATCCGTGAATCCGGTATAATGGCGCCGGGGATCGACCGCGCTCTGCAGGAGGTAAACGTAGTGCACGCAGAGACCTTGAGCCGGCGGACCTTTCCCCTCGATGCCGGCGAAGCCCTAAACCGAGGGGTGGGCGGATTAGGACGAGTGGAATTTCACCCCCCTCCAGCCTCCGCTAAGCGTTCCACCTTCCTCCGGCTTACGATCGTCAGCCTCTAGAATCGGCCTGCCAGCCGTAGGCTCGGCGGAGGCGTTTCCTCGGATCGTTGCCGCCCGGTGTGCGAACCTCCTTGCCCGCCTTCGCCGAGCCTACGGCGCGCAGCCTCCGCAAACCCTTCCCCCTTCTCCCGGCTGACGATCGTCAGCCTCTGAATCGGCCTGCCAGCCGTAGGCTTGGCGGAGGCTGGCGGAGAGGGTGGGATTCGAACCCACGGTACCCTTTCGGGCACGCCTGATTTCGAGTCAGGTACGATAGACCACTCTGCCACCTCTCCGGCGCAGAACCGCGGACGCTACCTGCCCTCGCCCCGAACGGAAGCCGAAAATGCTCCTGGCCTCACCGGTTGTCGTCCTGCCCCGCCCGCCCCGTGCCTCCATTCGCCGGCAAATGGTGCGGCAGGAAAAAATAATAGTTCATCAGCCACCAACTCCGCGACGGCCGGTACAGCAGCGCCGGCACCCCCAGCGCCCCCACCCCCGCCAATACCGCCGCCACCTTCAACGGCATCACGCCGTGATACGCCAGCAACGCCAGCGGCAACAGGTACACCACCAACGTCACCCCATAGTTCAACGACATCGACCCGAGAAAAAACCCCTCGTCATTCCCTCGCTCCAGCGCAAACCCGCACGCCGGACACTCCGGATTCAGCCGGAACCGTGCGTCCGGCCGGAACAGCGTGCGCCCCCCGCAGTTGGGACAACAGTTCGTGAGACCGCGCGTAACGATCTGGAGACGGGTGACCTTGAGCATAAAAAAACCGCCCCACTCTGGCGAGGGGGGCGGCGGGAAAACAACCTTACTCTGCGGCTCAGGCGCCGAGCTGATACCGCACGAAACGGC
>CAIOTK010000002.1 GCA_903861185.1 uncultured Opitutia bacterium | reverse complement strand
CTCTACTACGGAGTCCGCCGTCGCCCCGAGGAGGCGGCGGCCGAATTGCCCCGTTACCACGAGTTGGTGCGCCAAGCCGAGGCCGTCGTCCACGCCCTCGCCAAGCGTCCCGGGGTGAGCTCCGCCGAAGCCCCCGGGGTGAGCCCCGTCGAACTTCCTGGGGTGAGCCACGTCGAACTCCTGCCCCCTCTTCCCCCCGGCAAAGTGACTCCCTATCGCTTCCCCGGCGGTAACGTCCGCGCTCCCGCCGACCTCCAGGCAGAGCTCGTCGTGGCCGAGGGCTACGCGCTCAACCTCTTCGCCTCCGAGGAACAGTTCCCCGAACTGCGCAATCCCGTCCAACTCAGCTTTGACGCCCGCGGCCGCCTCTGGGTCGTGACGATGCCCTCCTTCCCCCACACGATTCCGGGCGAACGGCCGGCGGACAAAATCCTCGTCCTCGAAGACCGCGATCGCGACGGCCGCGCGGATACCTGTACGGTGTTCGCCGAGGGCTTGGATGCACTCGACGGGGTCGCCTTCCACGAGCGGGGCGTGATCGTCTCGGCCCAGCCGCGGCTTCTCGTCCTGCAGGACACCGACGGTGACGGCCGCGCGGACACGCGGACGGAACTCCTCCGCGGGGTCGACGTCACCGATTCGCACCACGGCGGGATGGTGGTCAGCGACCCGCTCGGGCACCTGCTGTTCTGCGACGGCGTGTTCCACCGTTCTCAGTTCGAGACGCCCTTCGGCGTGGTGCGCGGCATCGACGCGACGACCTACCGTCTCGACCCGCGTACGGGCCGCATCGGGAGCGAATGGCAGAGCCAGACCCCGAACCCGTGGAAAATCGCGTTCACCGCGCAGGGGCAGCCCATTCAGCGCTACGGGGGTGGGCACGTCCTCGATGCGCTGCCGCTCACGTGGACGCCACTCGGCGTGTACCACGCTTACGGTCACGGCACGGTGCTTAACTACGCGAAGGGCTCGGCGCTCGCCGTCATCTCCAGCCCGAACTTTCCCCCGGAGCTCCAGCAGGGCCTCGCCTCCGCGGCCCTGCTGGGCAGTTACCAGGTCTCGCTCTCGGCGCTCCGCGCGGACGACGGCCCCCTCACCGCGGCGTCACGGGTCGATGTTCTCACCACGAAGAACAGCACCTTCCGCCCGGTAGACGTGGAATTCGGCCTCGACGGGGCACTCTACGTCTCGGATTTCTCCAGCCTCATCATCGGTCACGCCCAGCACGCGATGCGCGACCCTCAGTGGAATCACGAGCGCGGCCGCATCTGGCGCGTCGTCCACCGGGATCGGCCAGTGGTGCGAGACTGGCCGCGGATCGAGGGCGCGAGCGCCGGGGAGCTCGCGGCGCTCCTCGGCCATCCGCAGGACCTGGTCCGCCACCACGCGCGCATCGGGCTGCGGCGCCTCGGCGCGGCGGCGGTGCCGGCCGTGGAGCAAGTCGCGAATCCGGGCGGCGCCAGCGACCGCGTGCGCCTGGAGGCCTGCTGGGTGCTCCTCGCCTTGGGTGAAGTCCGGCCCGCGTGGCTCGACGCGTTGGCGCGTTCGCCCGACCCGCTGGTGCGTGCCGCGGTGCCCGCCCTCGTGCGCTTCGGGGTGGAACGCTTGCCCGATGCGGCTGCGCGCCTCGGCCTCGCCGCCGCGGATCCCCATCCCCGCGTGCGGATGGCCGCGGTCAACGCGGTCGCCCACCTGCGCCCACAGCGCCCCGCGCTCGAGGCCGCACTTTCCCGGATGCCAGCCTCCGAGCCCGCCGTGGCGCGGATGCGCGAGGACCTCAAGGCCGGCACCGCCCCCCGCGTCGGCCGGGCCGTGCCGGTGCTCGAGGTCGCGCCCGAGACGCGGGTCGGACATTGGGAGGAGGTCGGCGCCGCGCGTCCCACCGAGGAGCCGCCTCCAGCGACGGGTGACACGCGGAAAAAGAATGCGAAACCGAGCGGCCTGATGACCCGCACCTTCCGCACCTTCGTCGAAGTGACCGAGGCCCAGCCGGCGGTCCTCGGCGTGCGCCACGGTTTCCTCGATGTTTCGGCCAACGGGGTGCAGGTGCACGCCGCGGACAGCCAATTCAGCTCCGAGCAACAGGTGGAGTTCCCGCTGCGCCCGGGGCTCAACGAGGTCCGGATCACCTACCGCCGGCTCCGCGCGGCACCCCCGCCCGTGTTCCTTTATGATCCGACCGGCCGCCCGGTCCCGGGGGCGCGCCTCTCGCCCGACGCCGCGACGCTTGCCGGCTGGGCCCAGCGCTGGGAGTCCGCGTACGGGGTGGGGGAGGGCGTGCTGCGGGTGCAGGCGGTGCCCAACCAGATGCAGTTTGCGCCCGCCGAACTCCGGGTGCGCGCCGGGCAGCCGGTCCGGCTCGTCTTCGAGAACCCGGACCTGATGCCGCACAACCTGCTCCTCACGGCGCCCGACGCCGCGGAGGAGGTGGGCGCGCTGGCCGACGCGATGGCCGCCGAACCGGGCGCGCTCGCCCGGCATTACGTGCCGGCCAGCCCCCGCATCCTCCACGCCACCCCCTTGGTCGAGCCGGGCCAACGCGCCGAACTCGTGTTCACCGCTCCGCCCACTCCGGGCCGGTACCCTTACTTGTGTACTTTCCCCGGCCATTGGCGGATGATGCGCGGCGTCCTGATCGTCGAATGACCCCCCGACGTCGCCTCTCCCGCCTCGCCCTGTTCAGCGCCGCACTCGTGGCCGCGCTCCTGACCGGTGGCTGCGTCAGCGTGCGCTCCACCTCCGAAGAGGATCTGCCTGCCGCCTGGCGTGCGGAGGTGAAGGGCGTTTCGTGGCGTCTCCCCTCGGGCCGCTTCGCCGCTGATGGCAAGATCGTGCAGGGAGACACCGATCCGGTCCCGGGCTGGCTGGAGCGGATGTTTTTCCCCGGCCAGTTCACCCGCGGGCGCCGCGCTGAGGTGATCGAGCTG
>CAIOTK010000001.1 GCA_903861185.1 uncultured Opitutia bacterium | reverse complement strand
CGCTTACCGGCTCAACGTCCGCAATCTGGGCGTGGCCAACCGCCCCGTGCCCGCCGAGGAGGTCGGCTACGCCGACGATCCCGAGTACACCGGGTACACGTTCCTGCGCCCGGCCAACCTCGACGGCATCCGGCGGATCAAGGGCGTGGAGGTGGAGTACAGCCAGCAGCTCGTCTTCCTGCCGGGGATCGCCCGCGGCTTCAGCGTCTTCGGCTCCGTCTCCCGCGCGATCCCCGACCTGCGCCTGACCAACATCGTGCCCAAGGCCGCCAACGGCGGGATCCGGTTCTCTAACCACCGCTTCAATCTGCAGCTGCGCTCCACTTGGTCGTCCGCCCGCGCTACTTCGATTGGCGTGAACCAAGTCCAGTGGCAGAACGAACGCCTGATGTTCGACGTCAGCGGCGGCCTCAAGCTCGGCTCGACCTACGAGGTTACCGTCAGCGGCCGTAACATCCTCAACTCGCCTAACCGCGGCTACGCGGACGAGCCGGGGAACCTGCGGATCAATATGTACTACGGCGCGGTGTGGACGCTCGGCCTGCGTGGCCGCTTCTGAGCCGGGCCGGTTGCGCCGTCCGCCGATGCTTCGCCGCCTGCTCCCCGCGCTCCTGCCGGCGCTGCTCGCGGCGGCTGCCCCCGCGCCGCGGCCTAACGTCCTGTTCATCGCTGCGGACGATCTTCGGACGGACCTCGGTGCCTACGGGCACCCCGAGGCGCGTACGCCCCACCTCGACGCCCTCGCCCGGCGTGGGGTCCGCTTCACCCGCGCCTACTGCCAACAGGCAGTCTGCAACCCGTCGCGCGCCTCCGTCCTCACCGGACGCCGCCCGGACACGCTCCGGGTCTGGGACCTGCGCCGGCACTTCCGTGAGACCCTGCCCGAGGTGGTCACTTTGCCGCAGCACTTCCGGAATCACGGCTACACCGCGGTCGGCCTCGGCAAGCTGTTCCACAACGAGTCCGGTGCGAAACCGCCGTTCCCCTTCAGCGACCCGCCCTCGTGGTCCGAGCCGCCCCGGTTTGCCGATGGCCCTCACTGGGCGGACTGGGTCTGGCCGGCTGAGGTGACCGCGCCGCGGGCCAAGGGCGCGGCCGTGCAGTGCCTCGATGTACCGGACGAAGCCTACCTCGACGGCCGCATCGCCGCCGCCGCGGTCGCACGCCTGCGCGAGCTCGCCGGCCGGTCGGAGCCTTTCTTCCTCGGGGTTGGCTTCTGGAAGCCACATCTTCCGTTCAACGCGCCCCGCCGGTACTGGGATCTTTATGACCGCGCGCGTCTTGCCCCGCCGTCTTCGGTGGCCGCCCCCGCCGACGCCCCCGCCCTCGCTGGGCATCCCGGCACGGAGCTGCGCGGTTATGCCGGCGTCCCCAAGGAGGGGCCCCTTTCCCCCGCGTTGGTGGCCGAGCTGCGCCACGGCTACCTGGCCTGCGTGAGCTTTCTCGACGCCCAAGTGGGCCGCGTGCTTGCCGAGCTGGAACACCTCGGCCTCGCCGACCGCACGATCGTGGTCTTCTGGAGCGACCACGGATTCCACCTCGGCGAGCACGCGCTTTGGGGCAAGACGAGCAACTACGAGCTCGACACCCGCGTGCCGCTGCTGATTGCCGCCCCCGGGGTGGCCCGCCCCGGCGGCGTCACCTCTGGCCTTGCGGAGCTCCTCGATCTTTACCCGACGCTCGCGGAACTCAGCGGGCTGCCCGCTCCCGTCGGCACCGAGGGGCGCAGCCTCGTGCCGCAGCTGCGTGATCCCGCCGCCCCCGGTGCCCGCTTCGCCGCCTCCCAGCACCCGCGCCCCGCCTACGGCCAAGCCGCCCAGATGGGGCGCGCGCTCCGCGATGATCGCCACCGTTACGTCGAGTGGCGCGAGCTCGCGACCGGCGCCCTTGCCGCCCGAGAGCTGTACGATCACGCCGTTGATCCAGCTGAGACGCGCAACCTCGCCGCTGAACCCGCGCTCGCCCCCGTCGTGGCCACCTTCGCCGCCGAGCTCGCCGCGCGGGCGGCGCCCGCCCCCTAATTCCAATGTACCGCCTCACCCTCCTGCTCGCCCTACTCCTCGGGACTACGGCCTCGTTGGCTGCCGCCGATCCGGTGCGGCCGAACATTCTGCTCGTGCTCGCGGACAACTGGGGCTGGCCGCACGCCGGCGCGCTCGGCGACCCGGTCGCCCGCACCCCCGTCTTCGACCGGCTGGCCCGCGAAGGCGTCGTCTTCGAGCATGCATTCTGCCCCGTCCCGTCCTGCTCGCCGACCCGCGCCAGCCTCCTCACCGGTCGTGCCGCCCACCAACTGGCGGACGCCGCGAGCCTCTGGAGCCGCTTCGACCGGAGCCTGGTCGTCTTCACGGACCTCCTCGCTCGCGGCGGCTACGAGGTCGGCTTCACCGGCAAGGGCTGGAGCCCCGGCAATTTCCGGGACTCCGGCTGGCCCACTAATCCCGTCGGCCCTGAGCACCCTGACTTCGCCGCCTTCCTCCGTGCGCGCGACCGTTCCCGTCCGTTCTTCTTCTGGCTCGGCAACACCGACACCGCTCGGCACCGGTGGCGTTACGATGCTGCCGATCACGCTGGCCTCGATGCCTCTCGCCTAGTCGTCCCGCCCCAGTTCCCCGACGACCCGGTTACCCGTTCCACGCTGCTCGCCTACTACGCCAGCGTGGGCCGCATGGACGCCGCGGTGGGCGAAGACGTCGCGCGCCTCGAGGCGGCGGGGCTCCTCGAGGACACTGTAGTGATCTATACCAGCGATAACGGCTGGCAGATGCCGCGCGGCCTCGCCAACTGCTATGACACCGGCACCCGGGTGCCTTTCGCCGTGCGCTGGGGTCGGCGGTTGACCGCCGGGAAAGTCCGCCCGGAGTTTATTAGCCTCACCGATCTGGCGCCCACCTTCCTGCAGCTCGCGGGCGTGCCCGTGCATCCGGAGATGACCGGGCGCGGTTTCGCCGACCTGATTTTGAACCGCCCCGAGGGGGTGCGCCGCGACGCGGTGTTCCTCGAGCGCGAGCGCCACGCCAACGTACGCCGTGGCGATCTCAGCTACCCGGTGCGCGGCATCCGCACCCGCGATCACCTCTACCTCTGGAATCTGCGGCCCGACCGCTGGCCGGCTGGCGACCCGGAGTTGTACCACTCCGTCGGGCCGTACGGGGACGTGGACCTGTCGCCGCTAAAGGACCTCCTCGTCCAAGGTAGCGCTCGCGCCGACCTCGCGCCGTACCGCGCTTGGTCGCTCGATCGGCGTCCGGTCGAGGAACTCTACGATCTCCGTACGGATCCGCACCAGCTGCGCAACCTCGCCACGGACCCCGCGCACGTCGAGGCGCGCCGCGACCTGCGGGAGCGCGTCGAACGTTGGATGCGGGAGACGCGCGATCCGCGGACGGATCCCGCCCACGACGCGTGGGACGCGTACCCGTACTTCGGCCCGCCGGCGCGCCCCGAGGGCGGGGCCCGCAAGGCCGCCCCCGCGCGGCGCTAAGGCGACGGCCGCCGCACTTCGGGCGCGACAAGCCCGCGCGCGGCGGACAACGTTCGCCGCCGTGACGCCCCGCCCGTTCCCCCTTCTTCTCGTCCTGCTCGGTGCGCTCCCCCTAGTGGGCGCCGAGGACCGCCAGACCCGCAGCCCGGACCGCGCCGCGCCCGCCACCGGCGAGCTCGTGCTCCACAAGTGGTCTGGCACGCTCAATGTCCCCGACCCGGTCGCCTGTGCCGTGGACCCCGCGGGCCGCGTCTACGTGGCCGCGACCACCCGCCGCAAGGTCGGCGACCTCGACATCCGCGAGCACTCGCTCTGGGTCCCGGATGACGTCGGCCTCACCTCGGTGGAGGCAAAGCGCGAGTTCTTCCAGCGCGAGTTGGCCCCGGGCCGCCTCCGCGCTCCCCGCGGGATGCTCGCGGATCATAACGGTGACGGTTCCATCGACTGGAAGGACCTCACCCACCACAGCGAGCGGATCTACCAGCTGCGGGACACCGATGGTGACGGCACCGCGGACCGCATCACCGTGTTTGCCGAGGGCTTCAACACTGAGGTGACCGGCATCGCCGCGGGCGTCCTCTGGCACGACGGCTGGCTTTACGCGACCATCGCGCCCGACGTCTGGCGGTTCCGCGACACCGATGACGACGGGGTGGCGGATGAGCGTGAAGTGGTCGTGACTGGCTTCGGTGTGCACCTTGCTTACGCGGGCCACGACATGCACGGTCTCGTGGTGGGGCCCGACGGCCGCATTTACTGGAGCATCGGGGACAAGGGCGGCAACGTGGTCTCGCGCGAGGGCCTTCGCTTCGCCTTTCCCAACGAGGGAGCGACGTTGCGGATGGAGCCCGATGGCTCCGGGTTTGAGGTGTTTACGCGGGGTAACCGCAATGTGCAGGAGCCGGCCTTTAACGAAGTCGGGGACCTGATCGGCGTGGACAACGACGCGGACCAGCCCAGCGAGCGGGAACGCTTCGTGCATCTGGTCGAAGGCAGCGACAGCGGCTGGCGTTGTAATTACCAGTACCTGCGGACGGACAGCCCGTGGATGCGCGAGCGTCTGTGGCAGCCGCGTTTCCCCGGGCAGGCAGCCTACCTGCTGCCACCGCTGCTCAGCTACTCCGACGGACCGGCTGGCTTCCGCTTTAACCCCGGCACCGCCCTCGGCGCGCCGCAGGAGGGTCTGTTCCTGCTGAATGAGTTTCCCTCTGGTAAATTGCGCGGCTTCCACGCCGAGCCCGCGGGCGCGACCTACCGGATGACCGGCGCGCGCATCCTCAACGACGGTGTGATGGGCATCGGGATGGCTTGGCACCCCGACGGCTCACTGATGATGGTCGACTGGATGGGCGGTTACCCCTTGGACGGCCTCGGCGCCCTCTGGCGGGTCGACGCGCGGGAGGAGGTGCGCAACCCGCTGCGGGCGCGCACCGCGGAGCTGCTGCGCGCTGGTTTCACGGAACGTTCCCACCTTGAGCTGGCTGGTCTGTTGGGTCACCCCGATCAGCGGGTGCGCCAGGGCGCGCAACTGGAACTGGCCCGCCGCGGCCGCCACGGCGAGCTGCTGGCGATCGCGACCGCCGCCCGCACCGCCCCGCTCGCCCGGTATCACGCCCTGTGGGGTTACGGCCAGTTGCTGCGCCGCGGCGCCGCGGAACCCGCCGGCGTGCTCGCCCTCCTGCGTGACCCGGAGGACGAGATCCGCGCGCAGGCCGCCAAGATCCTCGGCGACGCTGCCACCGCGGCCGCCCGGGGGCACGGCGCTGCGCTGCTGCCGCTGCTGGCTGACGCCTCGCCCCGCGTGCGCCTCCAGGCGGCGATCGCCGTGGGCAAGTTCGCTCAGCGCACCGCGGTGGAACCGCTCTTCGCCTTGGCCGAAGCTGCCGGTGACGATCCCGTCCTCCGCCACGCCGCCGTGATGGGCCTCGCCGGTGCCGCGGATCGCGCGGACCTGCTGGCGCGCGTGCTGCATCCTTCCCCGCGCGTGCGCCTCGCCGCGGTCGTGGCGCTGCGTCGCCGGGCCGACGCCGGCGTGGCTGAATTCCTCGCGGATACGGAGCCGCTCGTGGTGGCAGAGGCGGCGCGGGCGATTTACGACGACGAGTCGCTGCCGCCCGCCCTCCCGCGGCTCGCCGCGCTCCTCGCAACACCCCCGCGCGACGAGCCCACGCTGCGCCGGGCCCTTTACGCCAACCTCCGGGTCGGCACGCCCGCGGCGGCGGAACGGCTCCTCACCCTCGCGCTCGATGCCGCTGCGTCCACCACCGCCCGGACCGAGGCGCTCGCCGCCCTGCGGCTCTGGGCCACCCCCCCACGCCTCGATCCCTTCGATGGCTGGGCCCGTTCCCTGCGTCCCGAGCCCATCACTGCGGTCCTGACGCCGCGCCTTGATGCGCTACTCGGTCTCGAGGACCCCGCGCTCCGCACCGGCGCCATTGAGATCATTATCGCCCACGGCCTCCGCCCCGGCCCGGCCCGCGTCGCGGCGATGGTGGCCGACGTGAACGCGGCGCCCGGACTGCGCGCCCAAGCCTTGCGCTTGCTCGCGGACGAGGGCGGTCCGGGACCCGACGCGCGACGCGCCCTCGATCTTGCGCTCGCGCCCGGTTCACCCGGACCGCTCTTCCGTGCCGCCGTGGAACTGCTGCCGCGCCTCGCGCCGGAGCGGCTGGTGCCCGTCGCCCGCGCGGCGTGGAAAGGACGCCCGGTGCCCGAGCGTCAGCCGGTGGTCGCGGCGCTCGCGGCTGCCGCCACCCCCGAAGCCGATGTGCTCCTGGAGGAGTGGGCGGCGGAATTGAGCGCCGACCGCGTCGAGGACGGCGTGCGGCTTGAGCTGGTGGAGGCACTCCGGGCGCGCGCCGCCACGCGGCCTGCGCTCGCCACTCGCATCGAGGCCTACGCGGCGACCCCCGCCGCCCTTGCCCGTCGGGAATTGCTCGCTGGCGGTGACGTGGCTCGCGGCCGGGATTTGGCCGCCAACCACCTCGCGGCCAACTGCACCGCCTGCCATAACTTCGAGTCGTCAGCCGGTTCCGAGGTGGGTCCCGCCCTCCGCGCGATTGGCAGCCAGCGCGATTCCGCTTACCTGCTCGAGGCGCTGCTCCAGCCCTCCGCGCGAATCGCGGAAGGCTACGGCATCATCAACGTGACGCTGCGCGACGGCACCGAGGTCACGGGCACCCTTGCGGCGGAATCAGCGACGGAGGTCACGGTGCGCCTTTTCGATGGCCAGCGCCGGCGCCTGCCGCTCGCCGAGATCGCCGCCCGGACCCCGCCCGTATCGATTATGCCGCCGATGGAAGGCATCCTGCAGCCGCGCGAGCTACGCGACTTGGTCGCGTACCTTGCCAGCCTGAAGGGCGGCCGCGGCGCGCGTCCGAGCGCCGCACGCGGACCAGGCGAGTGAGGTCGCGCGGCACCGTGCTCAGAGGCGCAGCGCCCGCGCGTGGCCGGTCAACTCAAGGTAGCCGCGGCCGAGCTCCGCTCCGTCGGCCCCCTTGATGCGGCACGCTCCTTCCCAGTACGGAATGCCGCCCAGCGCGCCCGTGAGTTCTTGGTCCTCGGCCAGCGGCTCGACGTCGAGGAGCACCTCCGTTCCGCTCGCCGGGTCCGTCGTGCGGACGCGGACGCGGGTGGGGTAGAGGGCGCCAGTGGCGGGGCTGCGCCACGGACGTTGGATTTCCCAAGTGAAAGGCTGGACGCTCGTCCGCCCCGCGGCGTCGACCCAAGTGAGGCGGGAGGCCGGGTCGGCCGAGCCGTCGGCGCGCCGCAGGCGGTAGAGCATCACCTCGCGGCCGTCGCGCAGGTGCACGCTGAGCCAGTCCCAGCCGACCTGACCGGCGCCGAGCTGGCTGCTGCTGAATTCGTGGTCGAGCCAGGCCTCGCCCGTAACCGTCACTTCTTCCGTGCCCGCCGGCCCGGCGAGACGCAGGACGCCGCTCGTGGCGAGCCGCGAGAAGGTGAGGTAATGGCTGGCGGCCGCGGGCTCCGCGCCCTTGCGGGAGACGCCGTCCTCGCCGAAAATCACCAGCGGCTTGCGGGCCTCAAGCTGCAGCTGCAGGGCCACCTCGGCGCGGATCCCCCCGCGGAGGTCGAGGCGTGCCGGTTCGCTTGTGCCCTCCGCGGGGCGTAGGCGCAGACTCCAGTCGCCGTTGCGGACCTCGAGGGTGCTGGTGGCGGCGCCGGCCGCCCAGCCCTCGCGGTGTAGCCGCTCCTCGTGGCGGAAGGCGCCGGTGCGCACCTCCAGCAGCGCCATATGCGCGAGGAACACCTGATCGCGACCGAAGGCGCCGACGGATCCCGCGGCGTGCGGCCGCGGCGCGGCCTGGCGGAAGAACGTCGCCTGGAAACCGAAGCGCCGCTCCGGATCCGCTACGGCGGCGAGATGGCCGGTGACGTACCACCACTCGAGGCGGAAATCCGGATGGCTGCCGTGGTCCCGGGGAAAGGCGAAGACGCGGCCGGGCTGGGGTAACGCGAAGCCCTCCATCTCCACGGCCGGGCCGGGGGTCGGCGTCCCGCCGGCGGCAAGTGCAGGGAGCAGCAGCAGCAGCGAGTTAAGACGGGCTTTCATTCGTGGAGATCCGCCGGCAGGCGCGCCCCCCAGCGGCCGAGGGCGTGGCTCGCGAGCGCCCCAGCGGCGACGATCCCCGCCGCCAGCAGCGCGAGTTGCCCCCACGG